>DASYLE010000058.1:0-15672 GCA_036009745.1 Luteibacter sp. | reverse complement strand
AGCTCGAAAACGTCAAGACGATAGTTGCGCGCGGCGTTTTGCCGGGCAACATGCTCGCGTTCGGCGGTCCGGTTTCCAGTATCACGGCACAGTTGGTCGTCGATGCATTCAAGGACGTGCAACCGGGCTCCTTCAAGGACGTCGTGGTCCTGTTCGTCGGCACCAAGGCCGATGCAGAAGCGATCAAGCAGCAGTTGGCCAGCTCGCAGGCGATCATCCGCATCGTCGAAGCGAAATAAGCGCAGCCCCTGCGCATTGGGTTGGAGCCGCCGGCCGCGATGATCGGACCGGCGGCTCCGTTCACGGGGGTGCCGCGCGACATGCGGTAAGCTCCCCATATGTCCCTGAAAATCACCGACCAGTGCGTCAATTGCGACGTCTGCGAACCCGTCTGCCCGAACAAGGCGATCTCGCTGGGCGAGGAGTACTACGTCATCGCCCCGGACCTGTGCACCGAATGCGTCGGCCATTACGACGTCCCGCAGTGCATCGAGGTCTGTCCGGTCGAATGCATCCTGGTCGATCCAGAGCATGAGGAAAGCCGCGACACGCTCACGCTGAAGTACGAGCACCTGATGGCGGCTGGTTCGACGGTTCCTTGAAACAGAGCCCGTAATTATGCATGTCCGGCCCCAAAGGACTCGCGAACAGGGTTCGCTCCCACAAGTCCGCGGCGAGCCCCTGTGGGAGCGAACCCTGTTCGCGAGTCTATTGAGGCCGTGAATCTCCCGTTCGCCGGCTCTGCAACGGCAGACCAGTCTTCGAGCGCACTCCAGTGCCGGATCGCGCATATCTACAGTACCCTTCCGGTTTGGCGCTAACGCCGCCCGTCCGTTCGAAGGAGAACCAAGCATGAAATACGCCCTGTCGTGGCGCACGCTGGCCGCATCCGCGTTGCTGGTGGTCGGTGTTGCCCATGCCGATGCGCCGCATCCGGCCGCGAAGACCGTCGTATCGGCGGTCCGTCCTGGCCATGCCGCGATCGCGAGTGCGAATTTCCATGCGACCGAAGCCGGCTTCGAAGTGCTGGGGAAGGGCGGCAATGCCTTCGATGCAGCCGTGGCGGTGTCCTCCACGCTGGCCGTGGTCGAACCGCAGAGCTCCGGCATCGGCGGTGGTTTCATGGCGCTGCTGCATGTTGCCAGGGACCAGCGAAACGTCTTCGTCGATGCGCGCGAGACAGCGCCCAAGGCAGTCGACAGCAAACTGTACGTCGACAAAGATGGCAAACCGGATCGCAACAACTCGATCAACGGCCCCTTGTCGGCAGGCATTCCGGGCGAGCCGGCGGGCCTCGTATGGATGGCTGAACATTATGGCAAGCTGCCGCTGTCCGTGTCCCTGGCGCCGGCGATCCGTATTGCCCGTGACGGTTTCCAGCCGGATGACCGCTTCCTCGGTGCGATCGACGAGCGCAAGGACGTGTTGTCGCGCTATCCCGCATCCGTCGACCTGCTGATGCCGGGCGGCAAGGTGCCGTCGTCAGGCTGGACCTTCCGCAATCCGGATCTGGCGAAGACGCTCGAGCGATTGGCCGCCAAGGGTATCGAAGGCTTCTACGGTGGCGAGACCGGCAAGCTGCTGGTCGATGCCTCGCAGGCCGCCGGCGGCAACTGGACCGCGGCCGACCTGGGCAGCTACAAGGTCAAGGAGCGCGAGCCAATCTCGGTCGACTATCGCGGCTACCGCATCATCACCGCACCGCCGCCGTCGTCCGGTGGCGTGGCGATCGCCGAGATACTGAACATCCTCTCCGGTTTCGACCTGGCGAAGTTCGATAAGGCGCATGCGACCCATTTCGTCATCGAGGCCATGCGTCGCGCCTTCCGCGACCATAACGATTACCTGGGCGACCCGGACTTCGTGAAGATGCCGCTCGACATGCTGCTCTCGCGCTACTACGCCGATGGCCTGCGGGCGACGATCCTGCCGGACAAGGCGACCCCCTCATCGATGTTGCCGGCGGCCCTGGCCTCCGAGCCGGGCATGCACACCACGCATTTCTCGATCATCGACGCCGACGGCAATATGGTCGCCTCGACACTGACGGTGAACCTGGAGTTCGGCTCGGCCTTCGTCGCCAAAGGCACCGGTGTGCTGTTGAACGACGAGATGGACGACTTCGCCCTGGTCGCCGGCCAGCCGAATGCGTTCGGCCTTCGCGGTAGCGTGGCCAATGCACCGGAGCCGGGCAAGCGCATGCTGTCCTCGATGTCGCCGAGCTTCGTGCTGGGCAAGGACCGCAGCGCGGTGATCGGCTCGCCCGGCGGCTCGACCATCATTACCCAGGTGCTCGAGGGCATCCTCGCCTTCGTCGACGGCAAGAGCGCCGCCGACATCGCCGCGCAAAAGCGTTTCCACCACCAGTACCTGCCGGACCGGGTGGATGTCGAAGCCGGCGTATTCGACGAGGCCACCTCCAGGTCGCTCACCGACATGGGGTACACCCTGAAAGAGCGCAGTCCCTGGGGCTTCATGAATGTGATTACCTGGGACCATGCGACCAACAAGCTCGACGCCGCCAGCGATCCGCGCCGGCCGTCGGGCCTCGGTAAAGTCCAGTAAGGTCGTTCGCCATGAAGCTCTGGTCGCTCACAGGCAATTCGCAGCAGCTCGACGGGGGCGCGATGTTCGGCAACGCGCCCAAGGCGGTGTGGTCGCGCTGGATTGCCGCCGACGCGCAGAACCGCATTCCGCTGGCCTGTCGTTGCCTGTTGGCAACCGATGTGGACGGCCGCAATATCCTGTTCGAGACCGGCATCGGCGCGTTCTTTGAACCGGCGCTGCGCGAGCGTTACGGGGTGGTCGAGGATCGCCATGTGTTGCTCGATTCGCTGGCCGGAGCCGGGCTTTCACATGAGGACATCGACGTGGTGGTGCTCTCGCACCTGCACTTCGATCATGCCGGCGGCCTGCTCGCCGCGTGGGAAGAGGGCCTGCCGCCGCGCCTGCTCTTTCCGAAGGCGACCTATGTGGTCGGCGCCGAACATTGGCAGCGGGCACTGGATCCCCATCCACGCGATCGTGCCTCGTTCATTCCGGAGCTGCCTGGCCTGCTCAAGGCCAGCGGCCGGCTGGTGCTGGTCGAAGGTGAGCGCTCCGGGGCACTTGGCGACGCGGTGCGCTTTTCCTTCTCCGACGGCCACACCCCGGGTTTGATGCTCGCGGAAATCGGCGGCGTGGTTTTCTGCGCCGATCTGATCCCCGGTCGCGCCTGGGTGCACTTGCCGATCACCATGGGCTATGACCGCTGGCCGGAAAAGCTGATCGACGAGAAACGCGCTTTTCTTGACGACAAACTGGCACGCAACGTGCAACTCTTCTTTACACACGATCACGAGTGCGCGGTAGCCGACGTTGTACGCGACGAACGCGGCCGCTATGGCACGGCGAACGAACAGACCCGGTTGACCGGGCTGGACAGGGCGGCCTGAAGGTCGCGACAAGGGGCGGCAGGCGATGGTGGTTGGGCGGGAATCGGCAATGGTCATGTGGATCGCGCGCATCGGTGGCGCGCTCGTGTTGCTGCTCGGGCTCGGCCTGATCGCCTACAACGAGCGCTGCGAGGTCGACTACGCTTCGGCCATCGTGCGGCAGGGTGGCCCCGTGCTCGACGGCGACCGGGCGGCGCCCGGTGCGGGCCAGCATGGTTCGACGACCCGGGTGAGCGGCGTGCCAAAGGTCGTCGAATCGCCGCACGATCCGGAATTCGACCTGCGCGTGGACACGCCGGTGCTTGTCCGCCACGTCGAGATGTTCCAGTGGCGCGAAATCCGCCTCGGCGAGAACGTGCATTACGAACTGGACTGGGTCGACCGTCCGCTGGACGCGACCGACTTCGTGCATCCGGCCGGCCATGTCAACCCGGGCGCGTTTCCCATCGTCGGGCGCCAGTTCGACGCGGGGCAGGTACGCCTGGGTCGCTTCCTGCTTTCCACGCCGTTGCTGCACGCCTTGCCGGGCAGCATGCCGGTGCCGCCGGACATGGAACGGTTGCCGCCGAACCTTGCCGTGAGCTTCCAGCGCGTGGGCGATACCCTGGTCACCAGCGCACGCGCCGATTCGCCGCGGCTTGGCGACCTGCGCGTGAGTTGGGAAGCGGTACCCCTGCAAGGCGTTACCGTCGTCGCGCGGATCGATGGCGAAAGCCTGGTTCCCGGTCCGAACGCCGAGGACAGCCGCGGCTTCGATGTGCAGATCGGGGATCGCACCCTGCTCGATGTGTTGCCGGGCATGCCTGAGCCACCCGACTTTTCCTGGGCCCTGCGCATCGCTGCCCTGTTGCTGGCGGCCGCTGGCGTCTTCCTGCTTTCGCATGGCCGCCGCATGGCGCACGACCCGTTGTTCTGTGTCGGCACCGGCGCGATGGTGATCGGCGCGGTCGCCGGTATCCTCTGGCTTGGCAGTGACGCGCTCACCGCCTCGATCTGGCTGTTGCTCGCCGTGATTGGCATCGCGCTCGCCCTCTGGCGCTCGCGCTCCGTTTCGCCCCGCTAATGTCATCCCGCTAAGGAGCGAGCCATGCGTATCACCGGTTTGTATGCGGCCATCCTGGCCTTGTGGATGATGTTCCTCGCCACCCGCGTCGTCCTGTTACGCAACCGCCAGAAAGTGGGCCTCGGCGACGGCGGCGACTCCCGTCTGCTGCGGGCGATCCGCACGCACGGCAACGCCGTCGAATATGTGCCGGTGGGCCTGTTGCTCCTGCTGGTGGTGGAAATCAACCAGACCGTGCCCTGGATCGTGCACGGCTTCGGCATCCTGCTGGTGCTCGGTCGGCTGGCCCACGCCAATGGCCTCGGCAAGTCCAGCGGTTATTCGGTAGGCCGCGCGGTGGGTTTCGCGTTTACCTTCCTCGCCATCGTCGGCATGGCCTTGCTGCTGATCTGGCAATACCTGATGGTGCATGCCATCGCCGTCGGCGCCTGATGCTGGCGTCACTGGCCGGGTTGTTCATGGCATGGCGGTCGGGGGCAGGCCCCACGCGTACGAGTCCATGGACAACACGCCGTAGGTGATGCCGCCCTCGATGACGCTGGTCGTTTCCCCGGCCTCACTGGCGCCCGCGGCGACCAGCAAGGGCAGGTAATGCTCTTCGGTCGGATGGGCGCGCCCGGCATGGGGCGCACGCCGACGATAATCGGCAAGGGCATCGATATCCCCGGCGAGGATGGCCTCGCGCGACCAGTTCGCGAACTCCTTCGCGTACGCTGCTTCGTCGGTCGTCCGCCGCGCTTCGTAAAGATTGTGCGTCAGGCTCCCGGAGCCGACCACCAGCACGCCGCACTTGCGCAAGGGTGACAACGCCCGCCCGATAGCCAGCGCACCGGCAGGGTCGAGCTCGCGCGGCATCGACACCTGGAATACCGGCAGGCCGGCGTCCGGTACCAGGTGGCTCATCGGTACCCAGGCGCCGTGATCCAGGCCACGGCGCGCATCGGCGGTGACCGCGAAGCCGGCGTCGGCGAGCAGGCGCATCGCCTCTGTGGCCAATGCCGGCGCGCCGGGTGCGGGATAGCGCAGTTCGTAGAATTCCGGGGGAAATCCGCCAAAGTCATGGACGGTTTCCGGCTGCGTACTGCTCATCACGCGGATGCCATCGGTCTGCCAGTGCGGTGAGACGATCAGGACCGCGCGCACATCGGTGAGCTGTTTGCCGAGCGCCTGCAGCTTCGGGCCAAGGATGCCTGGCTCGAGCGCGAAGGTGGGGGCGCCATGGGAGATGAAGAGAACCGGAGGGCGGGTCATCGTGTCGTCGACCTGGGGCGATGATGGGTAGCGCTACTTTATGGGCCCGGTCTGTCGCGATAAACAGCCGTGGAAAAGACGGATCGTTTCGTTTTTCGGACAGCGCAACGAAAAACCCGTGCCGGGGCACGGGTTCGTCGGGTCCCGGGGCAAGCCGTCAAGCCGTGGTCGTGGTGGCTTCGTCGGCGAACGAATAGACGTGATCGGCCCACTGGGTGGCCTCGTGGTACACCGTCGCCATGCTCTGGATGTGGCGTTCGCGTACCGCGGCGTCGTTTTCCAGCTGGCCCTGTTCCCACAGGCGGATCTGGTCGAGCAGGGGCGCGAACGGGCCCTGGCCTTCCAGCAGCGCCTCGCGGATTTCCACGGCGAGCGGCAGATGGTCGAGTACGTAGGCCATCGGCGCATTCATCAAGGTGTCGAGCAGGGAGAACAGGCCGGCGGTAAAGGCCATTTCCTGCAGCTCGGGCTTGATCCCGGCGGCGAGGCGCTCGCACATATGCGCGCGCACCAGGGCCAGGCGCAGCAGTTCGGGTGGACGTTCGTCCAGGCCGCCGAGCGACATGGTGAAGATCCAGTTGCGCATGCGGTTGACACCGAAGAACACCGCCGCCTGTTCCACCGACTTGAGCTGGCGGGGCAGGGCGAAATAAGCGGAATTCACGCAGCCGAGCAGCTTGTAGCTGAGGATGGCGTCGTCACGGATGATCTTGCCCAGTTCCACCGGGCCGTTGTCCTGGTCCTGCAGCGCGCCGATCAGGCGCAGCACACCGAGCTTGCTTGGCGACAGGCGCGGTACGTCGACTCGTTCGGGTTTCAGCAGGTACTGCCCCTGGAACGCATCGGCCGTGGTTTCGGCGTAATCGAGGAAGGTCTCGCGCGTGTCCACGCCGGTGAGCACGACCTTGCAGCCGAAGGCCTGCACATAGGCGATATGGGCGCGCGCGGCGACCGGATGGCGCTGGTCGACGGCGACCTTGGCGAACTGCACGATGGCCAGCATCGCATCGACGCCGGCCCGCGCGACCGGATCGGTCGGCAGGGTGAAGTCCTCGAGCATGAACAGGCAGCCGGCGCCCTTCAGGCCACGCAGCGTCTCCAGCACCACCGGGTCGGTACCCAGCGCGGCGTCGACGCTGGCGGCCATGCGTGCGTTGTGGCGCAGGATGTCGGCGTGTTCGAGGAGCAGCTCGCGCGACATGCGCAGGAAGGCGCGGTTGTCGCGGACCAGGCGCTTCAGGCTGCCGTCGGCGATCGCGCTGAGCGTCTGCTGCTTCAATTCGTTGGCGGCGGTTTCCGTGCTCGCGCCGTTGGGGCGCGGGAATACCAGCTCGTAGGCGAACAAGGCCTGGTGGCGGTCCAGGATAGGCACGCGAACGACCGGAAGGATGTCGTCGACGTGGTCTGGTGCTTGCTGGAGAGCTGACATGTTCGTTAGTGCGCCGCTTGGTAGTTCAGGCTTGGGCCAGAGTAGACGAACGCAGCGATGTGCGCGCGTGTCCACCCGGTCCGTACAGTTCTCCATCGGATGCACCGCCGGTCAGTAGCGACAGGGCCTGGCGTACTTGCACCATGCGCTGGCCGACGATGCGTCCGTTGATCTCGTTGAGTTGCTGGCACAGGGCCAGCGCGGTAACGAACTCTTTCCAGCCGTCCCTCGTGGCGTCGTCGCCGCCGGCAGCATCGGCGAGCTGGCGCCGCTCGCTGTCGAGGTTCTCGATGAGTTCGAGCCGTGCCTGCTTGGTGCGGCTCGCCTTGTCCAGCGCCGCGGCATCGCCGCTGTCCAGCGCCGCGCGTTCGTCCAGCAGGATTTCGTGCAGGATATCCACGCCTCCACGCATCTCGGCGATCACGGCCGCAAGGGCCGCCTCGAGTTCAGCGGGAAGCGACGGGATCATGCCTTGGCCAACGCCTGGTCGCTGGCGATCAGCTTGTCGGCGATATTCGCCGGGTTGACCTGGTAGCTGCCGTCGGCCAGCGAAGCGCGCACGCGATCCACGCGCTGCGTGTCGATGGCATCGCCGGCGCGGCTGGCCGAATCGAGCGCCTTGGCCGAATCGGTCAGCTTGACGCTGTCGTCGCTGGGGCGGATCGAGCTGCTGACAGCTGTATCCGTCTTGCCACCGGCGACCGCATCGTCACGGCGGACCGGCGGCTGCGACTGGCCCGTCAGACCCGGTTTAATGGTGTTGTTCATGGCTTCGTCCTTCATGGGTAGAGCCCGTCCATACAGACCCTCGTTGCCCTGTAACGCCTGTATCGGCGTCCCGCGGGCAAACTTTAGTGCCTGAGGCCCCTGGTTTACGAATCGTTCTCATCGCGGCAGCACCTCGACCGTGCCGACGCCGCTGACCACCGCGTCGACCACCTTGCCCGAGTTGGCATTGCGCACACGCAGCCGGGAACCGGCATCGCCGGCACCCATGGAGACCCCTTCGGCATGCACGACCACCCCATCCACGTGGGCGATCATGGCCACCGAGTCGCCCATGCGGACGGCCTTGCGGCCCGCCAGCATGCCCGGGGTCAACACCGTGCCGGCGTTCAGCGGCCGGGACAGGGCCCGGCCGTCGACCTGGCCGAGTTCGGCCACATAACCATAGGAAAGGCTGGCGATATCGCGTTCCTCGGTGTGGACATCGTCCGCGCCGATACCGTCGCCGCGGGCAAGCGGCCGGCTGGTGACCAGGACCTTGCCGAACATCTGGATCCGCACGGGAACGCGCAAGGTCCAGCCACCGGTGTCCGGACAGGTCACCGTGACGCCGACCCGGGAGCCGATCACCCGGTTGCCCGGCAGGTCGGCGACCAGTGGCTTGCTGCAGGGGGCGAGGGTGAGCCGGCTATCCATGGCCTCGGCATGGACGACCATGCGCGCGCCGGGCAGGGTGCGGTTCGCTTTCAGCCATGCCTCGGCCGTTGCCCGCACGCTGTCCAGCGATTGCGCGGCATGGGCCGGCGCAATCAGCATGGCAAAAGCGGCGAACAGCGGCGGGGCGTATTTCATGCGACCGGTTCGGCCAGCAGGGTGGACAGGTTCTGCACGATGGCATCGAGGTCGCGATGCAATTCGGGCACGAATCGGTTCGCCTCGGCGAGCTTGCCGTCGGCGAGCAGGGCGACAAAGGTCGAGCTCTGCGAAGTGAAGCGATCGCCCGCATCGGCCAGGGGCTGGCTGTTATTGCGCTGCCCCTGCCGGGTCCGTAACTGGTCGATGCAACGCAGGAGCGGCGCGGTATCCAGCCAGCGGCGGTCGAGGCCGCCCGGATCGCGCGCGGCCATGTCCAGTGCATAGCGCATGCCCTGGCTGGCTTCGCGGATGAGCTGGCTCAGGCTTGCCGTATCCAGTTCACCGTCGCCGTCCATGCGCGACATGCCGAGGCGATGGGCGAGGATGGCGGCGCGCGACAAGGCGTCGGCCTGGCGCCGGCTTTCCTGGCCGATACGGCCGATGGTCGCCTGGGTTGCCTGGATCGCGGCGATGCGCGCGTGCAGTCCACCCATGCCGTCGCGGGCGGTGTCGATATTGCCGCGCGCACCGCGCACGGCCTCGTCGACCTTGCCCAGCGCCGACTGCATGCCGTCGATACCGGCATGCGCCTGGTCGAGCCGGCGCAGGCTGTTCTGCACGGCATCGTCCAGCTGGCCGGCGAACTCGCCGACCGCATGGGTCACCGACTCGATCTCGGCCGTGGTCTGGGTAGTCTTTTCCGCCAACTGCTTCACCTCGTCGGCGACGACGGCGAAGCCGCGACCAGCCTCACCGGCACGCGCCGCCTCGATCGCGGCATTCAGCGCAACGAGGTTGGTCTGGTGGGCGATTTCCTGCACGGCGGCGGTGAGTTTGCGGATCTCATTGAAATAATCGGAAAACTGGGCGTGATTGCGGGTCATGCCGGACAGGGCGCTGCGCAGCAGGCGCAATTGGCCGTCCAGTTCGGCGGCGGTGGCGCTGCCCTGGCTGCCGGTATCGCCGATGCCGCCAATGCCGGCATGCGCCTGGTCCAGCGCCGTCGAGATCCTGGCGCTGGCATCCGTCAAACGGCCGGCGGTATCGCGGGCGCCCTCGACGCAGCCGGTCAGTTCGATCAGCTGGCCGCCGAGCGTCTGTGCACCGGCGAGGACCAGGCCCTGTTGCTCGATCGCCTGGGTCGCGGTCGCCGGCACGGTGCGTTGCACGGGAGCGGAAAGCACGGTCGCCATGGCGCGCGCGGCTGCCGGATACTGCCTGGACAGGGCGCGAACCCGCGCGCTATCGCCCGCGGCGGCGGCTTCGGCGAGCAGTCGGACGTGCTGGCTCCACAGTAGGCTCATGAGTTCTGCGATTCGCTAGGTAAGGTGAGCCTCTATGTCGGCATGAGGCTGGCGAGCTTGAGCAAGCAACATGTATGCCAGAGCGACTGAGGCGAAAAGGCAACGGAGCGGTGATGCCGGAAGGCCCATGCCCTCAAGCTTTGCCCGGCAACGTCGATACAACGGCACGCCTCTGGATCACAGCGCATGTCAGTCCTGCTCGACACCGTCGAACGCTTTACCCGGCTGGCCGGCCACAACCGGTTGGCCCTGCTCGTCTTCCGGCTGGGCGACGGCCAGGGCTTCGGCATCAATGTGTTCAAGGTGCGCGAGGTGCTGCGCCGGCCAAGGCTGGAACGGATGCCGAGCATGCATGACCTCGTCGCCGGCAGCTTCGACTATCGCGGGCAGACCATCCCGGTGGTCGACCTTGCCGCTGCCATGGGCTATCCGCCGATGGCCGCGGCGGCCGAAGCGCATCTGATCGTGACCGAATTCAGCCGGACCATGCAGGGTTTCCTGGTCAGCGACGTCGACCGTATCGTGCATGTCGACGGTGCCGCGATGGCGGCGCCGCCCGGTGCGCTCGGTTACGGCGCGCGGGTCAACGCGGTCACCCGGCTCGAAGGCAACCTGCTCGCGGTGATCGATGTCGAGCAGGTCCTGGCCAGCATCGAACCATCCTCGGTGGCACTGTCGCCGCGCCTGCAGATCGCCGCGGAAGGTCGCCCGGTGCGTCCGCGGCGTGTCCTGGTCGCCGACGATTCCCTGGTTGCCCGACAGCAGCTGGTCGAACTGTTCAAGCAGATGAACCTCGAATGCGTGGTCGCCCATGATGGCCAGGAGGCCCTGGAGCGGCTGGTCGAGCTTTCCACGGGGCGGCCGGAAGACAACGTGGCGATGATCATCTCCGACATCGAGATGCCACGGCTGGATGGCTATGCCCTGACCCGTGCGGTGCGCGAGAACCCCGCGCTGCGCCACCTGAAGATCCTGCTGCATAGCTCATTGAGCGGTGTATTCAACGAGGCGATGGTCAACAAGGTCGGCGCCGACCGCTTTGTCGCCAAGTTCCAGCCGGACATCCTGGCCAACGCCGTGCTCGAGCTGCTTCCGGCCTGATCCCGCGTCGGCTTGCTGGCGCGGCGCGCGGATTCCGGCGCGTCGGTTTTCCGTCGGTGGCGCCTGTCCCATCGTTGCCGGACAGTGGCCGCAACGGCTGCAGCCCGCATCGTAGCTGGGTTTCCACGGGGCGAGGCTTTTCCGTCTCTGGTTGATGGCACGCTACTTGCTCGATCACCCTCGCAAAGATGCCGAGGGGCGATCCGTGAACTTCAAGTCCGATCCATTGCTGGGAAACCACGCGCAGGCACTGCAGATATGGCAGCAGCGCGCCGAACTGCTGTCGTCGAACCTGGCCAACGCGGATACGCCGGACTACCTGGCGCGCGACGTCGATTTCCGCAAGGCGCTCAGCGACGCGACAAGCCAGGGGAATGGCGAGGGCAATGGCGACGGCCCGCTGCAGATGGCGGCGACGCAGTCCGGACATATCGGTGGCAATAACGCCTCGACCGCCGGTGCCAATGCATTGGCCTATCGCGTGCCGATCCAGCCGTCGATGGACGGCAATACCGTCGACACCCAGGTAGAGCAGGCCCAGTTCGCCAGCAACGCGGTGCATTACCAGGCCAGCCTCGCCTTCATCACTTCGTCGATCCACACGATGAAGACCGCGATCACGGGTACCTCCTCATGAGCCTGCTGAAGATTTTCGACGTGGCCGGTTCGGGCATGGCCGCGCAATCGACGCGCCTGAACACGACCGCCAGCAACCTGGCCAATGCGGACACCCTGAGCGGCAGCGCGGATACCGCCTATCGCGCCAAGGAGCCGCTGTTCTCGGCCGCGATGAAGCAGTCGCGCGGCACGCAAAGCGATCCGGAAAGCGCCTCCGGCGGCGTCAACATCCTCGGTGTCACCGAAAGCCAGGCGCCGATCGATTCGCGCTACGAACCGGGCAATCCCCTCGCCGACGCCGACGGCAAGGTGTACTCCAGCAACGTCAATCCGATCGACGAGCTGGTCAACATGATTTCCGCGTCGCGTTCCTACCAGAACAACGTCGAGGTCATGAATACGGCCAAACAGCTGATGCTGAAAACCCTCGACCTCGGCAAGTAGTCCAAAGGACCGCCATGACCTCCCCCGTGAATAACAACAGCAGCACACCGCCGCCGCCGACCAGCGGATCCTCGTCGGACGGCACCACGCCGACGGCGATGAGCCAGAGCGACTTCCTCAAGCTGATGGTCGCCCAGCTGCAGGCGCAGGACCCGACCAATCCGGTCGACAACTCGCAGTTCGTCTCGCAGATGACCCAGTTCAGTACGCTCTCGGCGACGCAGGATCTCGGTACCTCGGTGACCAGCCTCAGTACCAACATCGCCGCCTCGCAGCAGACCTCGGAAATCCTGAGTTCGGCCGGCCTGGTCGGGCATAACGTGCTCGTGCCCGAGACCACCGCCGATTACGAAGGCAGTGAGATCGACGGTGCGGTGAATGTCCAGGCGAGCGGCAATGTCAACGTGACCGTGACCGACCAGGACGGCAATGTCGTGCGCACGATCCCGATGGGCACCCAGGACCCCGGCCTGCAGAACTTCAGCTGGGACGGCAAGGACGGCAGCGGCAATCCGGTGGCCAAGGGCAAGTACACGCTTGCCGCGACCAGCGGCGGCACCGCGGTCGACACCTATGTCGCCGGCAAGATCACCGGTGCCGGTTACGGCGGCACCGGCGTGGGTACGTATCTCCAGGTCGCGGGCATCGGCGGCGTGCCGCTGAGCCAGGTCGCCCAGATTCTCTGACGTCGTCATCAAACTCTCCTTGAGGATTCATCCATGGCCCTGACCACCACGCTCAGCGGAATCAATGCGGCGCAGTCCGACCTGAACGTCATCTCCAACAATATCGCCAACGCGAATACCGTCGGTTTCAAGGGCTCGCGCGCCGAGTTCGCCGACATCTTCGCGGTGACCGGTTCCAACCTCGCCGCCACCGCGGTCGGCGGCGGCGTGGCGATGACCGATGTCGCCCAGGAGTTCCAGCAGGGCGATCCGGAAACCACCGGCAACAGCCTCGACTTCGCGATCTCCGGCAACGGCTTCTTTACCGTCGATACCGGTGACGGCATTGCCTATACGCGTGCCGGCAACTTCACCAAGGATCCGTCGGGCAACGTGATTACCTCGGAGGGCTACAACCTCCAGGTTTATCCGGCCAACGGCAACGGCACGTTCGACACCAGTGCCCTGGTCGATCTCAACCTGACCACCGCGCAGAGCGCGGCCAAGGCCACGACCAAGGCGACCCTGAGCGCGAACCTGCCGGCGACGGCGACCATCCCGCCGAATACGCCGTTCAGCCCGACCGACACCGACAGCTATACAGCCAGCACGCCCTTCAGCGTGTACGACTCGCAGGGCGGTACGCATCCGGCCGTCGTCTACTACGTCAAGACCGGCACCAATACCTGGGACGCGCACCTGACCGTCGACGGCAACGACGCCGGCGTGCAGCCGGTCACGTTCGACTCGAGCGGCAACCTGGCCACCCCGGCCGACGGCAACCTGACCTTCAACCCGGTCAACTTCGGCAACGGTTCGAACCCGATGACGCTGGCCGTCAACGTCACCGACACCACCCAGTTCGGCACCGATTTCGCGCCGGGCGCGGTGGACAAGGACGGCAACGTCGCCGGTACCTTCACCAATATCGACGTCGATTCGAACGGTATCGTCACTGCGTATTACTCGAACAACCAGAGCAAGCAGATCGGCCAGGTGGCGATGGCCAACTTCGCCAACCTGCAAGGCCTGCGTCAGCTCGGCAATACCACGTGGGCCGCCAGTGGCGATTCGGGCACGCCGGTCATGGGCACCGCCGGTGTCGGCCAGTTCGGCACCGTGGCCTCCGGCCAGCTTGAGCAGTCGAGCACCGCCGATACCACCGCCGACCTGGTCAACATGATCAAGGCCCAGCGCAACTACCAGGCCAATGCGCAGGCGCTGCAGACCGACAACACGCTGGCCAGCACCCTGTTCAACGCGATCTCCAGGTAAGCGACGCCATGGACCGTTCCGTCTACGTAGCGATGACCGGTGCCTCGCAGATCATGCGGGCCCAGGACGCTGTCAGCCACAATCTTGCCAATGCCACCACGGTGGGATTCAAGAGCGAGCTGACCGCGTTCAACAGCGTGCCCGTAGTCGGCGACGGTCTGGCGACCCGTATCAACGCGGTGGCCAAGGGCATCGGCCAGGATTTCTCGCAGGGCTCGATGCAGCAGACCGGCCGTTCGCTCGATGTCGCCGTTCGCGGCAACGGCTGGATCGCCGTGCAGTCGCCGGATGGCGGTGAGGGTTATACCCGCGCCGGCGACCTGCAGCTGACCCAGGATGGCTTGCTCACCGATTCGCGCGGCAACGCGGTGCTCGGTAACGGTGGACCGATCACCGTGCCGGACAGCGCGGAGATATCGATAGGCGAGGACGGCACGATCTCGACCGTGCCGCTGGGGCAGGGGCCGTCCACGGTCGCCACGGTCGACCGCCTGCGCCTGGTCAATCCGGGCAATACGCTGCTGGTCCAGGGTGGCGATGGCCTGATGCATATGAACGACGGCAGCCAGGCCGCGCCCGATCCGGATGTGAAAGTCACCTCGGGCGCACTCGAGGGCAGCAACGTCAATGGCTCACAAGAACTGGTGCGGATGATCTCGCTGTCACGCCAATACGAAATGCAGGTGAAGTCGCTGAAGACCGCGGAAGACGACGCCGACGCATCGACCAAATTGTTGCAGGCCAGCTGACCCGCCGCGCACACTGAACGGAGCTCACCATGTTTTCTTCCCTCTGGATCGCCAAGACCGGCCTCGATGCGCAGCAGACGCGCATGGATGTCATCTCGAACAACCTGGCAAACGCCAACACCACGGGCTTCAAGAGTTCGCGCGCGTCGTTCCAGGACCTGATCTACCAGAACAAGGGACAGCCCGGTGGCCAGACCACCGAGCAGACCGAGTCGCCGACCGGCCTGATGCTGGGTACCGGCGTACGCGTGGTCGGCACGCAGAAAATGTTTACCCAGGGCGGTACCTCGGCCACGGGCAATTCACTCGATGTCGAGATCCAGGGCCGCGGTTTCCTGCAGGTGACCATGCCCGACGGCACGCTCGCCTATACACGCGACGGTTCGCTGAAAACCGATCCCAACGGCCAGCTGGTGACCTCCGATGGCTATGCGATCGAGCCGGCAATCACCCTGCCGCCGAACATGGACACGGTCACCATCGGTACCGACGGTACGGTGTCGGCCACGGCCAATGGCAGCAGCACGCCGGTAACCCTCGGTACCTTGCAGCTCGCCGATTTCATCAACTCCGCCGGCCTGCAGCCGATGGGCCAGAACCTCTATGTGGAAACCGCCTCCAGCGGCACCGCGCAGACCGGACAGCCCGGCCTGAACGGCATGGGCACCCTGCTGCAGGGCTCGCTCGAATCCTCCAACGTCAACGTGGTGGAGGAGATGGTCAACATGATCGAGACCCAGCGCACGTACGAAATGAAT
>DASYLE010000057.1:0-11832 GCA_036009745.1 Luteibacter sp. | reverse complement strand
CGGCGATGCACAGCTGAGCGCCGGCCGCGACCTCGCCCTGAATGCGATCGGCCACACCCAGGCCGTCGAGGGCAATATCGCCAAAGGCGAAAGCACCACCCACGACGTCACTACCATCACGGCCGGCGGCAGCGCCGTCCTCGCCGCCGGCCGCGACCTTGTCAGCCAGGGCGCCGACCTCAAGACCGCCAACGTCCTCGCCCTCAGCGCCGGCCAGGACATCACCCTCGACGCCGTCACCGACCGCACCATCCAGCAAAGCAACACCCTCGGCCACGGCATCGTCCACACCCAGACGATGGACGAAACCCTGCGCGGCAGCAGCCTCGACGGAACCAAGGGCGTCATCGTCAGCGCCGGCCGCGACCTCACCACCACCGCCGCCACGATCACCAGCGACACCGGCGGCATCGCCCTGGCCGCCGGCCGCGATGTGAACCTCAACGCCGGCATCGAAACCCACACCTGGGAGCAGACGAGCAAGACCAAGAAATCCGGCGCCCTCTCCAGCAAGACCACCAAAACCTACGACGCCACCGAAGACAAGCTCGCCCTCGGCACCCTGCTCAGCGGCGACAGCGTCACCGTGGCCGCCGGCCGCGACCTCACGACCCAGGCCGCGCAGATCGGCGCGACCCAAGATGTGGTCCTGGCCGCAGGCAACAACCTCACCATCGGCATCGCCACCAGCACCCACCGTGAAACCCACGACAAAACGGTCACCCAATCCGGCCTGATGTCCGGCGGCGGCTTCAGCGTCATGCTCGGCCAGTCGAAGGAAAGCCAAGGCTACGAACAAACCGACACCACCCCCACCGGCAGCCTGATCGGCAGCACGGATGGCCGGGTCACGCTGAGCGCGGGCAACGACGTGCACATCACTGGCAGCGACATCCTCAGCCAGACTGGCACCGCCATCGTCGGCAAGAACGTGACCATTGATGCGGCTCTTGCCACGACGGACAGTCGGCAGACGTATAAGAAGCAGAGTGCGGGTATCTCGTTGGGCTTAGCTGGTGGTGTGGTTGACGCCGCCCAAGCCGCTTACGGAAATGCCCGTCGTAGCGGCGAGGTCGAAGACAGTCGCCTCAAGCTGCTCTACGCGGCAAAGGCAGCATCTGTCGTGAACGACGCCTACCAGGCTACGCAAGCGGCAGCGGCGAACGCGGCGAGTGGCGTCTCCCTGCGCATCGGCATAGGCGCATCCAGTGCTAGTAGCGAAACAAAAACGCATGAGGAGCTTGCCTACGGCAGCCGTATCCGTAGCGCCGGCGACGTGACTATCGCGGCAACCGGTGGCGACCTCAACATCGTCGGTAGCGAGGTCGACGGAAAGAACGTTGCGCTGGCCGCTTCGCGGAACATCAATCTTGTCAGCCAGGCCGAGCAGCACGAAATGAAAAGCAGCAACAAGAACGGCAGCGGCGAGATCGGCTTTTCGATCGGCTCGCAAACCGGTTTCTACGTCACGGCATCAGCTGGACGTGGAAAGGGCGTTGGCAACGGTACTACTCACGCCGAAACTAGCGTCAACGCATCTAACAGCCTGACCCTGGTCAGCGGAAACGATACGACGATCAAGGGTGCCCAGCTGACCGGTGATCAGGTTGTCGCGGCTATCGGTGGCAATTTTCGGGTTGAAAGTGAGCAGGACACCGACGACTACGCCAGCAAGCAACAACAGGCCGGCGGCACGTTCGTCTATGGTTCCGGTGGCTCGGTCAACTACAGTCAGGACAAGGTCAACAGCCACTACAAAAGTGTCAATGAAGTCAGCGGTATCGGTGCTGGTAGCGGCGGCTTCCAGATCGCCGTTGGCGGCATCACGCACCTGAAAGGCGGCGTGATCGCGAGTTCAGCCAGTGCAGGACACAATTATCTATCCACCGGAAGCCTGACTGTGGAAGATCTCCAGAACGAAGCCAGTGGCAAGGCAAGCAGCCTCGGCCTGGGGGCCAGCAGCGATATGTTCAGCGGCAGCAAGTATGACGCGGCCAAGGGCATCGTCCAGAACGCACTGGGCAACGACAGCGAGGACGAGCATCACGGCAGCACGACCCGGTCGGATATTGCCGCTGGCCAGGTGATCGTGCGCAATGGTGATACTGGTGTCTTGGCCGGCCTGGATCGGGATGTGTTCGATCTATCTGGTGGCAATACCTTAAAGGCCATCGATACTAAATCCTTGCAGGAGCAGGTTGAGTTGAGTCGGGGTCTTAAGGACATCGCGTATACGCAGGGCGTGAAGTACACGGATGAAGCCTATCGGACAATGTTTATTGAAAAGGCAGAGTTGTATGAGGTCGTTAAGAATGAAAATGGTGAGCTGGTTCAGGGTCGCCGACTGACCGAGAGCGAGAAACTACACCTTCTGGAAAGTAGTGACGGCAAAGTGCATATCGCGAATAACGGCATATTTAATGACGAGCCGGGCGCGGAAAAGTACGCCGACCAGAATGGAAAGGCCGATGGTCCACAGTACTACCTGCATTTCCCCGAGGCCGGAAATGGGCTATCAGAATTGCTTGTTGCCGGCTATCAAAAGAATCTAGAGGGTGACTTCTGGGGGCTCGCCAATGCGACAACAGAATTAAAAGGCTTGATGCTTCAATACGGACAGGATGGCCTGCAACTGGATGGCCATAGCCGTGGTTCAATGACGATTGGCAACGCGATGGATTCAATAATGAATGCTGGGCAACAAGGGGCTCTCAGCAATACAACCATTAATTTTTTCGGTCCTGCATATAACGCAGCGAAGGCGGACGCAATGCTGAGCTACTTACAGTCTCGTGAAACAAAGGCAGGTGCCCAGGCGTGGGTTCTAACGCTACAGAATCACGTTTCTGATCCTGTTGGCCGCTTTATTGGCAGAAACCCGGTGACGGGCGGAACCATTCCCGACGGAAGCAATATTGTGGTGGAGATGCTGAGGGCTGGTACCGGTCAAAAAAATACCTCGCATAACTGTTACGGACATCCAGGAGGAAAAGGCTGCGGCGCGTTTTGGAGTGACTCGGAGGGCGCGAAAGCCTCATCCTATCCAGTCAACTGGTTTGATCGGAATGAAACAAAATGAAGCTCCTTATTGTCCTTTTTGCCTCGTTCATGTTGGCAGGTTGCGAGAATCCAGTAAGACAGACGGCTGGCTTCGTATTGATAGCCAGCGGGGTAGCCATTAGCGCTCTTAATGGAAGGGAGCCGTTTCAGCCTCCGCCCGATTCTGCAGAGGTCTGGCGAAAGAGTGGTGCTTCGAATACCGAGATTGTGAAAGCTCTCTTGGAGTGCGGTGAAACTTCACCTCGGGCACGGTTTCCTCAAGCCCCGACAATGAGCCTCAACGATCAGGTGCTAACAAGCCTCTGCATGGAAGCAGACGGTTTTCAATCAGACGCCGAGAATTCGTCGCGCGGGTTTTGTCGTCGACTTCACGAACCGAAACCAGTGGCGTGTAGTCCAAGCGGCGTGGCCCCCGCTCGAGATGCCACTAAGCGACTCGACAGCGCATTTTGCCACGTTTACCCGAAAGCAGACGTTTGCGGGTCCTGAAGATCGTTGTCGTCTGCGAGCTCAGCCAGACGGGGGCGGCCATCGTCGGCAGGAGCGTGACGATCGATGCAGTCGTAGGCACGACCGATACCCGGCAGATCTATAAGAAACAAAGCGCCGGCATCACCCTGGGCCTGAGCGGCGGCGTGGTCAGCGCGGCGGAGGCGGCCTACGGTGCATCCAAGCGCGGCTCGGAGGTGAAGGACGACCGCCTCAAGGCCCTCTATGCCGCACAGGCCGCCTACGCCGTGAGTGACGGTTACCAGGCAGCGACCGCCGCCGGCACCAGCGGCGACGCGGGTGTGTCCTTGCGTATCGGCATCGGTGCCAGCAGCGCCAGCAGCGAAACCAGGACGCACGACGAAACGGCCTACGGTAGCCGCATCCACAGCAACGGCGACATCGCCATCGCCGCAACCGGCGGCGACCTCAATATTATCGGCAGCCAGGTCGACGGCACCAACGTAGCGCTAGCCGCCGCGAATAACATCAACCTTCTCAGCCAGGAAGAGCTGCATAGCAGTAAAAGCACCAACCGTAACGGCAGTGGCGAGATCGGTTTCTCGATCGGCTCGCAAACCGGCTTCTACGTCACCGCCTCGGCCGGTCGTGGCAAGGGCACCGGCAACGGCGTCACGCATGCCGAGACCACCATCGGCGCCTCAGACACGCTGACCCTGGTCAGCGGTAACGACACCACGATCAAAGGCGCCCAGCTCACTGGCAACCAGGTCATCGCCGCCATCGGTGGCAACCTGCGGGTGGAAAGCGAGCAGGACACCGACGACTACGCCAGCAAGCAACAGCAGGTCGGCGGCACCTTCGTCTACGGCTACGGCGGCTCAGCCAGCTACAACCAGGACAAGATCAACAGCCACTACACCAGCGTCAATGAAGTCAGCGGCATCAGTGCCGGCGACGGTGGCTTCCAGATCGCCGTCGGCGGCAACACCCACCTCAAGGGTGGAGTCATCGCCAGCGACGCCGACCCGTCCAGGAACCTGCTCAACACGGGCTCCCTGACCTGGGAAGCGATTCACAACGAGGCGAACTACAGCGCCTCCGGCGTCGGCCTCAGTGGCGGCTACAGCAGTGGAAAGGCAGGCAGCGACGGCACCCCGAACCCGTTCGGCAAGGAGGGCTACGGCGCCTCACCGAGCATGTCCTTCCCGCAAAAAGGCCATAGCAGCAGCGAAACCTTAGCGGGCATTGCCAGCAGTACCATCGTCGTGCGCGACGGCCCGGTCGACCTGAGTGGCCTGGATCGTACGCCAAGCCTGGATAGCCAGGCGCTCAAAGGCATCTTTGACGAACAGAAGATCCGTGAACGGTTGGAGTTGGGGCGGGTTGCGGGGCAGGTCGGATTCCGCGCGGCGGGCGATCTGGCTGGGCAGATGGGCTGGGCGGAAGGCAGTAAAGAGCGAACGGTGTTGCATGGCGTAGTGGGTGCGGCCGTCACCGGGCTCGGTGGAGGTAACGCCTTACAGGGTGGCTTAGGCGCCGCGGCGAATCAATACGCCATTCCAGCAATGGCACAGAATCTGGCTGATCAGGGGTACGACCCACGGTCGCCGGAATTTTCCTCAATGCTGGAACTGGGCAGCACGGCTCTGGGTGCTGCCTTAGGCGGTGGCGCAGGAGCAGCGACTGCGCTTGATGGAACTCGATATAACTACCTCAAACACAATGAGCTACGACAGGTAAAGAAGGATCTGCAGAACTGTCTGACTCGCGGAGGTGACGTGAGCGCGTGCCAAGGGCAAGTACTCGTCGACGCGAAGCTCTTGTCACAGGCAAATGACATCGCTCTGTATTTGACTTGCACAGGCGATTCGGGCTGCAAGGCGAGCGACATCGGGACCGCGACCAAGTACGCCGTTGACCCGACTGTTCCGACTGGACTGAACGAAGACCAGGCACGCGGCACAGGGATTCTGCTCACGTCGCTATTCAGTAACGACGACGGGTACAAGTTCTATCCGGAACTCAGTGATCGCGAGGCCTTCTTCCAGGCGCTTCAGAACGGTACGGAGCTTAAGGGTGGCCAGACGGTGTGGCCGCAGGTAGCGGCGCAGACATCAGATAGTCTTCAAGACGTAAATTCGGTGATCTGCCTGTTCCGAGCAAAGGGGACGCGAGCAAAGGGGACGGGGGTAGTTAAATCCCGCTTTTTGTCCGAATTAACTGCCCCCGTCCCCTTTTGCTGCCACGACCAGTTCAGCACCACGTTCACCGATGGCACGGATACCGCGCAGGCACGAGCGGATGCCAAGGCCTTTCTGTACCAGCACTGGGCGACCAATCCCGACGGGACCCAGGCGTACTCCATGGCGGTGTCCGATGCCGAATTCGTCAACGGTAACCTCGGCATTGCCACCCTGCTGAAGGATCCCGAAGCCTACAAGTACGTCCAGCAGGCGTTGAATCCGGGCGGCGATCCGGCCATCGCGGCCGCGCTCGAGGACTACTACACACAGCAAAACAAAAAAGACCCGCAGACCATCGCGGCGATCGATGCCTACGTCCGCCAGCAGACCAACAAGGACGCTATGCTGCTGCTGAGCTTCGCCGCACCCGGACTGGCGAGCACCGTCGAGATTGGCGGCAAACTATGGCAGGGCGACTACAAGGGCGCCGGCAAGCAGGCGGCGACCGATGCACTGATCAGTGCGGCCACCTTTGGCGTCGGCAAGGCCGTCGGCGTCGGCTTTGGTGTCCTCAAGACCGCGATAAAGGAAGGTAAGGCGGCGGATAAGGTCGCTGTTGCCGTGGGGGAGGCTGCGAAGGATGCGGCCAAGGCGGTCGGATCCGAAGCTTCGGAAGTTGCAGCAAAGCAGGCTGTTAGTACGCAAAATGCTATCGGCTTCGCTCCCGGAGTGGCGGAAGCGGCCACACTTGGTATGCGTTCCGGCGGAGGTCACGCTATTCGTCACCTTGAAGGGAATTTGATTCCCAGTACGGGCTCTTTGCAGTCACGGGTTGAGGCATTCAAAAGTATCGTAATACCGATTCTGAAGGAGCCATTGCATGTCACGGACTGGACTATTGGTGCAACACAAGGTCGTGCGTTTCTCGGTAAAGTGGGTGGCCAGAACCTAGTGGTCATTGTTGCCAAGGACGGACCTCAGCAAGGTAAGGTTATTTCGTCGTTTATCCCTGATGAAAAGCAATTGGCTATAATGACTTCGCGATGAGGTGAAATATATGAATACGATAGAAGCCCTAAGAGTTTTTGGTACCGACAGACTCACCGTGCAATGGTACGGATCATTCGCTATGCGTGATATCAATGGGGCTATGAATGCAATTGATCAATTACTGTGCGGGTCATCAAAGATCTATAAGCTAGTTGATGACAGCGAGACTGGGAAGGGCGTGATTCTTGTGGAGACGATAGTTGATGACGAGAATAACATCTGCGAAACCGTCTACAATTCGTTCGACAAATTTCATCTAGCATCATCGTGCCTGGCATCGATGTGCTTGTTCGACGGCATATTTCGCCTAGACAATGGGTTTTTTCTGGATGACGCTAGCGATCAGACTTATGCTTTTTGCATGAATCGTGGCCTGCCAACAATATCATTTGACGAGGATGTACTTTCTAGCGATGGTTGGAGGGGGATTCTTCATGGGTATCGCGAAGCTATCTTGGGTGGCAAGATCGACAAGGCGTAGCGGAGTAATCGATGGTGTTGTGAATTACGTGGCGAGATGATTGTAGGCCTTTCGGATACTTGACTGGCCACAAAAGCCATTCATTGCGCACCGGAAGCTCAGGCTCACGGGTGCTCAGGGTCCGGTTCATTTTTCCGAGCAGCCCGACGCCCTTCGCCTCGCAATCCAAGGAGAAATGACCTGAGGGGGTCGCTGGGGTCGGTATCGTCATACGCGCGTGAACTGGACTACCCGAAAGGGAGGGATATGAAGTCTCCAAAGACGGACTTAAACTGATTCGAAGGGAGCGACTAATATGAGCATCGAAGATGGCTTGGAAGATAGCTTCACTTCAGCCGGCATTGTTGTCGAAGGAATTAATATTATTGCATCCAGCCAAGATAGTTTTGGTGGCTTTGTTGCCGATGTCTCATCAAACCTTGGACGAATTCGTGTCACGAAGGATAGAGGACAGCATTTTATCGACTCTGTCGAGGATGTATCGACTGGAAGGTGTCTACGAGGCGACAGTAAATGGCCGGAGCTAGCGCCCATATATGGCTCGGGTAACTGGACACTCATGGATCTTCTACTTGGGATATCACGTCAAGGATAATTTACGAGGTAGCTGTGTGACAGGACAGCAAAGAGGAGTGGAGCGCCTGTGCGGGGGAACCAGGCTGCCAGAAGAACGTCAACGAGCAATGGAGCCGCGTCAGCGGCGAGCAGAGCCTGGCCATGGCGCAGAGTCTGGCCGCCAGTCTTACTCCTGGGCAGGCGCTGCAATTGCAAGGCACCTTGCCTGGCAGCGTGGCCTACGACGCCATCCTGAGCCAGGCCAGCAACCAGGCCTGGTTGACCGCCTACAGCACGGGCAACCAAGGTGGCATGCCGCGGAGCAAAGGGGACAGCAAAGGGGACGGGACAGCAAAGGGGACGGGGGTAGTTAAATCCCGCTTTTTGTCGGAGCAAAGGGGACGGGGAGGAGCAAAGGGGACGGCGGGGAGGAGCAAAGGGGACGGGGTGAGGTGGCCCGGCTTTTTCGGACACGTTAATTAAGCACGCATAGCCTCGTCATCCACAACCACCGGTGTCCGATAGCCGAGCGTTTGATGTAGCCGTTTGCGGTTGTAGAAGCCTTCGATGTAACTGACGATCGCCATTCGAGCGGCTTCCCGCGTGACGAAGGCCTGGCCATGGATCAGCTCGTTCTTCAGGGTCGAGAAGAAGCTCTCGGCGCAGGCGTTGTCGTAGCAGTCGCCATGCCGGCTCATGCTGGGTAGCAGGCCGTGTGTTGCCATCAGGCGGCGATAGTCACCGCTGCTATACAGCACGCCTCGGTCAGTATGGTGGATGAGCCCCACCGCCGGTCGCCGATGAGCGATGGCCATGCGTAGCGCGGCCGAGATCAGTGGCACGTCGTTGCGATCGGACATGGCCCAGCCGACGACCTTGCGAGAGCACAGATCGATCAGTACAGCGAGATACAGCCAGCCGGGGCGCGTACGGATGAAGGTCACATCGCCCACCCAGCACTGGTTCGGACGATCCACCCGGAACTGTCTACGGAGAAGGTCTGGCGCCGTGTTTTTGTGACGCCGAGCATAGTGGGTCACCTTAAAGCGGCGCCGCCGGCGCGCTTCGATACCGTTCTCGCGCCTCACCCGGGCCACACGGTGGCGGCTACAAGTGATGCCCTCGGCAAGCAGTTCTTTCCAGACCTTGCGTGCGCCGTAAGCCTCGCGTGATTCGATGTGCACCCGTCGGACATGCTCGGCCAGTGCCTGGTCGTCCTGCTGATGGGCGCTGGGTTCACGGTCGCGCCAGGCGTAGTAACCACTGCGGCTGACCGACAGCGCACGGCTCATGCCAGCCAGGGAAAACTCCGCTGTGTGACGCTGCATGAAGTCGTACTTCATGGCAGTTCCTTCGCGAAGTACGCCGCCGCTTTTTTTAAAATGTCCCGCTCCTCCGTGACGCGAGCCAACTCGCGCTTGAGGCGGGCAATCTCCGAATCCTGATCGGCAGGCTTGCGTCCAGCGCCCTGGAACGAGAGCTCGCCCGAACGCTGCAGCTCGGCCTTCCACTTGTAGAGCTGGTTCCGGCGGATCCCCAGATCGACCGCCACTTCCGATGCCGGACGTGCCCCGGCATCGAGCAGCCTGACCGCTTCGCGCTTGAATTCCGCAGTGAATTGTTGACGCTTGACCATCTGACACCTCCCAGGGGATTGTCCCCTTTCAAAGGTGTCCGTCAAATCCTGTCCTGGTCTAATGGTTTCGGACACCTCGATAGGGGATGATTTCCCCACGAGACCGGAACGATATGGCACAGAACACACGACGTAGCTTTGATACCGCCTTCAAGTTGCAGGTGGTCAAGATGATCCGCGAGCAGGGCCTGAGCGTGAGCCAGGTATGTGGCGATCTGAATCTGGTGGACAGCGCGGTTCGCCGCTGGCTGGCCCAGTACGACGCCGAGCAGACCGGTGGCCCTGGCCTGGGGAAGCCCCTGACCGCCGAGCAACAGCGCATCCGTGAACTGGAGGCGGAGAACCGGCGCCTGCGTGAGGACAACACGCTGTTAAAAAAAGCATCGGCCTTCTTCGCCCGGGAACTGAAATGATCCATTTGGTGATCGATCAGTGGCCGGAGAAGGCCGATATCGCTCGCCTGTGCAAACTGCTGTCGATCAGCCGCTCGGGCTTCTATGCGGCACGGCAACGTCGAGGTCGCCCTCGGGTTGCCTGTGCCGCGAGCATAGCGCTGAGCACCGCGTTCCATGCCAGCGGAGGCAGTTAGCGGGTTGTGCGACGCAGCCGAGAGGGATCAGCGATAGTCATATCGCGCAGATTCGCGAACGTGGCCTGGTGGTGCACGAGGTCAAGGGAGCGTCGGCCGTGCAGGTGAAGAGCAAGGGCATGGCGATCGGTGGGATGGTGGTCGGGTCGGTCGCGGGTTCCGTGGCCGGCGGCGGCGCATCCTCGCTCGCAGAGGGTCAGGAAATCGGCATGCAGACCCATGCGCTGGTCCAGCGTGGCGCGGCGGATATCAGGACACATGCCGCCGAGGGGCAGACGCCGGCCCTGGAAATGAGCAAGGCCATCGACGGGAGGCTGGCGAAGATGGACGTTACCGGTGGTGCCAATGCCTACCGCGTCGAGATCAAGCAGGTTCTCTGGCTGCTCTCGTACGACAGCATGTTCGGCTCGGACAACTACAGGCTTCACTACGATCTTGAAACCGCCGTGCTTGGTGAGGACGGCAAGGCCATCGGGCGCTCGTCATGCCAGGGTGATGGCCCCGACAAGCGATCGCTCGATGCCTGGCGGGAGGAGGATGGCGCGAAGATCAAGGCTTACGCGCGGGACGTTGGCGAGGCGTGTGCCGGGCAGCTGCTTTCGGACATCGGGTTAAGGGGCTGACGCGCTTGTTCGCCGCGCGGATCGGCAAGGAGGCACCGAACATCGCGATGTTCGGCTTCTTGTCCTTACCGCGAATTGTTTAAATTGGGTGATTGATGGAGTTGCTTGAGGTGTCCAATCGAGTGTACTTGGATGTAACGACGTTCAGGAAAATGCCTAACTCGGGGGAATGGAAAGAGTTCTATCCAGTGACTGCAGAGCTGGAAGCGGGCGATTATATTCCGCTGTTCTGGCTATGTATGTTCGATGAGTCCGATCTAGCCGTTGCTTCGGTGGATACTGATGCTGAGAACGACGAAGGCGACCCATATGCTTACCTCATTGCGCCTGCACCACGGTGCCATGAGCACCTCCGTGCTCGCCGAGCTCTGATCCAGGCAACCGTGGATGCAGATCGACTGGCCCTCTACGATGACTGGACGGGAAGGGTATCTGGGTGGCGAGATATCAACATTTTGATACGAACTGAAGAGTTGTCCTGGATGGATGGCGGCGACGCATGGGGATGAAAACTCCGGGCCTCCCTCAGGGTGCTTAATACGGCGGCCAAGCAGGGGGCGCTTGTGGGAAATACGTCGCTTGAAGAGGTGACGGGCGTATTTTCGCCGGCTTGCGCTCGCACTATGTCGCGATTCGAGCTTGTCGGCTGTCAGGATGCCAGTTGGCCGCCGCCACTGGCGAATGAAGCGCCGAAGAGCCAGTCGTCGTTGGTTGATTCTCCTGTGGCGAAGAAGGGTTCATGGTGGAAGTTCTGGCGATAAAATCACGCGAACGAGTCGGAATCTGAGAAATTAATGAGTACAGGCGTTGGCATGGATTTCGTCAGTGACACGACGCATAAGCATTTGCTGGTTGAAATCTCTTACGAGAAGTAGCGTTTGTGCCAGATCAGCAAGGAGGGCGGCAACGAGAACATGGAGATAGAGTTCTTGACCGACTTGTATATCTTGCCAGGGTCTGTTCGCATGACGTTTCCTCTGAAGGAGTTCGAGCGGTGTATCAAAGAGGCGGCGGATGAGCTTGGAAGGTGCGCGTAAGAGGCCCGGTCAGTGGCCGGCCGCGTGACTTCTTGCCACTGCTGGGATGGCCGCCTGGATGATCGTGGAGCTTGTGGACGTGAGTGGTTGCCTAGAGATGGCGATCGGGAAGTCACGGCCCCAACGGACTCGCGCACAAGGTGCGCTCCCCCAAAGTAGCGGCCA
>DASYLE010000056.1:0-46649 GCA_036009745.1 Luteibacter sp. | reverse complement strand
CTATCAACGAGGCCTGTCCAATGCCGTGACCGCGTACATGGGCGGCCAGGGCGCGGCGCAGGGAACGTATCTGAGCGCCCTCGCCGGTACGGCCGTCAATACGCCGGTGGGCGCCTTGTCGATGGACATCACGACATCGCGAACAAGGAATGTCGATGGCGATAACCGTTCCGGGCAAAGCTTTCGGGTGGCTTACAGCAAGGCGCTGCCGGGCAGCGGCACGAATGTATCGCTGGCGGCCTATCGCTTTTCCAGTACCGGGTTCCTCGGACTCAACGACGCGATGACGTATCGCGGGCAGCGAAACCCGTCCGTTTCGAACCCGGATCGCGACCGCTGGCGGCAGCGCAGTCGATTCCAGGTGACCCTGAGCCAGGCCGTGAGTGCCCGCGGCGATGCGCTGACCCTGTCCGGCTCCAGCAGCGACTACTGGGGAAACGGTGGCCGCCAGTCGAGCTATCAGCTCGGGTATGGTTTCCGCTGGAGCGGAGCCACGATCTCCCTGGCGGCCAGTCGCTCCCAGGTCGGCGGTCGCGAAAGCAATTCGTACTCGGTGGCCGCCAATATTCCGCTCGGAACGGATACCGCGAGGCGTCCATCCCTGCAACTGAGCGCGGACCGTTACGACAGATACAGCGGTATGCGCGCCACGATCTCCGGTAGCCGCGACTCAGTGAATTACGGCGCATCCGCCTCGCGTAATCGGCTCGGCGATACTGAGTTGTCCACGAATGTAGGCTATCGAGCACCGTATGCGGTACTTGGAGGAGCTTATTCGCACGGACGCCATGCGCGACAGGCGTCGTTGACAGCATCCGGTGGCCTCGTCGTGCACGGCGGCGGCCTGACGCTTGCCCAATCGATCGGCGAGACCGTTGCCCTCGTTGAAGCCAGGGGAGCGCATGGCGCAAAGATCGGAAGCCAGGGCCGCGTCGACCGGCATGGGTACGCTGTCACCGCCGGCCTCTCCCCTTATCGCTATAACAACGTGGCGATCGATCCGAAGGGGACCTCCATGAATGTCGAACTCGGGTCGACACTTCAGCGCGTCGCGCCACGTGCCGGTGCCGTGGTAGCGGTGAAATACGAAACCGTGACCGGACGCGCAGCGGTGATTACGGCGACACGCGATGACGGAAAGGCGCTCCCGTTTGGCGCGCAAGTGTTGGATGCACAGGGCAATGCCGTTGGCGTCGTTGCCCAGGCTGGAAGAATCTTTGTTCGCGGGGTGGAAGACGCCGGGTCACTTCGCGTGCAGTGGGACGAGCGGGCCGGCGGGTACTGTCAGTTGGGATACGTTCTCGATTCCCATGCGGCTTCTGGGCTGAGCAAGGCCCAGGCGATCTGTACGGTAGCCGACACGATGGATCAACACGAAGGCCCTGAAGCCATACCAACCGGTCAAGGAACCGGCTAGGAGCAGCCGAAGACTCGCTGTCGATATGAGTGCGTCGATACCATCGCCTACCCGGGGCGTAAGAGGCGGAGTCAAATCTACATCTCGCGGGGAAATCACATGAGAGAAATCAAGATGAAACATTGCAAACGATGGAGGGCGCGCAGCGCGCTGCTAGCGACGTTGGCCCTGGCGGGATGGCTTCAGGAAGCACATGCATGCGCTCCAGATGCCCAACTTCCTGCCCTGGATTTTGGTGAGATGGTATATGGCACGGCACAGGGTTCCGTAGTGAATGAGCTTGTTCCCATGAGTGAGTGGGTTGAGATATCAGGCGACAAGGTATTTACCGATTGCACTTTGTCAGGTGAACATAGCGTCGCATGGATTTATTCTGATCGCTCAGTAGTTGGGACGTACCTTGAAGACGGTGAGTCATATCCCGCCTTACGCGTGCCCTCTGTCGGAGGTGGGAGCGCCAAGTTGGCGATTGTTTTCAAGAGATCATATAACGACGGTCCTATGAAGCCCATCAAATTTGATGGAGCTGACTATGAGTCAGTAGTTCCTGCCAGCATGCGCTTTCGCATTATGGCCAGGATTTTGATTCAAGCGCCAATTACGTATGGAAGGGGCAGTCTTTCTTATTCGTACCACCTTGCGGTGATTCGGGGCGGTTTCCATGGGAAGTCACACCCGGGACGTGTTGCAGGTAATTTTGAATTGAGGGCGAATACATGCGCCCTGATCTCAGATGAAACGCTTTACGTCACATTGGATCCTGTAGCAGCGAGCGAGTTTGAAGGGATGGGTGGCAAGGTTGGAGGGAGGGAAATCGACCTGCGCTTACGTTGCGATCCTGACGTACGCGTGCATGCGACCATGACGGACGCAACCAGTCCAGCAAATCGTACATCCACGCTTTCGCTAGCCGACGGCTCGACAGCCATGGGTGTCGGCTTTGAGATCCTGCGAAATGGCAATGTGCCAGTTTTTTTCGGCCCGGATAGCTCTGTTATAGGCGCAGAGAACCAGTTTCATGTAGCCGACATACCGGCGAGCGGCGGTGAGGTGGTTTTACCTTTAACGGTGCGCTACGTTCAGACGGAGCCCGTTCTCATCCCGGGCGAACTCTATGCGAGGGCGACCATCACGTTTTCATATCAGTAACGAAGAGATTTTTTCCGTGAGCGCGGTTCAGTGCCGTTCGGTTGACGAGCGGGCTTTGCCGATATCGCTGACGCGGCGTAGTGGTATCGGCGGTTCGGTCACTGGCACCGGCCGTGACTCGAGCATGACGCGGTTGCGACCGCCGAGTTTGGCGGCGTACATCGCGGCATCGGCGCGCTCGACCAGGGTCTCGAGGTTGTCGCCGGGCACGCGCATGGCGAGGCCAATGCTGATGGTCAGCGGACCGCGTGGGCCGACGGAGAGTTCCAGACGGTGCACGCGCCGGCACAATCGGGTCGCCACGTGCATGGCGTTTTCCTGGTCGACGCCGTCGAGCATGGCGATGAATTCCTCGCCACCGTAGCGGCCGAGCGCGTCGGCGGGGCGAAGTTCGGTGCGCAGCGCGCCGGCCACGGCGACCAGGGCGCGGTCGCCGGCCGCGTGGCCCTGGCAATCGTTCAGTTCCTTGAAGTAGTCCAGGTCGAGGAAGAGCAGGGCGAGGGGTTTTTCGTCATCACTTTCCAGCATGGTCCGGGCCGCCTCGCTCCACGCGCGCCGGTTCAGCACGCCGGTCAGCGCGTCGTTGTCGGCCAGGACCAGGGCATGGTCGCGGTCGCGACGGATCGTCAGGGCACGATCGGCCAGACCGATCGAAAGCACGATGGCTTCGAAGGCGCCAGCGGCAAGCGCCATATCGGGAAGCCAGGGGGCGTCGGCAAGCACGCCATTCATTTGCGCGCTGCACAGCGCGGTCAGGGCCAGCAGCGGCGTCCAGCCGGCGAGGAAGAACCATGCGTGGCGCGAGCCGGAGAAGGCGGCGAACAGTGTGGCGACGAGCACCAGCAGCGCGCCAAGGATCAGGATCGGATTGAGCAGGGTCTGTGCGGTATGCGCCAACAGATCGATGCCGCTGATGCGAAGCAGGACGATCAGCGGCATGCCGACCGCCAGCGCCATGACCGGCGTGCGCAGCAGCGGCGCGTAGCGTGACAGGTCGGCGAAACGGATCAGGAACAGCGCCGCGAAAGATACCGAGACGGCGACCGCCGCCGCGCCGAGGCCGCTGGCGAAGCCGGACAACGATGCCCATTCCATGGGATGAAACAGATAACCCGTCTGGATACCCTGGATCAGCGCATAGCAGACGAGGTAACCGGTATACCAGGCGAAGGTCATATCGCGCAGCATCAGGGCGAAGCAGATCGACATCGCCGCCATGGCCAGCATGACCGCCAGGCACGTGGTGGCGAAGACCAGCCAGCGCGCGTCATCGCGAAGAAAATCGGGCCAGTTCTGCAAACCGAAGGTGACCGGGCCGGACAGGGTAGGCGACGGCTCGAATTTGAGCAGGATCGGTGCGGTGGGGGAACGTTCCGCCTTCAGCGGAAAGATCAATCGGCCGTGACCATGGAACGGCGCATCGAAGTCCTCGAGTGCGGCACTCTGTACTCTGCCTTTGTCGTCATACAGGCCGACCCGGCCAAGCGAGGGGGTGTGGATCGACAGTACCCGGTCCTCGGCGATCCATGGTGGCGCGGCCCGCAGTACGACCCACGCGCCCGCGGCATCGGTAGGAAAGACCTGCATGCGCCCCGGATCGAAGTCGTGCAGCTGACCCGCCTGGGCTTCGGCCAGCACCTGTGCCGGAGTGTCGCCCGGGCGTGCCTCACGCCATGAGCCCTGGATAGGGCTGACCTTGTCGGCGGCGAGGCAAGCCGTCGAGGCCAGCAACAGGCATAGCAGGGCCAACGTCCGCCAGGTGCGTTCGAAGATGCCGCTTTTGCGTTCGAGAACACCCATCCGCAGGTCCCGCTGTTGATGCAAGGACGAAGACGTCCGCTCATTCCCGTGCGATTCGCCCTGGATCCGGCTGCAATAGTTCGTTATTGCCCGTATCCCCCATTTGTGCATGTCTATTGTGCCGTGCTTTGGTACGACTGTCGCCGTGCCGGATGGACGGCCGGGGAAGTCACGTCAATTTTATCGGCTGGGGCGCAATATTCTACAGTTGGTGGGCGTGATTTCTTTCTATTCAACGACTTGAGTGGTGAGTGCCATGGCGACGATCAAGGTGGCGGTGCTCGTGGGCAGCCTGCGCAAAGCGTCGATCAACCGCAGGCTTGCGTACGCGGTGGAAAAGCTGGCTCCGAAGGAGTTTGTCTTCGAGCACCTCGGAATCGGTGACCTGCCGTTGTACTCGCAGGACTTCGATGAGGCCTATCCGGCGGTCTGCAAGGACCTGAAGGCCTCGGTCCAGGGCGCCGACGCGCTGCTCTTCGTCACGCCCGAGTACAACCGTTCGATGCCCGGTGTGCTGAAGAACGCGATCGACATCGCGTCGCGCCCCTGGGGCACGAATTCATTCGCGGGAAAGCCGGCGGCGGTGATCGGTGCTTCCATCGGTGCGACCGGGTCGGCGCTGGCCCAGCAGCACCTGCGCAATACGCTGGCCTATGTGGATATGGCCGTGCTTGCCCAGCCGGAGGTATTCATCCAGTTCAAGGATGACAACCTGATCGACGCTGATGGCAAGATCGGAAACGAAGGCACGGCAAAGTTCCTGCAGGATTTCGTCGACCGCTATGTGGCCTGGGTAAAGCGGTTCGTCTGAATGGACATCAAGAGCTGTTTCCCGGCTTTGCGTGGAGTCAGCTGCTAGCGGGCGCGGCGATGCTTGAGAACTTCTCCAGCAATTGCGCCTGCACGTCGCGCACCGGCTGACCCGCGCCCGGTTGGAGTCGCGTATAACTTCCGTCGCTTTGCAGGACCCAGGCGCTGGTGTTGTCGGCCAGGTACAGGTCCAGTTCTTTCTTCACGCGCTGGCAGAGCTTCTTGCCCTCGATCGGGAAGCAGGTCTCGATGCGGCGATCGAGATTGCGTTCCATCAGGTCGGCGCTGGCCAGGTAGAGTTTCGCCTCACCGTTGTTGTGGAACCAGTACGCGCGGCTGTGTTCGAGGAAGCGGCCGACGATCGAGCGCACGCGGATGTTTTGCGACACCCCGGGAATACCGGGGCGCAGGCAACACATGCCGCGCACGATCAGGTCGATCTTCACGCCGGCATTGCTGGCGCGATAGAACGCCCGGATGATCTTCGCATCGGTGATCGCATTGAGCTTGCAGATGATCTGCGCCGGCTTGCCGGCGAGGGCGTTCGCGGTTTCGTTGGCGATCAGTTCGAGCAGCGATTTCTTCAGGGTGAAGGGCGCATGCAGCAACCGCTTCATGCGCAGGACCTTGCCCATGCCGGTGAGCAGGCGGAACAGCCGGTGCACGTCGTCGCACAGGGCTTCGTCCGAGGTCAGCAGGCTGTAATCGGTATACAGGCGTGCGTTTCCGCTGTGGTAGTTGCCGGTGCCCAGGTGCGCATAGCGCACCAGTTGGCCATCTTCACGACGCTGGATCAGCATCAGCTTGGCATGGGTCTTGACCCCGACCACACCGTAGATCACCACGGCACCGGCCTGCTGCAGGCGCGAGGCGAGGGTCAGGTTCGATTCCTCGTCGAAGCGGGCGCGCAGTTCCACCACGGCGGTCACTTCCTTGCCGGCGCGCGCGGCTTCCACCAGCGCATCGACGATCTCCGAGTTCGCGCCACTGCGGTAAAGCGTTTGCTTGATGGTCAGCACCTGCGGGTCTTTCGCCGCCTGGCGCAGCAGGTCGACCACCGGGGTGAACGACTCATAGGGATGCAACAGCAGCACATCCTGCTTGCTGATTACCTGGAACAGGTCCGGTTTCTCGACGATGGCCCTGGGCACGGCCGGGGCGAACGAAGGAAATTGCAGGCGTGCGTATTCGGGCTTGAGCGCGAGCGGGAACAGCCGCGCCAGATTGACCGGTCCGTTCACTTCGTACAGTTCGTCCGGGCCGAGCGCGTATTGCTTGAGCAGATAGTCGACCAGCGGCTTGGGGCAGTTGTCGGCTACCTCGAGGCGCACCGCGTCCCCGTACCGGCGCGAGAACAGTTCGCCGCGCAACGTGCGCGCGAGATCCTCGACGTCGTCCGGATCGATGGTCAGGTCGGCGTTGCGGGTCAGCCGGAACTGGTAGGAACCGAGTACCTTCATGCCGGGAAACAGGTCGTCCGCATGCGCATGGATGATCGAGGACAGCAGCACATAGTTCTCGCCGCCTTCGCACAGTTCATCGGGCAGGCGCACGATGCGCGGCAGTACGCGGGGCGCCGGCACGATGGCCAGGCCCGAATCGCGGCCGAAGGCGTCGACGCCTTCCAGTTGCACGATGAAGTTCAGGCTCTTGTTGACCAGCCGCGGGAAGGGGTGGGTCGGATCCAGGCCGATCGGGGTGACCAGGGGCGCGACTTCCTGGCGGAAATAACGGCGTACCCAGAGCTTCTGTTTGTGCGACCACTGGTTGCGACGGACGATGCGAATGCCTTCCCTGGCCAGCTCCGGCAGGATCCGCTCATTGAGGATCGCGTACTGGCGCTCGATCTGCCGGTGCGCGATCTCGGCGATCTCGGCCAGCGCGCGCTTCGGCTCGATGCCGTCGGCACCGATCAGTTCGTGATCGAAGGCGATCTGCTGCTTGAGCCCGGCGACCCGGATCTCGAAGAATTCGTCCATGTTGCTGGAGAAGATCAACAGGAACTTCAGCCGCTCCATCAGCGGCTTGGTGTCGTCCAGCGCCTGTTCGAGGACGCGGATATTGAACTGCAGCTGTGACAGCTCGCGATGGATGTACAGCCCGGTATCGCTGAGGTCGACCGTGGGCGCGTCGACAGCAGCCGGCGGGACCTTCGCGGCGGAAGGCGAGGCATGCATGGCGCTGGCGTCGGTAGTGGAAATCGTCGTGTCCAGGATGGCGCTCCAGTCAGATGGCGGGCAACGCGGTCGCGTGCCGGAGCGGATGCCCATGGTACGTCGACACGATCGCCCCACGATAGGCGATGGCACTTTTCATTCGTGTGACAACCCGTTCTCGCCCAGATAGCGGCTCGGCGGCGCGCCCAGCGCACGTCGGAAGGCCGCGGTAAAGGCGCTGGGGCTGCTGTAGCCGAGGTCCAGCGCGACGCGGGTGACCGGTTCGCCGAGGCCGAGCCGGGCCAGCGCCGCCATCAGGCAGGCCTGCTGGCGCCAGGCGCTGAAGCTCATCCCGGTTTCCTGGCGGAACAGGCGGGTGAAGTTGCGGCGGCTCATGCCAACCTGCGCGGCCACGTCGTCGATGCCCGGTTCGCGTTGTGGCTGGTCGAGCAGGTGCCGGCACAGGCGTGACAGGCGAGGGTCGTGCGGCAAGGGGGTGCTGAGGGCCAGCGCCGGCATCGCCGCGATCTCGGCCAGTAACAGGCGCATGACCTGTCCGTCGCGCCCGTTCAGATCGTACAGGGCGGGGAGGTCGACCGCGGCCAAAAGCAGCGCGTGCAGCAAGGGTGACACGCCGATGACCCGGCAGACCTCGGGAAGCCCCGCGGCCAATGCCGCTTCGTCGCGTACGTAGGCGCTGCGCGTGGAGACGATGCCACCCATGCGTACCTCATGCTCCATGCCGGCCGGCAGCCAAAGCGCTCGCTGTGGCGGGATCACCCAGCCGCCCTGTGGCGTGAGCACGGTGACCACGCCGGTCGAGGCATAAAGCAGTTGCCCGCGACGATGGCAGTGTGGCGGGAGTACGGTGTTGGCAACGTAGTCGTTGCCGGTCGCCACCACATCGCGAGGGGTGTCTTCATAATCGGCGACGCGGGCGTTGCGCATGGAATGGCCCAAATTCGACAGGAGTTGACCCAGCAACGCGAGCGGGCCGGGGCCATCCACTTTATGGTGACGCCCCGACAGGACGCAATCCCCCTGCGCCCGCCTTCCCCCATCCAGCGAGCACGTCATGCAGACCGCCGTCGACGCCATCCCCACCCAGGTCGAAGTTGCCGGGCCGATTGCCGTCGCCACACCACCGGCTTTACCCGTGCGCGAAGGCACCGCTTTCGGCATCCTCGGTGCCATCAGCTTCTCGCACCTGCTCAACGACATGATCCAGTCGCTGATCCTGGCGATCTACCCGATCCTGAAAAGCGGCTTCAATCTCAGTTTCGGTCAGATTGGCCTGATCACCTTGACCTATCAGATCACCGCGTCCTTGCTGCAACCGCTGGTCGGCCTTTACGCCGATCGCCGGCCGATGCCGTATTCGCTGCCGGTCGGCATGGGCTTCACCCTGCTCGGCCTGCTCCTGCTGGCCACCGCATCGAACTACCCGATGCTGCTCCTGGCCGCCGGCCTGGTCGGCACGGGTTCGTCGATCTTCCATCCGGAATCCTCGCGCATCGCGCGTATGGCCTCGGGTGGTCGTCATGGCATGGCGCAGTCGGTGTTCCAGGTCGGCGGCAATCTCGGCTCGTCGCTGGGGCCGTTGCTTGCCGCGTGGATCATCGTGCCGCATGGGCAGGGCAGCGTCGCCTGGTTCTCATTGGCCGCCTTGCTGGCGATCGTGGTGTTGCTGCAGGTCAGTCGCTGGTATGCGCACCAGCATGCCCCGGGCAATCGCGCACGTCGCGCGGTGGAGCCCCACGTAACCCTGCCGACCCGCACGATCGCGATCTCGCTCGGCGTACTTGGGTTGCTGGTGTTCTCGAAGTACTTCTACCTGGCCAGCCTCAGCAGTTATTACACGTTCTACCTGATCCACAAGTTCGGCGTTTCCGTACAGAGCGCGCAGACCCATCTGTTCGCTTTCCTGTTTGCCGTCGCGGCGGGCTCGGTAGTCGGCGGACCGATCGGCGACAAGGTCGGCCGCAAGTGGGTGATCTGGGTATCGATCCTCGGCGTAGCGCCGTTCACCATGCTGCTGCCCTTCGCCAACCTTTACTGGACCGGCGTGCTCAGCGTGGTGATCGGCTTGATCCTTGCTTCGGCGTTTTCGGCGATCCTGGTTTATGGCCAGGAACTGATTCCCGGCCGCGTCGGCATGGTATCGGGCCTGTTCTTCGGCTTTGCCTTCGGCATGGGCGGCATCGGCGCGGCCGTGCTCGGCGGGATCGCCGACAGCCATGGCATCGAATTCGTCTATCGCCTCTGCGCGTTCCTGCCGCTGATCGGCGTGATCACGGTGTTCCTGCCGAATATCGAGAAGCGCCGCCGCGCCTAACGCGGTGCGCCGCGCTGTTGTGGGAGCGAACAGGGTTCGCTCCCACAAAGTCGCCGCCAGCGCTCCTACACGATGAGGGGTTCGGGTTCGAGCCGAACGCCGAAGCGCGCATGCACGCCATCGACGACGCGCTGCGCGAAGGCCCATAGTGTCGGGCCATCCGCCTTGCCGTGGTTGACCAGGACCAGGGCGTGCCGGTTCGATATGCCGGCATCGCCCTCGCGCATACCCTTGAAGCCGGCCGCCTCGATCATCCAGGCCGCTGAAAGCTTGGCCGTGCCACCGCTGTGTGGCCATACCGGCAAGCCGTTATGTGCCAGGCCCAGTGCGTCGGCCTGTGCAGCACTGACGATCGGATTCTTGAAGAAGCTGCCGGCGTTGCCGATCACGGCGGGGTCGGGCAGTTTGCGCGTGCGCAGGCGCACCACGGCCTCGGCGACGTGGAAGGCTGCCGGTTTGCTCACTCCCATGGCCGCCAATTCCTCACCGATGCCTGCGTAATCGAGACTCAGCGCGCGTTCCCTTGGCAGCGCGAAATTTACCGCGGTGATGATCCAGCGGCCGGGCTGATGCTTGAAGCTCGAGTTGCGATACGAGAATGCACACGCGGCGTGGTCGAGAATGACGAACTCGCGCGTGTGCGTGTCGTAGGCCTCGACGCTTTCGATGAATTCCGCGACTTCGACGCCGTAGGCGCCGATGTTCTGGATCGGCGCGGCGCCGACCGTGCCGGGAATCAGGATCAGGTTTTCCAGGCCGACGTAGCCATGGCCGAGCGCCCAGCGCACGAAGTCGTCCCAGCGTTCGCCGGCGGCGACGCGCAGGCGTACATGGTCGCTTTCCTCGAACGATTCGACGCCCTGGGTTGCCATCACGACCACGGTGCCATCGTAGTCGCCGGTAAAAAGCACGTTGCTGCCTTCGCCGAGCACCAGCACCTTGCCGGCGCGCACGGCCGGAAAATCGAGCAGGGCGGGTAGCGAGGCAGCATCGCGGACCTCGGCCAGCATGGCTGCCCGCGCGCCGACGCGCAGCGTGTTGCGCGCCTGCAACGGCGCCTCGCTGGAAAGGCGGAAGCCACCCATGTCCACGGCTTCGTTCATCATGCGACATCCTGTTGGCGACGGATTTCGTCGACGGCTTCGGCGACAAGGACAGGGCCACGATAGATCAGGCCGGAGTAAAGCTGCACGAGGCTCGCCCCGGCTTCGATCTTCTCCGCGGCGCCGCTGCCATCGAGAATGCCGCCGACGCCGATCAGCTCGACATGGCCGGCAAGGCGCTGGGACATGCCGCGCAGCACCGCGGTCGAGCGTTCGAACAACGGCCGGCCGGAAAGCCCGCCGGTCTCGTTCGCGAGCGGGTCGCCGGCGACGGCTTCGCGCGCGATCGTGGTGTTCGTGCAGATCACGCCGTCGACACCGGCGGCGATCAGCACGTCGGCGATCGCGTCCAGTTCGGCTTCGGTGAGGTCCGGCGCGATCTTCAGCAGCATCGGGTTGCGCGCGCCATGCTTCGCCGCCAGGCGCTCCTGGGCGTCGCGCAGCGTTCCGATAAAGCGGCGCAGGGTTTCCTCTTCCTGGAGGTCGCGCAGGCCCTGCGTGTTCGGCGAGGAGATATTCACCGTGATATAGGAGGCCAGCGGGTAGACCCGTTCGAGGCAGTGCAGGTAATCCTCGACCGCGCGATCGTTCGGGGTGTCCTTGTTCTTGCCGATATTGATGCCGAGCACACCCCGGAATTTCGCCTTCTCGACATTGCGCACCAGCGCATCGACGCCGGCATTGTTGAAGCCAAGCCGGTTGATCAGGGCATCATGCGCAGGCAGGCGGAACATCCGCGGCTTCTGATTACCTTCCTGTGGCCGCGGCGTGGTCGTACCGACTTCGATGAATCCGAAGCCCAGTGCCGCCAGCCCATCGATGTGGTCGGCGTTCTTGTCCAGACCCGCCGCCAGTCCGACCGGATTCGGAAAATCGATGCCGAAGGCCCGCGTCGGCAACGGCGCGGGTGGCTTGGCGACGAATCGCGTCAGGTCGCTACGCTCGGCGACATCCAGCGCGTACAAGGTTGCGCCGTGGGCCGTTTCCGGCTCGAGGGCGAATAGCAGGGGGCGCAACAGGTGATACATGGTTTTCCCGGTTAAACGTGGCCCGCGCCGACAATGACGCGGGTGTCGTAGTCGAAGTCGATGCGCCCGTCCGTCTGGCAGGCATCGAACAGCCGGCGCAGGGCGAGCATCATCGGCTCATGGTTGATATGGCCGGCCTTCGGCGCGTAGGACGAAGAGAGTAGCCGGCCTGCCAGGGCATCGTAGTCCAGGCGCTGGCCATGTTCGAATCTGGCATGACCACGAAAGGCTGGCCCGAAGAACGCGGCCATTTTCTCGTCGTCGTCATACCGCTCGGCGACACTGAGGTAATCGGTGCCGTATTCCTGCAGCAAGGCCTCGTAGCCTTCGAGGAAGGGTGTGCCGACCAGTCGACGACTATTCCAGAAAACGGCGATCAGGCCGCGTGGGCTGAGGATGCGCGAGGCTTCCTTGAGAAAGGCGGCGTGGTCGAACCAGTGAAAGGCCTGGGCGGCGATCACAAGATCCACGCTGCCGTCGGCGAGGCCGCTGGCTTCGGCGGTGCCGTCGACGGCCCTGAAATCCTCGTTGTCGCCCAGCCAGCGTTCCGAGGCCGCGCGCATCGGTGCGTTCGGTTCGACCGCGACGACACGATGGCCGGCGTCGAGGAACAATTTGCTGGAGATGCCAGTGCCCGCGCCGATATCGGCGACGCGCCAGTCGGGCTTGACGCCTTGCTTGTGGTGCAGCCAGTCGAGCATGGCCTGCGGGTAATCGGGACGATAGCGGACGTAGTCCTCGACCCGGTCGGAGAAGCGCTGGGTAGAATCGAGTTTGCTCATCGCGGCACCCTTAGCTGTTGAGTAGCTGCCCGCCATCGACGCTCAAGGTCTGTCCGGTGATCCATCCGGCCAGCGAAGAGGACAGCAGCAAGGCGGCATTGGCGATTTCTTCGGGCCGACCAAAGCGACCGAAGGGGATACGTGCAAGCGTCCTGGCGTACAACTCCGGGTCCGATTCACGTCGACGATCCCACAAGCCATCGTCGAACTCGATCGATCCCGGCGCGATCGCATTGACCCGGATGCGATCCTTCGCCAGCACCAGGGCCTGCGAGGTCGTGTACTGGATCAGTGCGGCCTTGGCGGCCGCATACGGCGCGCTACGCGGACTGGCATGGAACGCAGCGATCGATGCGGTATGCAAAATGCTCGCATCGCCGGACTGGCGCAGCCAGGGCAGGGCAGCGCGCGAGGCGCGCACTGCCGCAAGCAGGTCGACGCCGAGGCTTTTCGCCCAGCCGTCCTCGTCGTCGGCCATGCCATAAGCCGTCGCGTTGTTGACCAGGATGTCGATGCCGCCGAGCGTCCCGGCCGCGGCGGCAACATAGGCAACGATCGCGTCCGCGTCGGCAAGGTCGCAACTCATCGTGTGCGCGCGGACGCCATGCGCTTCGATGCCTTCGCGTACTTCCGCCAATGCGGCCTCCCCGCGGGCGCAGACCGATACGTCCGCGCCCGCCGCCGCGAAGGCGAGGGCGATCGCGCGGCCGATACCCTTGCTGCCGCCGGCGACGAGCACGCGGCAGCCACGGAAATCAAGGGCGGGGGCCGGCATCACAGGTCGAACTTGATGCCCTGGGCCAGTGGCAATGCATCGGAATAGTTGATCGTATTGGTCTGGCGACGCATGTACACCTTCCACGCGTCGGAACCCGACTCGCGACCGCCGCCGGTTTCCTTCTCACCACCGAAGGCGCCACCGATCTCGGCGCCCGAGGTGCCGATGTTCACGTTGGCGATACCGCAATCGGAGCCGGAGGCCGAAAGATAGCGCTCGGCATGCTTCAGGTCCTGCGTGAAGATCGCCGAGGACAGGCCTTGCGGCACCGCGTTCTGCTGGGCAATGGCCTCATCGAGGTCACTGAACGACATCACGTAGAGGATCGGCGCGAAGGTCTCGGTCTGCACGACCTCATCGGCATTCTTCAGGCCGGTGATGATCGTCGGCAAGACGAAGTTGCCCTTGCGGTCGGTCAGCGCGGTGCCACCGGTACGCACGGTACCGCCATGGGCCTTGGCTTTTTCGATCGCGGCCAGGTAACCGGCAACGGCCTCGCTGCTGTTCAGCGGACCCATCAGCGTGGTTGCCAGGTTGGGGTCGCCGATCTTGCCTTCGACCTGCTTATAGGCCTTGACCAGGGTGGCGATGACGTCGTCATGGATCGACTCATGCACGAACAGCCGGCGCGTGCTGGTGCAGCGCTGGCCGGCGGTACCGACCGCGCCGAAGACGATGGCGGGAATGGCCAGCTTGAGGTCGGCACTCTCGTCGACCACGATGGCGTTGTTGCCGCCGAGTTCGAGCAGGCTGCGGCCCATGCGCTGGGCGACGCGCTCGCCGACCATGCGGCCGACCTTGGTCGAGCCGGTGAAGCTGATCAGCGGGACACGCCTGTCGTCGACGAAGGTCTGCGCCAGATCGGTGCCGGCGTCGTTGAACAGGAAGAACAGGTCCGGAAAGCCGGCTTCCTTCAGCGCGGCATTGACGATCTTCAGCGTCGCGATGGCCGACAGCGGCGTCTTCGGCGACGGCTTCCAGATGCAGATATCACCGCAGATGGCAGCAAGGAAGGCATTCCATGCCCATACCGCGACCGGGAAATTGAAGGCGCTGACGATGCCGACCAGGCCAACCGGATGCCATTGCTCGTACATGCGATGGCCCGGGCGCTCCGAATGCATGGTGTAGCCATAGAGCATGCGGCTCTGGCCGACGGCGAAATCGGCGATGTCGATCATCTCCTGCACTTCGCCATCGCCTTCCGGCTTGATCTTGCCCATCTCCAGCGCGACCAGCGAACCCAAGGCATCCTTGTGCTTGCGTAGCGCTTCACCGCACAGGCGTACGGCTTCGCCGCGGCGCGGGGCCGGGGTGGTGCGCCAGATCTCGTAGGCGGCCTGCGCACGCTTGACGATGGTCTCGTAATCGGCGGCGCTCGATGCGTGTACCGAAGCGAGGACTTCGCCGGTGGCCGGATTCACCGGCTGCAAGGCGCCGGCATCGGTGGTCTTCGACCATTCGTCCTGGCCGAGGTAGCTGCCGGACTCGGAGGTCGTGAGGCCGAGCGAGGCGAGGATAGAGGCGGACATGAAGGCTCCTGGGCTTGATACGCGCGCCATGGCGCGGCGCGGCGAGGGGAAACGCCCATTCTAGCAAACCGCCCGTACCCGCCATGTTGTGCGCTGCAGTGTCAAACGCTTTCGCCGCGGTCGCCGCGTCCGGTATCCTTCGCCGATGGCCCCGTAGCTCAGCTGGATAGAGCGCGCCCCTCCTAAGGGCGAGGTCGCCCGTTCGAATCGGGCCGGGGTCACCATCCATCACGTCGAAGCAAAAAAAACGGGCCAGAAGGCCCATTTTTTCAAAAGATACCGGGAGAAACTCAGCCCGCCTTCTTCTTCGCCAGTCGCAGCCACGTATCGACCACGGTATCCGGGTTCAGCGACACCGACTCGATGCCCTGTTCCATCAGCCACTCGGCAAGGTCCGGGTGGTCCGACGGGCCCTGGCCACAGATGCCGATGTACTTGCCCTTCTCGCGGGCGGTCTTGATCGCCATCGACAGCAGCTTTTTCACGGCCGGGTCGCGCTCGTCGAACAGGTTGGCGACGATGCTCGAATCGCGGTCCAGGCCCAGGGTGAGCTGGGTCAGGTCGTTCGAGCCGATCGAGAAGCCGTCGAAGATGTCGAGGAATTCGTCGGCGAGCAGGGCATTCGACGGGACCTCGCACATCATGATCACTTTCAGGCCGTTCTCGCCCTGGGTGAGGCCGTTCTTCTTCAGCACCTCGATGACCTTGCGGCCTTCGTCGAGGGTGCGCACGAACGGGATCATGATCCAGACATTGTCCAGGCCCATCACCTCACGCACATGCTTGGCCGCGCGGCATTCCAGGGCGAAGGCGTCGGCGAAGCCCGGGTCGACGTAACGGCTGGCGCCGCGGTAGCCGATCATCGGGTTCTCTTCGTGCGGCTCGTAACGCGCGCCGCCCAGGAGGCCGGCGTACTCGTTCGACTTGAAGTCGGACAGGCGCACGATCACCGGCTTCGGGTACACCGAGGCGGCGATGGTGGAAATGCCTTCGGCGAGGCGGTCGACATAGAAGCTCACCGGGTCGGCATAACCGGCGATGCGCGCATCGATCTTCTGCTTGATCTCGGCGTCCTGCTTCGCGTACTCGAGCAGGGCCTTCGGATGCACGCCGATATGGCTGGCGATGATCATTTCCAGGCGGGCCAGGCCGATGCCGGCGTTCGGCAGCATGCCGAAGTCGAAGGCACGTTCCGGGTTGGCCACATTCATCATGATCTTCAGCGGCGCCTCGGGCATGGCGCCGAGATCCGCGGTGATCTTCTCGAATTTCAGCAGGCCCTGGTAAATCGTCCCGGTGTCGCCTTCGGCGCAGGAGACGGTCACTTCGGCGCCGTCGGGAATCGCGTCCAGCGCGTTGCCGCAGCCGACCACGGCCGGGACGCCGAGCTCGCGGGCGATGATCGCCGCGTGGCAGGTGCGGCCGCCGCGGTTGGTGACGATCGCCGCGGCGCGCTTCATCACCGGCTCCCAATCGGGATCGGTCATGTCGGCGACCAGGACGTCGCCCGGCTGCACCTTGCTCATGTCGGCCAGCGAGCGGATCACACGGGCCTTGCCCGAACCGATCTTCTGGCCGATGGCGCGACCTTCGGTCAGGACCTTGCCACGCTCGTTCAGCTGGAAGCGCTCGAGCACGGTGGCGTGCGCGCGCGACTTCACCGTTTCCGGGCGGGCCTGGACGATGTAGAGCTTGCCGGTGTTGCCATCCTTCGCCCACTCGATGTCCATCGGGCGGCCGTAATGCTTTTCGATGACCAGCGACTGGCGCGACAGTTCTTCCACGTCCTTGTCGTCGATGCAGAAGCGATTGCGGTCGGCGACGGGGGTTTCCTCGATGCGCACGCGCTCGCCGGGCTGGTCCGAATAGACCATGCGCTGCTGCTTGGCGCCCAGGCTGCGGCGGAGCACGGCCGGCTTGCCCTGGTTGAGGGTCGGCTTGAACACGTAGAACTCGTCGGGATTGACCGCGCCCTGTACGACCATTTCGCCCAGGCCATAGCTGCCGGTGACGAAGACCACGTCGCGGAAGCCCGATTCGGTGTCCAGGGTGAACAGCACGCCCGCGGCGCCGACGTCGGAGCGGACCATCAGCTGCACGCCCGCGGACAAGAACACGTCCTCGTGCTTGAAGCCCTGGTGCACGCGGTAAGCGATGGCGCGGTCGTTGTACAGCGAGGCGAAGACTTCCTTCACCTTGTGCAGCACGTCGTCGATGCCAACCACATTGAGGAAGGTTTCCTGCTGGCCGGCAAAGGAGGCGTCCGGCAGGTCCTCGGCGGTGGCCGAGGAGCGCACTGCGACGGCGATATCGGTGGCACCAGCATCCTTGCAGAGCTTGATATAGGCCTCGCGAATCGCCTGCTCGAGGTCGCCGGGCAGGGCGGTATCGACGATCCAGCCTCGGATTTCCTTGCCGCCCTTGACCAGTTCGTCGACGTCGTCGACGTCCAGCGAGGCCAGGCGTTCCTGGATGCGTTTGGCCAGGCCGCTCTTTTCCAGGTAGACCTGGAAGGCGTCGGCGGTAGTGGCGAAGCCGCCTGGCACGGACACACCGAGCTTGGCCAGGTTGCCGATCATTTCACCCAGGGATGCGTTTTTGCCGCCGACCTTGCCCAGGTCGGACATACGCAGCGCGTCGAGCCAAAGCACCAGATCGCTCAAAGGGAACTCCTCAATATCAATCGTGGGTGTGCGGGCGGGCCGCGCGAAGAAAGTCCGCTATTGTCGGCGGCCCGGCGGAACGAGACAAGGCGGGCCGCCGCAAGCGTTCAGCCCCGGCAGAGACTATGCAAAGGCATCGGACTGGCTCTAAGGTGCCGCATAAGCCCCGGAACCCACGGAAGACGTATGCGCCGCACGGTTTTCTTCATTTCCGACTCGACCGGCATCACCGCCGAGACGATCGGTAACAGCATCCTGGCCCAGTTCGAGGGGGTGCAGTTCGATACGCACCGCCTGCCGTTCATCGATACCCCCCAGAAAGCCGAGGCCGCGGCGCTCCGGATCAAGACCCGCTACGCCCAGGACGGCCAGCGTCCGATCGTGGTCAATACCATGGCCGAGCGCCTGCTCTGCGACATCGTCGCCGAAAGCGGCGCGCTGATGATGGACGTGTTCGCGCCCTTCATCGGACCGCTGGAGGACGAACTGGGTGCCAAGCGTTCCGGCGCGGTGAACCGTTCCCATGGCATGGTCGACTTCGAGCGCTATGAGGCGCGCATCAACGCGACCAATTACGCGCTGGCCCATGACGACGGGCTGGACGTGAACTACAACGACTCGGACCTGGTACTGGTCGGGGTGTCCCGCTCGGGCAAGACCCCGACCTGCCTGTACATGGCCTTGCATTACGGCGTTTCCGCCGCCAATTATCCGCTGACCGACGACGACCTGGACAAGCTGGAGTTGCCGGTAAGGCTTCGTCCCTATCGCAGCCGCCTGTTCGGGCTGTCGATCGATCCGCAGCGGCTGGCGCAGATCCGCGAGCAGCGCCGCCCGGGGAGCAAGTACGCCACGCTCCAGCAGTGCCGCTGGGAGCTGGAACAGGCTGACAAGCTGATGAAGCGCGAGAACATTCCCGTGCTTAATACGACGCATACCTCGATCGAAGAGATTTCCAGCAAGATTTTCGAGTATCTGGGCATCGAACGGCATATGTTCTGAGCCAGGGTTTTCATCCACGCAAAGAGTATCGAACCGAGACAATGACCGAAGTCATCGAACGCCCCTCCGCCCTCCTGCCAGGCCGCTTCGGCTTCCTGATGGGCTTGTATGCGGAAAACTATCACCGGCTGGCGCGGCTGTTCGCCCCGCAGCGGCTGGCGCAGGGTGTTTATGTGTCGGACGTGGACGACGGGCTGAACGTGCGGCTGGAAATCCAGGAGCGACACCCTTACACGCTGGAACTGGAGCTGACCTACGCCTTTGTCGATGAGCAGACCGGCCAGCCTTCGCCCTCGGCACAGCTGCGCATGTATACCGACGCGCATGTCGCCGAGGCCCTGCATTGCCATCCGGGGCGCCGGTTATGGCAGGTGCTCGGTCCTTTTCCGCTCGCGCATACGGTCCTGCAGCACCGGCTGCGGATGAACGGCTTTCTCAGCCGCTGGCTGGAATACCTGGCCGAGCAGGGGCATTCGATCGGGACCCTGACGCGAATGCCGGACAGCAACGACAAGCCGTAACCTGCCGGAAGGTAAAATGCTCAGGCGAAAAAAAACCCGCTAGAGGCGGGCTTTTTTACAAGAACAAAAGTGGCGGAGCGGACGGGACTCGAACCCGCGACCTCCGGCGTGACAGGCCAGCATTCTAACCGACTGAACTACCGCTCCGCATTTTTGCTACTTCTTCCAGCGTACTGCCAACTTTCCCCACTCTCCGATGACATGGAAGAGTGGCGTCCCCACGGGGATTCGAACCCCGGTCGCCACCGTGAAAGGGTGATGTCCTAGGCCTCTAGACGATGGGGACGTATAGAGTTGGTGGAGCCAGGCGGGATCGAACCGCCGACCTCCTGCATGCCATGCAGGCGCTCTCCCAGCTGAGCTATGGCCCCGCCGCTGGAAGCCGCAAAGAATACGTTCGGTTCAGGTGTTCGTCAAGCATTCGTGACAATTTTTTTTAACGCCGTGCGGGCGTGACGATACGCGTAGCGGGTAACCTGCGGGTACGCGCGAATCAGGGAGCCGCATGCACGAACTGACCTTCATCCAGGATCTGGCGACGGTGATGCTCGTCGCCGGCCTGACCACGGTGATCTTCCAGCGCCTGCGCCAGCCGGTGGTGCTCGGCTACATCATCGCCGGCGTGGTGATCGGCCCGTACACCTTGCCCGTGGTGTTTATCCACGAAGAGCAGACCATCCGCACGCTTTCCGAACTCGGCGTGATCATGCTGCTGTTCGCGCTGGGACTGGAATTCAGTCTCAAGAAGCTGCGCAAGGTCGGCGGCACGGCCCTGGTCGCGGCCTTCGCCGAGATCGTCCTGATGATCTGGATCGGCTATGAGATCGGCCGTTTCTTTAACTGGAAGGCGATGGATTCGCTTTTCCTCGGCGCGATGATGTCGATCTCCTCGACCACGATCATCATGAAGGCGCTGGAGGATCTCGGGCTCAAGCGGGAGCGCTTCGCCCAGCTGATGTTCGGGATCCTCATCGTCGAGGACGTGCTGGCCATCGTCCTCATGGCCTTGCTGACCGGTATCGCCAGTACCGGCGGCCTCGAGGCCGGCGAAGCCTTCGGCGCGGTCGGCAAGCTGGCCCTGTTCATGGCCGTGTCGCTGGTGGTCGGCCTGTTGCTGGTGCCGCGGGTGATCGACTACATTGCGCGGGTCAGCCGCAACGATGTGCTTCTGGTGGCGGTGCTTGGCCTGTGTTTCGGCTTCTGCCTGCTGGTCACGGAGATGGGCTACAGCGTGGCGCTCGGGGCCTTCATGATCGGCGCGATCGTCGCCGAATCGAACAGCGTCGCCCGGATCGAACGCATCATCATGCCGGTGCGCGACATGTTCAGCGCGGTGTTCTTCGTCGCCATCGGCATGCTGATCGACCCGCACCTGCTGCTCGAATACGCCCTGCCGATCACCGTGGTGACGGTCGCCGTGGTCGTCGGCAAGGTCGTTACCTGCAGCTTCGGCAGCTTCGTCGCGGGCAATGGTGGCCGCACCTCGCTGCGTGTGGGCATGGGCCTGGCCCAGATCGGCGAATTCTCCTTCGTGATCGCCTCGCTTGGCCTGACCCTGAAAGTCACAAGCGACTTCCTCTACCCGGTGGCCGTGGCGGTCTCGGCGATCACCACCTTCCTGACGCCTTACCTCATCCGGCTGGCCGATCCGCTGGCCGGTGTGCTGGGCCGGCGCCTGCCAGCGCGCCTCAGCGGCAGCCTCCAGGCGTACACCGGCTGGATGGGCGGGTTGGGCCTGAGCGGGCAGGGTGCGATGGTGATGAAAATGATCCGGCGCCTGGTCTGGCACGTGGTCATCAACATGATGCTGGTGATCGCCGTATTCATTGCCATGGCCTTCGCCTACCGGCGCGGATTCCTCCATGTGGACCTGTTGGCCCCGCATCCGGTGGTACAGCGCAGCCTGGTCTGGTCGGTCGCGGCCCTGCTCTCGCTGCCGATGATCGTCGCCGCCTATCGCAAGGCCGGGGCGCTCGGCATGCTGCTGGCCGAGATCAGCATTCCCGAGCGGGTCGGCGGTTCGCGGAACCTGGCCATTCGCGGCGTGCTCGGCAGGCTCATCCCATTGATCGTGATGCTGGCGCTTGGCGTCCTCGTGGCGGCGCTGGCCTCGACGATCCTGCCGCCGCGCGAGGTGGCCCTGGTCCTGGTCCTGATCGGCATCGTGCTGACATGGCTGCTATGGCGCCTGCTCGTTCAGGTTCATGCCCGGCTGCAGGCTGCCCTGCGCGACACCCTGGACAGTCCCGGCGACGGGCACGAGGAGTAATCGGGCATTCCGTGACCGTTTGCCACACGGTTTTCATCGTCGCGGCGCTAGAATCGATGGTCGGGTGGGTATTGCTTGAACTTTACGGTAGGGCGATTGTCCATCGACCTTCGTCGTTGCAAGGTGCTGGGAAGCACCGCACAATGGCGTTTCTGCCTCCATAGGGGAGGTTCTAATCCGGCGTCGCCGACTTTCAAAGTTATGAGGGAGTATCGAATGAAGCACTTTTTGCGTCCCACGATGACGGCCGCCGCGCTGGCTGTTGCGCTGGGCATGACCGCGGGCGCATATGCCCAGGCCGCCAAGACGACGGCAGCTCCGGCTGGTGGCGTCGACAAGATCAAGGCCAGCTACGTCGTGGGTTGGGACCTTGCCAGCTCGCTGCCGCCGCTGGTGCGTGACGAAGTGGACTCCGCTACCGTCGCCAAGGCCCTGCAGGCTGCCCTTTCCGGCCAGAAGCCGACCATGAGCGAGGCCGAGGCCAAGCAGGTTCGCGAAGCCTTCGTTGCCCAGCTGAAGAGCAAGGCCGAGGTCGAGTACAACCAGGTCGCCTCGAAGAACAAGACCGAGGGCGACGCCTTCATCGCCAAGAACAAGAGCAAGCCGGGCGTGAAAGTGACTGCGTCGGGCCTGCAGTATGAAGTGGTCCAGGCCGGTACCGGCCAGCGTCCGGGCCCGAACGACACCGTGACCATCAACTACACGGGTACCTTCGTGAACGGCGAGAAGTTCGATTCGTCCGCCGACCACCAGGGTCCGGCCCAGATTCCTCTGGCCGCCGTGATCCCGGGCTTCCGCGAAGGCCTGCAGCTGATGCAGACCGGCGGCAAGTACAAGCTCTACATCCCGTCGAACATCGCCTACGGCGCCAAGCCGGAAAACGGCTTTCCGCCGAACCAGACGATCATCTTCGACGTCGAACTGCTGAAGACCGGTCCGACCCCCGCTGGCGGTGGCCAGGGTCCGGCACCGCAGGGCGCGCCGCCCAAGGGCAACTAAGCCCCAGGCGACGTAACTGAAGAGGGCGCGGAGCGATCCGCGCCCTTTTTTTTGCTCGTTCGCAAAGGCAGTTCCACTACAATCGCCCGCTTGTCGAACAAAGAGCAGGCTGCGCGATGAAAGTGACGATTTTCGGAACCGGCTACGTCGGGCTGGTCACCGGCGCCTGCCTGGCCGAAATGGGCAACCATGTGATCTGCGTCGATATCGATGCGGCCAAGGTGGAACGCCTCAAGCGCGGCGAGATCCCGATCTACGAGCCCGGCCTCGAACCGATGGTGGAACGTAACCAGGCCAGCGGTCGGCTTCATTTCACCATCGAGGCGGCACCGGCGATCGCCCATGGCGACATCCTGTTCATCGCGGTCGGCACGCCGCCGGACGAGGATGGCAGCGCGGACCTGCAGTACGTGCTCAAGGTGGCCTCGACGATCGGCGACCACATCGATCGTTACGCGGTGATCGTCAACAAGTCGACCGTACCCGTGGGTACCGCCGATCGCGTGCGCGGCGCGGTGGCCGCCCGGCTGCAGGCGAGGGCAGCGACGACCGAGTTCGACGTGGTATCCAACCCGGAATTCCTCAAGGAAGGCGATGCCGTCGAGGATTGCCTGCGCCCGGATCGCATCGTCGTCGGCGCATCGAGCCAGCGCGCGGTCGGCATGCTGCGCAAGCTCTACGCGCCGTTCAACCGCAACCATGACCGCATGGTGGTGATGGACGAACGCTCGGCCGAGCTCACCAAGTACGCCGCGAACGCGATGCTGGCGACCAAGATCAGTTTCATGAACGAGATCGCGAACATCGCCGAGCGCGTGGGAGCCGACGTGGAACTGGTACGCCAGGGCATCGGCTCGGATCCGCGGATCGGCTACGCCTTCATTTATCCCGGTGCCGGTTACGGCGGTTCGTGCTTTCCGAAAGACGTGCAGGCGCTCGGACGCACGGCGCATACATACGGGTACGAGACGAAGTTGCTCGACGCCGTCGAGGCGGTGAACGGCGCGCAGAAGGAAAAGCTCTTCGAACTGATCTCGCGTCATTTCGATGGCGACCTGGCCGGCCGGACCATCGCCGTCTGGGGTCTGGCGTTCAAGCCGAACACCGATGACATGCGCGAGGCATCCAGCCGCCGGTTGATGGAAATGCTCTGGGCCGCCGGTGCCACCGTGCGCGCGTTCGACCCGGAGGCGGCCGGGGAAACCCGACGCATTTACGGCGACAGCGCCGACCTGGTGCTCTGCGACGAGCCCTACCAGGCACTCGAAGGCGCCGATGCGCTCGCCATCGTCACCGAGTGGAAAGCCTTTCGCAGTCCCGATTTCGCGCGCATCCGTTCGATGCTCGGCAACCCGGCGATCTTCGACGGTCGTAACCTCTACGATCCGGCGACGGTCGAGGAAGCCGGCGTGGCCTATTACGGTATCGGTCGCGGTCGCAGCCTGAGCAGGGTCGGACAGTGAGCGACCAGGCCAGCATGGATGGACGACTCACCGAGCTCGAGGTGAAACTCGCCTTCGTCGACGAGACCGTGCACGGCCTGTCATCGGCCGATGTCGAACTCTCCCAGCGGCTTGCCGCGCTTGAGCGCGCGGTGCGCGACTTGCGCGGCGACCTGGCCAGCGTGCGCAACGGCCTCACCGCCGATCCGCAGGCCGAACCGCCGCCGCCCCATTACTGATCCGCCCCACGCACCCGAAGAGTCGTACGTACCATGGTAGATTCCCTGCGCGACCTATTGCTGAAGAGCGGCATCGTCAAGACCGTCCAGGACGAGAAGCGCCAGCAACAACCCACTCCGGCACCACGCGGCGGGCGTCCGGCGAACGCCGGCGGCAAGCCGAACCAGCGTCCGAATAACGGGCGTCCGAATGGTCCGCGCCCGGCCGGCGGCAAGCCGCCATCGGGCAAGGGCCCACAGCATCGGCCCCAGCAGCGTCCGGCGAGCAGCGGCGAGATCGACCTGGCCAAGGCCTATGCGATCCGCGCCCAGGCCGAATCGAGCGAGCGCAAGCGTGCCGAGCAGGAGGCCGCCGAGTTGGCGCGCCTGCGCAAGGAGCGCAAACGACAGCTGCAGGAACTGCTGGACGGCAAGGCCCTGAACAAGCCCGATGTCGACCAGGTGCGCCATTTCGAGTACGGGGCGAAGATCCGTCGCGTGCATGTCGATGCGGATCAGCTGGTCGCGCTCAATGCCGGCGAGCTTGGCGTCGTGCAGTACGCCGGACGTTACCTGCTCTTCGATCGCGCCACGATCGAGAAGGTGCGGGAAATCGCCCCCGACCAGATCGCGCTTGTGGTCGAGCCAGGTGATGCTGGCGTCGGCGACGACGGCGTGCCCGACGACCTTATGTGGTGACCCTTATGGAGCGACCTTGTGGAAGCGAACAGGGTTCGCTCCCACAAGGGTGCGCTCCTTGCAAACGGCTAGCCGAGCGCTGAAGGCGCCGCCAGTGCCGCCGCATTCCACCCGTTCTTCGGCGTGAAACGTTCACCGTAACGTTGGGCGAGCTTCTCCAGTTTGCCGCGCACCACGGTCGGTCCTTCGCTGCGCACGTACTGGATGGGGCCGCCACGGAACGGTGCGAAGCCGGTGCCGAAGATCACGCCAGCATCGAGCAGGTCGGCATCGTCGACCACGCCGTCGGCCAGGCAGGCAACCGCTTCGTTGATCATCGGCAGGATCATCCGGTCGATGACGTCGGGCGGCAGCTGGTAGTTCGGATCGACTTCGGGCTTCTGCGGCTTGCCGTCCTGCCACACATAGAATCCCTCGCCGTCCTTCTTGCCGCGCTTGTTCGCCTGCAGCTTGTCCTCCAGGCCCGGTGGGATTTCCAGGCCGAGGAAGGGGGCGAGCTCCTTGCCCACCGACGCGGCGACATCGAGGCCAACCGTGTCGGCCAGTTCGATCGGGCCCATCGGCATGCCGAACTTCTTTGCCTCGCGGTCGAGTACCGGACCGGGAACGCCTTCGTTGTACAAGCGCATCGCTTCCATCAGGTAAGGCATCAGGATGCGATTGACCAGGAAGCCAGGGGTGCCCTTGACCGGTACCGGCAGCTTGCCGATCGCCTTGCAGAAGGCCAGCGCGCGCTTTTCAATCGACGGATCCAGCGTGTCGTGACGGACCACCTCGACCAGCGGCATGAGTGCCACCGGATTGAAAAAGTGCAGGCCGAGGAAGCGTTGCGGCGCCTTGAGCCCGTTGCGCAATTCATCCAGTGGGATGGATGAGGTGTTGCTGGCGAGGATCTCGTCGCCCTGGAACTGCGGCTCGATCGTCGCGTAGAGCGCATGTTTTGCCTCGGCGTTCTCGAAGATCGCCTCGATCGCCAGGTCGGCGTCGGCGACGCCCTTGCCCTCGACATCGGCGCGCAGGCGCTTCAATGCCGCCTCGATTTTCGCCGGGGTCTTCAGTTTCTTCTCGTACATCGTGCGTGCGCGTGCCAGCGCCGGCTCGATGTATTTCATCTCGCGGTCCTGCAAGGTAACCTCGAAGCCCTTCAGCGCGGTCCAGGCGGCGATGTCGCCCCCCATCACCCCGGCACCGACCACATGGACGTGCGCGATGCCATGTTCGCCACCGCCGAGTCCCTTCAGTCGTTCCTGCAGGAAGAAGATGCGGATCAGGTTCTGCGCCGTCGGCGTTTCGGCCAGCTTCGCCACGGACCGCGCCTCGAGCTTCAGCCGTTGCTGGATGTTGCCACCGCCACGGCGCCAGACCTCGATCAGGGCGAAGGGCGCCGGATAGTGTTCCTTGCGTACCTTGGCCGCGGTCTGCTTGCGTACCATCGGCGCGATGATCTCGCGTGCCGGCCAGATGTTGGTCGCCCAGGCCTTGGCACGCTGGGCGAAGGGGCGCTGGTGCGGCCGTTTCAGCAAAAGCTTCGCCTCCGCCAGCAGTTCGTCGGCGGCGACCACGCGATCGACCAGGCCGACAGCCAGCGCGCGTCGCGCGGAGAACGGTTTGCCGGTCAGCATGGCCTGTAGCGCGTCGGGCGCGCCGATGAGGCGTGGCAGGCGGGCGCTGCCGCCCCATCCGGGATGGATGCCGAGCTGGACTTCGGGCAGGCCGATCTTCGTCTTCTCATCGTCGACGGCGATGCGCTGGCGGCAGGCCAGGATGAGTTCGGTACCGCCGCCCATGCAGGCGCCGTGGATGGCCGCGATCGTGGGGCAAGGCAGGCGGGCCAGGCTCTCGTAAACGCGCTGGCCGTTCTCGATGTTTTCCTGGACCGTGCCGGCCCTGGCGTATTCGACGAATTCCTTGATATCCGCGCCGACCGCGAATCCGGAGGCCTTGGCCGAATGGATGACCACGCCGGGGGGGTTCTCGATGGCGAGCCGTTCGACGATCTCGGCCAGTTCGTCCAGCACGGCTCGCGACAGCGCGTTGACGCTGCTTTTGTCCCGGTCAAGGGCGAGCGTGACGATGCCTTGCTCGTCCTCGCTCGTCTTCCAGTGATTGAAGCGCAATCCTTCGAACATGGCGATTTCGGTGTGGGGACGGAGCGCATCACCTTACCGTTCCGCCGGGACGAATGCGAGATGGCGGGGCGATGGTTAAAACGGTGTAAGCGACGCCATTCACGAATATCGCTCCCGGACCGCCTGACCATCTGGCGCGCGCGCCGGATTGGCCCAATACTTCACCGGCCATAGCCGCTCCGAGTCCCGATGCCTACCGCCGCAAACGCTGGACTGGAAGTTTTCGAGCGCATCATCGACGCGCCCGGCTCGCTGCTTGCCCTCGATACCGACGACGGCACCCAGCTGATCGAGCAGTTCCGGATGATCGCGCGGCGCAGCGGGCAGGCGATTTACATGTGGCGCGGCAACGAAGGCCTGACCGGGCTGCGCGAAGCGCAGATGAAGGTGCCCGGCTGCCTCAGGCTCGGCGACGCCCTGCGATATATCCTTCAGAGCCTGCATTTCGGTGTGTACGTGCTGTTCGTCGGCGACCTCGTGCTGAGTGCCACCGACAGCGCGCTGTTGCGCCAGATATCGCGGACGCCGACCGAACACATCCGTCGCGTGGTCCTGGTCGACGCGTCGCCGCTGGCAATCGGCGCGCTGGAGAACACCCTGATCCGGCTTGGCGGCCAGACCATCGTTTCACGGACACGACCGCGCTTGCGCGACGGCCGCTGGATCACTTGAGAGACCTGCGATGACCGATGCCACAGGGGTTCTGATCGTCGCCGCGCAGCGTGAGCGAAGACGCCGGCTGTTCGATGCCCTGGACGGTCACGGTGGCTTCGCCATCCTTTCCGCGCGCGACACCGCCCAGGCCGACGCGCTGCTTTCCGAGGAACCGTCGATCACCCTGGCGGTGGTCCTGTTCGAGGGCGATACCGGCGATGCGCGCGCCTGCTGCGAGCTTCTGCGGAGTATTTCCAGCTACGCACGCGTACCGATCCTCGCGGTGCTCGGCGACGACGAAATCCTGGGCCAGGCAGGCCTCCCCGATTTCGTGGCCGACTGGATGCATGTGGCGAACGTACCGCGGGAGCTGGTGCCGCGGGCGTTGAAGGTGATCGGTGCGCCGGTGACCGCATCGGCCGCCGGCGTGGGCCGGGACTATCGCTTCGCGTTCGATCGCGCCAGCGGCGACTGGTGCCTGGCGCGGGCGGACAATATGCGCATTGTCGATGCCGGCGCATCGTTCCTGGATCGCTGGGGCGGCAGTGAGACGGACCTGGTGGGCCGCCCGCTACAGGAGATATTCCGTCTGCGCGATGTGCCCTCCGGCACGCTGCCGACCAGTGAGTGGCAGGCGACGGCATGTACGTGGCGACATGCCGATGGCAGCCTGGAAGCCGGTGAGCTGGATGTGCGACGCATCGTGCACGGCGGTGAGCGCATGCTCGCCATCGCCTTCAGGGGCGACCGGCGTTATGCCTGCGCCAGCCGTGCCCTGTCCATGCTGGCTGCGATCCAGGCCTGTCCCAGCGACGACGAAGGTATCGCCCAGACCGCGGCGATGGTCGCCGACGCGTTGGAACTGGATTTCGTGGAGGTCTGGGCCGCCTTGCCGGAGGAGGACACCTCGCCGCAACTGCTGACACGCGTCTGGCACGGCGACACGGTCGTTGCATGGCCGGATGCCGCGGCCCAGCCCTTACTGCTGCTCGCGCTCGGCGGCGAGGCCGCTGTCGACCTGTCCGACGCGGCGCGGCTCGCGCCGGCCGATCCACTGATCGGCTTGCTCGGCCTGCATGCGTTCGCCGGCCTGCCGCTGATCGACGAGCGCCAGGTGGTGCTCGGCGCCTTCCTGGCCGGCAAGCGTGGCCTGCCGACCGAGTCCCGCGTATTGGAACCGGCCTTGCGCGCGGCCGCCTCGCGCTTTGCCGCGGCGCTGGAGCTGCGCCGCGCAAGGGAACAGGGTCGCGCCAAGGGCCTGCTTGACGCCCTGACCGGCTTGCCCAACCGGCTATTGTTCAACGACCGCCTCGATACCACGATCCGCGAGGCCCAGCGCACAGGCGAATGCTTCGCCGTGCTCTTCGTCGACCTGGATCGTTTCAAGAGCATCAACGATTCGCTGGGCCATTCGATCGGCGACCAGGTACTCACCGCGGTAGCGCGGCGCCTGCGCGCCAGTGTGCGCGCCTCGGACACCGTGGCCCGCTACGCCGGCGACGAGTTCACCTTGATCCTCCGCCATATCATCAAGCGCGACGATGTCCTGCGCATCGCCGAGAAGATCGTCCAGGTGATGGAAGGCCCGCTATCGCTCGACGACGGTTCGGAGCTGCAGATCACCATTTCGATCGGCGTCAGTTTCTTTCCGGACGATGCCACCGATGGCGAGCATCTCCTGCGCCATGCCGACGAAGCCATGTATGGCGCGAAAAGTCTCGGGCGGAACAACTTCCAGATCTACGCGCAGAACTCCGACCTTTCCCAGCAGCAGCATGTCGCGCTGAAGGCGAAGCTGCGTCATGCCGAACGCAACAATGAACTGCGCGTGTTCTACCAGCCCCAGGTCGACGCGGTCACCGAGGACATCGTTGGCATGGAGGCGCTGGTGCGCTGGGAGCACCCGGAACTGGGGACGATCAGCCCGGCATTCTTCATTCCCCTGGCCGAGGCAAGTGGCCTGATCGTCTCGATCGGCGAATGGGTGCTGCGTACGGCGTGCGCGCAGGCGCATGTGTGGGAGCGCATGTTCGGCCTGAAGCTCCGGCTCGGCGTCAACCTTTCCGCAGTGCAGTTGATGCAGCAGAACCTGGTCTCGATGGTCGCCAACGCGCTCAACGACACGGGGCTGGACCCGAGTTGCCTGGAGCTGGAGGTCACCGAGAGCATCAGCGTCAAGACCGTGCCTAACCTGGTGGAGAACCTCGATGCGCTGCATGCGCTGGGCTGCCGCATCGCCATCGACGATTTCGGCACCGGTGCCGCTTCGCTGGACTACCTGCGCCGCCTGCCGGCCGACAGGATCAAGATCGACCAGAGCTTCGTGCGCAATATCGGTGTCGATCCCGACGACGAGGCGATCGTGCGCGCCACCATCGAAATGGCCCACCGGCTCAAGCGCGGCGTCGTCGCCGAAGGGGTCGAGATCGAGCAGCACCTGGAGTTCCTGCGTGCCAACGGATGCGACGAGTTACAGGGTTATCTGTTCTGCCGGCCCTTGCCGCAGGCAACGTTCGAGAAGCTGCTCGCCGAGCGCGAACGGGTGCTGCTCTCGGGTCTCTCCCCGGTCGGTAGCGCTTGATGACAACGGTGTACCCGATGACCGCACGGCTTGATGACAACCCCGGCGCCCCCATCTGCGTTATAGGCGTTCGATCATCAATGTGAACTTGCCGGCCTCGCGCCGGTCACAGCAAAGCCCGAACGGCAGGAGTGGCCTCCTGGACTTTGGCGACCACACGACAGGAGAGGGCCCGGATGGGCGATAACGAATCGGATCAGGCACTCGTCGAGCGCGTGCAGGGCGGCGACAGGCGGGCGTTCGATCTGCTGGTGCGCAAGTACCAGCATAAAGTGGTGGGGCTGATCTCCCGGTACGTGCACGACTGGAGCGAATGCGAGGACATCGCCCAGGAAGCCTTCGTCCGCGCCTGGCGCGCCATCGGCTCGTTCCGTGGCGAAAGCGCCTTCTATACGTGGTTGTACAAGATCGCCGTCAATACCGCCAAGAACCACCTGGTGGCGATGGGCCGCCGCCCGCCGACCGGCGATATCGACATCGAGGATGCCGTCTATGTCCCCGGCGCGACGCGCATGCACGAGAGCGGCACGCCGGAACGCGAACTGATGCGTCAGCAGGTGGAACAAACCGTGTATTCCACGGTCCAAGCCTTGCCTGAGGAACTGCGGGCCGCGATCACCTTCCGTGAGGTGGACGGTCTCAGTTACGAAGAGATTGCGGAAAAAATGGCGTGCCCGATCGGCACGGTCCGTTCCCGCATTTTCAGGGCCCGTGAAGCCATCGATGAAAAATTGCGGCCACTGTTGTCCGACCGCTAGGATTTGAAGCCATGAGCGAAGTCAACGAAACCCTATCAGCCTGCCTCGACGGCGAGCTTTCGCAGGAGGAAATGCGTTTCCTCCTGCGTCGCCTTGAACATGACGCCGCCTTGCGCGCCACCTGGGCTAATTACCAGGTCGGGCGCGATGGATTGCGCAAGCAGGTTTCCGTGCTGGCTTCGGTTGGCTTCGCCGAGCGCGTGATGGCGGCCATCGATGCGATCGATCAGGAAGTCTCAATTTCTGGTGAGACACCGGCCGTCGGTAAGCGTCGTCATTGGCTGCAATGGTCGGCGGGAAGCGCTATCGCCGCAAGCGTGGCGGTGGCGGCACTCATGCTGACCCAGCCGGCGGGCCATCGGGCGGATGTCGCAAACAGCGTCGCATCATCGACCAGCCCGGCAAACAGCGACGCGGCCGTGGCCCAGGTGGCGGCGAACGCGCCTGTCGTGCCGCAGTGGCTGAATGCCAATTCAGCGGCCCAGTTCACCCAGAAGGCGGCTTTTGGCCCGTCCGATGACACAGCAGCGTATCTGCCGCAGAACACGCCTTATCAGGTGCAACGTGGCCAGCCGCATCGGTTGCGCGCCAGTGCGACCAGTGGCCGGTATCTGTTGATGGTGCGTCCCGATGGTTACGTTCAGCCCGTAGCCGCTTCGGTCGACGCGCGCTGAGCACCGTCGCCCGCGTCGATAGACAGGCCATGTGACATCGTCGCGCCGATGTAAAACATGGCGCGATATTCCAAGGAATTCTTTTCATTTCGTACGGACCGGGCGGTTGCCCGGTCCGTACGTGCAGCCTCGTGTGGCATCTGGACAGACTAGGAGAAGCTATGACTCGCGTGAAAGCCCGCGTAGCCCTGTGTTGCGCGCTCGTCCTGACATCGATCGGCGTGCAGGCGCAATCCCTGCCGGATTTCACCGGCATCGTCGAAAAGAATGCGCCCGCCGTCGTCCACGTCGAGGCCAAATTCACCGGCAAGAATATGTCCGCGCGCGGTATGCAGGGCATGCCGGACGACCAGGCCGAACTGTTCCGCCGGTTCTTCGGCATGCCGATGGTGCCCCAGCAGGAGCAGGCACGGACCTCGCTTGGCTCGGGCTTCATTATTTCAAACGACGGCTACGTGCTGACCAATAACCATGTGGTCGAGGACGCCGACGAAGTGCAGGTCCGCCTGCAGGACCGGCGCACCCTGACCGCCAAGGTCGTCGGCACCGACCCGCAATACGATATCGCCCTGCTCAAGCTCGATGCCGGCCAGTTGCCGGCGGTCAGCATCGGCGATTCCCGGCAGTTGAAAGCCGGCCAGTGGGTACTCGCGATCGGCTCGCCGTTCGGCTTCGACTACACGGTTACCCAGGGCATCGTCAGCGCGGTCGGCCGCAACCTCGGTAGCGGCGACCAGCCCTATACCTCGTTCATCCAGACCGATGTGCCGATCAACCGGGGCAATTCCGGCGGCCCGCTGTTCAACCTGCAAGGCCAGGTCGTCGGGGTGAACTCACAGATCTATTCGAGCACGGGCGGCTACCAGGGCGTCGCCTTCTCGATCCCGATCGACGTGGCGATGAATGTTGTCCAGCAGATCAAGACCAAGGGCTATGTCTCGCGCGGCATGCTCGGCGTGGCGGTGCAGCCGGTGGACCAGTTCGTGAAGAACCTCGACCTGCCGAATGCCAACGGCGCCCTGGTCGGTGGCGTCACCGCGGGGAGTCCCGCCGAGAAGGCCGGCCTCCACGAGGGCGATGTGATCCTCGCCTTCAATGGCCAGCCGATCACCCAGGCTCCCGACCTGCCGCCGCTGGTTGGCATGACCGCGCCGGGAACCGTGGCCAGGGTCGATATCCTGCGCGATGGCAAAAAGCAGACCGTGAACGTCACCGTCGGCGAACTGCCGCGGGACAAGAACGCGGTCGGCGCGGCGATGGCGGGCAAACCCTCCGGGCCGGCGGCCTCGGCGGCGCTGGGATTGTCCGTACAGGACATCGACGCCGATGCCCGCCAGCAGATTGGTCTGCCGGCCGGGCAGGGCGTGGTGGTCAGCCGCATCGACGGACCGGCAGCGGCTACGGCCGGCCTGCAGCCGGGCGACGTGATCCTGATGGTCAACCAGAAGCGGGTCGGCAGCGCCTCGGCCTTCCGCGCGGCCACCCAGGGCATCAAGCCAGGCGACACCGCGATGCTGCTGGTCCGGCGCGACGAGGCGACCAGCTTCGTCGCCATCACGGTTCCGACGAACCGCTAAAGCGAGCGGGGCCGGGCGTTTCCTCCGCTTCCGGCCCCCTTCCATGCGATAATGGCCAATTCGCGCCACCGAAAAGGTGGCGCGGCATCGTTCGCGCCGCGGGCGATGGTGCACGCAATCACGGCGCTCCATGGAACTCATCCGCAACTTCTCCATCATTGCCCACATCGACCACGGCAAATCGACCCTGGCCGACCGCATCATCCAGATCTGCGGTGGCCTCACCGAGCGCGAAATGGAAGCGCAGGTGCTGGACAACAACCCGATCGAGCGTGAGCGCGGCATCACCATCAAGGCCCAGTCGGTCTCGCTGCCGTATACGGCGCTGGACGGCAAGACCTACCAGCTGAACTTCATCGACACCCCCGGGCATGTCGACTTCTCCTATGAGGTCAGCCGTTCGCTGGCTGCCTGCGAGGGCGCGCTGCTGGTGGTCGATGCCGCCCAGGGCGTGGAGGCCCAGTCGGTCGCCAATTGCTACACGGCGATCGAGCAGGGCCTGGAAGTGGTGCCGGTTCTGAACAAGATCGACCTGCCGACCGCCGACCCGGAAAAGGTCCGCGCCGAGATCGAGGCGGTGATCGGCATCGATGCCACCGACGCGATCTCGATCAGCGCCAAGACCGGGCTGAACGTGCGCGACGTGCTCGAGGCGATTATCCTGCGTATCCCGCCGCCCAAGCCGCGCGATACCGATCGCCTGCAGGCGCTGATCATCGATTCCTGGTTCGACAATTACCTCGGTGTGGTCTCGCTGGTGCGCGTGATGCAGGGCGAGATCAAGCCGGGCGACAAGATCCTGGTGATGTCGACCGGCCGTGTGCACCTGGTCGATGCGGTTGGCGTATTCACCCCCAAGCTGAAGAAGCTCGAGAAGCTTGGCGCCGGCGAAGTGGGCTGGGTCAACGCCTCGATCAAGGACGTGCATGGCGCGCCGGTCGGCGACACCCTGACCTCGGCCGCCAAGCCCGCCGATCATCCGCTGCCCGGCTTCCAGACCATGCAGCCGCGTGTGTTCGCCGGCCTGTTTCCGGTCGCGGCGGACGACTATCCGGCGCTGCGCGAGGCGTTGGACAAGCTGCGCCTGAACGACGCGGCGATGTTCTTCGAGCCGGAAAGCTCCGAGGCGATGGGCTTCGGTTTCCGCTGTGGCTTCCTCGGCATGCTGCACATGGAAATCGTGCAGGAGCGACTGGAACGCGAGTACGACCTTAATCTGATCTCGACCGCGCCAACCGTGGTCTACGAAATCCTGAAGACCGACGGCAGCGTGATGCGCCTGGACAACCCGGCCAAGCTGCCACCGGTGACCCAGATCCAGGAGATTCGCGAGCCGATCATCCTGGCCAGCATCCTGACCCCGCAGGCCTACGTCGGCAATGTGATCACCCTGTGCGAGGAAAAGCGCGGTGTGCAGCGTTCGATCCAGTACCTGGCGACCCAGGTGCAGGTGACCTACGAAATGCCGCTGGCCGAGGTGGTGCTCGACTTCTTCGACCGGCTCAAGTCCGTCTCGCGGGGTTATGCCTCGATGGATTACCACATGGAACGCTTCGACGCCGGCCCATTCGTGCGCACCGATGTGCTGATCAACGGCGATCGCGTGGACGCGCTCAGCCTGATCGTGCATCGCTCGCACGCGGACCGTCGTGGCCGCGAACTGGTCGAGCGGATGAAGGACCTGATTCCGCGCCAGCAGTTCGACGTCGCCATCCAGGCCGCCATCGGCGCCCAGGTGATCGCGCGCTCCACGGTGAAAGCCCTGCGCAAGAACGTCCTCGCAAAATGCTACGGCGGTGACGTCTCACGCAAGAAGAAGCTGCTGGAGAAACAGAAGGAAGGCAAGAAGCGCATGAAGCAGGTGGGTAACGTGGAGATTCCACAAGAAGCCTTCCTCGCCGTGCTCAAGGTCGATAAATAGCGAAAGCGCCGGCTTTGCGGCCGGTCTCTTTCTCGCGGGGCGGGCGGTGTTACCGTACGCCCGCCACGGTGGGCAAGGCTCGCCACAACAGTACTCGCCACAATCAGCAATGGAGTTGGCATGGAATTCGATTTCTCGGCGATCCTGCTTGGCCTGACCGTCCTGTTCGGCGTGGTCTGGCTGCTGGACCGGCTGTTCTTCTATAAAGCGCGCAAGGCGCGTGCCGACGCGTCTACCGGCGAGATGATCGAACCGTGGCCGGTGGACTGGGCACGCTCACTGTTCCCGGTGATCCTGGTGGTGCTGATCCTGCGCTCCTTCATTGCCGAGCCGTTCCGCATCCCCTCCGGCTCGATGATGCCGACGCTCGACGTCGGCGATTTCATCCTGGTCAATAAATTCACCTATGGCCTGCGCCTGCCGGCCTTCAACAACAAGGTGGTCAGCCTCAACGAGCCGAAGCGTGGCGACGTGGTGGTGTTCCGCTTCCCGGGTTACCTGTGCAACGTCGATGGCAAGCTGGTGCGTAGCGGCGACCAGAGCTGCGCCGATCCGCATGCCGCGGTACCCGGCCAGAACTGGATCAAGCGGGTGATCGGCCTGCCCGGCGACCGCATCGAGACGCGTGGCAGTGAGCTGTATATCAATGGCGAGCGCGTCGGCAACACCGAGATCGGGCCGTACAAGGGCGATCCGCGCCGACCAGAGGACCAGTTGATGCTGACCTACGGGGCGAAGGTCTATACCGAGCACCTGGGCAGCGTCGACCACACCCTTGCCCTGATGGATGCCGGTTCCCCCAATGACATTCCCAATGCCGTCGTCCCTTCGGAAGTGCCAAAGGGTTGTTATATCGTGATGGGCGATAACCGCTATAACAGCACTGACAGCCGCTGGTGGGGCTGCATGCCCGAATCGAACCTGGTCGGCAAGGCGTTCTTCGTCTGGCTGAGCTGGAAGGGCATGAGCACGGGAGGCGTCGATTTCTCCCGCATGGGCAAGACCATTCATTGATCGCTTGCGGCGGCCAGCCGACGCGGTACTCTCCGCCCTGAGACGGGCGGAGGCGCGATCATCATCCAATCGGGGAGCCGCGGCAGCGGCGGGGGCAGGGGACTATGAAAGCAAAGCAGTCGGGCATTACGCTGATCGGGTTCGTCATTGTGCTGGCCGTCCTCGGTTTCTTCGCCTTCATGGCGATGAAGCTGGTACCGGCCTACATCGAGTTCATGGGCGTGAACAAGGCCATGAACCAGATCGCGACCGGTGGCATCGAGGGCAAGACGCTCGACGATATCCGTCGCGACCTGATGTTCAAGATGGGCTTCCAGTACGTGGACGACGCCACGATCAAGCCCAAGGACATCACCATTTCCCGTGCCAATAACGCGGCGACGCTGAATGTCATTTACGACAAGCAGATCCCGTTCGTCTACAACATCGATTTCCTGCTGCACTTCGAAAAATCCGTGCAATTGCAGGGCAACGTACTTCAATGAGTGACCGTGGAATTTCCTTACCGCTTTCGTGATCCCAACCTCGCCACCCTGGCGCTGACCCACCGCAGCGCCGGGCGGCCGAACAACGAGCGGATGGAGTTCCTCGGTGATGCGCTGCTTGGCGTACTGGTCGCCGAGCTGCTGTTCGAAGCGCATCCCAAGGCCAGCGAGGGCGAACTTTCGCGTTTGCGCGCACAATTGGTCAACGGCCAGGCCCTGGCCGTGGTCGGCCGTGAACTGGAACTGGGCGACGATCTGAAGCTTGGGCCGGGCGAGCTGAAAAGCGGCGGTTTTCGTCGTGATTCGATCCTGGCCGACGCCTTCGAGGCGCTGGTCGCCGCGGTCTACCTCGATGCCGGCTACGATGCCTGCCGTGAGGTGGTTCGCGAGCTGTTCGCGCCGCGCGTCGCGGCCCTGAAAAAATCGAGCAAGGACGCCAAGACCCGTTTGCAGGAATGGCTGCAGGGCAAGGGCTTGCCGCTGCCTACCTACGAACTTACCGACAGTCATGGCGAGGACCACGCCAAGACTTTTGATGTCCGCTGCACGATCGACGAGCCGGAGCCCATCCGGGTCGACGCCCGCGGCAGCAGCCGTCGTGCCGCCGAGCAGGATGCGGCCGATGCCGTGCTGCGCCGTTTGCTGGAGTTACCGAAATGAATGAAACACCGAACGTTCCCACCGAGACGGACAGCGATTTTCGCTGTGGTTACGTCGCCCTCGCCGGGCGTCCGAACGTCGGCAAGTCGACCCTGCTGAACTCCCTGATCGGCTTCCGCCTGAGCATCGTCAGCCATCGTCCGCAGACCACGCGCCACCGCATCCTCGGCATCGCGACCAAGCCGGAGGGGCAGATCCTCTACGTCGATACGCCCGGCCTGCATCGCGGCGCCAAGCGGGCGATGAACCGCAGCCTCAACCGCGTCGCGCGCTCGACCATCGCCGAGGTCGACCTCGCCGTGCAGGTGATCGAAGCCGGCCGCTGGAGCGACGAGGATACCGCCATGTATGCGGCACTCGCCGAACAGGACGTGCCGCGCCTGCTGGCGATCAATAAAATCGACCTGCAAAAGGACAAGACCGCGATGCTGCCCTTCGTCGCCGACCTGATGCAGAAGCATCCGTTCGACGAGGTCTATTACGTCAGCGCGCTGAAGAGCAAGGGACTCGGAGGCCTCGAGAGGGGCATCCTGCAACGCCTGCCGCGACAGCCGGCGGTCTTCGGCGAGGACGAGATCACCGACCGTAGCGAGCGCTTCCTCGCCGCCGAGATGGTTCGCGAACAGCTGATGCTGCGCCTGGACCAGGAACTGCCGTACGCGACCACGGTCGAGATCGAAGAGTTCGGCGACCGCCCCGACGGCATCGCTGAAATCCACGCGGTGATCTGGGTCGAGCGCGACGGCCAGAAGGCGATCGTGATCGGCAATGGCGGCGCCCAGCTGAAGGCGATCGGCACCTCGGCACGTCGCGCCATGGAAACCATGTTCGAGCGCAAGGTGTTCCTCAAGCTGTGGGTCAAGGTCCGCGAGGGCTGGGCCGACGACGAGAACATGCTCAAGCGCTTCGGCTACGAATGAGCGCGCGCCGCTAGGCGAGCGACCCTATGCGCCTGGAGCAGCAGCCTGCTTACGTCCTGCACGCGCGAGCGTACCGCGAGACCTCGTTGCTGCTCGAATGCCTGACCCGCGACCATGGCCGGATCGGCGTGGTCGCGCGCGGCGTCAGGCGCGAGCGGGCGAAGCTGCAGCGGGCCCAGCTCGAGCCATTCCAGCCGATCGCGCTGGACCTGCTATTGCGTGGCGAACTGGCGACCCTGCGCGCGGCCGAGCCGGTCGGGTTGCCGCTGCGGCTGGCCGGGGATGCCGGGCTTGCCGGCCTTTACCTCAACGAACTGGTCGTGCGCCTGACCGCGCGCCAGGACCCCCTGCCGGATTTGTATGAGGCCTATGCCCGCACCCTGGGACGCCTGCATGCGCATGAGCCGCTGGCATGGACCCTGCGGCGATTCGAGCGCGACATGCTTGAGGCGATCGGCTACGGCTTGCAGCTGAGTTTCGACGGCGAGCATGGCGAGCCGCTCGATCCGGACGTGAACTATCGCTACGAGGCCGAGGCCGGCGCTATCGCCAGCGGTCGCGATGAGCGGCATACCGTGCGGGGCGAGGATCTGCTGGCGCTGGCCGAGGACCGCTGCCCCGAAGTGAACGGGCTGATCGCGCTCCGTCGCATGATGCGCCAGGTCATCGGTTTCCACCTGGGCGGCGGTGAACTGCGCGCATGGCGCGTGCTCGGCCAGGCCTTGACCCGGCGCTAATCGACGTCGGCGGGTTCCAGCGACTCGATGGTCGCGTTCAGCACATGGCGGAAATGTTCGATGGAGGCCGCGAAGGCCACATCCGCGCCGTCGGCCGCGGCTTTCTGTAGCGCGCGGGTACGTACCAGCAGCCGGGTCGCGCCGCAGAAACCGCAGGCCGAGCGCAGTCGATGCAGGCGTTCATCGAGGGCCTTGGGTCGGGTTTCCAGCGTGGCGAACTCGTCGCGCAGGTTGACCAGTTCGTCATGCAGCAGGACACGCAGGGCATTCATGGTCGCCGTATCGCCGCTGCAGGCGAGGGCCGCCTCGTCATCCAGCACGGGCGGCATGATGTTCTCCGGCAGCGATGCCAGCACGACCTGGCGCAGCCGGGCGATGTCGCACGGTTTTTCCAGTACGGCGGCAAAGCCCTGGGCCAGCAGCTGCGCGCGGATCGCCGGTGGCACCTCGGCACTGGTCGCAACGGCGCGACTGCGCTGCGAGCTGGCCTCGGGGTTCGCCCGCAGCCGGGACAAGACCTCGGCGGCACCCGCACCAGGCATCCGCCGGTCGAGCAGCATCAGGTGAAAATGCTCGGCCGAAGCCATGTCGATCGCTTCCGGGCCATCCACGCAGCCGCTCACCTCGCAGCCGAAACCGCGCAAGGCCTCGGTCAGGAAGAGGCGGCTGCCGGGATCATCGTCGGCCACGAGGATCCGCACGCCGGACAGCGCTGCGGGGGGCGGGGATGTTCCTGTCGAAGGCATGTGCTGCATGAACGTTCCGTGTTGTTCAGGTCCGTTTGGCAGAATGACGCGTCATGCCCCGGGTATCAAGCCATCGCTGCGTCATCCTGCTCATCCTGATCGTCTCGTTCGGTCAGGTGGCTTCGGCGTGCGCGGGCGTTGCGCTGACCGCCACGGAGGTCGCCGCAGCCGGCCTACGGCTCGAACAGTTGCAGGCTGACATCCAGCCAGCCGACAGCGGCAAGGCGCTGAGGGTGCACCTGATCGCGGCCAGGGCCGATGTTCCGGCGCTTGGCTGGCGCCGGGTCAGCCTGAGCCTGGATGGCGTGCTTGGCCGGGACGAGCGGGGGCGCTGGTTGCTGGATGGCCCGCTGAAGGTCCGCGGCGCACCTGGCGGTGCCCTCACCAACGGCACGCTGCGGCTGGTGATCGACGAAGAGGCGAACACCCTCGAGGCGACCTTCGGCCAGGGCAAGGCGAGCGCCGGCGTGGCCATGCCGATCGACCAGCCGACGCATGCGCAGATCACCCTGAAGAACCTCCCGGCCGGCTGGCTGCAGGGTCTGCTGGCCGGCGTATGGTCGGGCAAGGCCACCGCCGGCCAGATCGACGCCGATCTGGCGCTGGACGTGCTTGACGACGGATTGCAGACTTCCGGGCAGTTCGGCCTCGCCGGTGTCGGTTTCGACACCCCGGCCGGTACCATGGCCGGGCAGAAACTGGACGCCAGTGGGCGTATCGGCATCGACACAACCGGTCAGCGGACGACCATCGACCTCGACACCACCCTGCGCGGCGGGGATATCCTGCTCGGTCCCCTCTACGCTCGTCTGCCCGAGCACCCGGTGCAGTTGTCGCTGGAGGCGCGCGGCAGCTCCGCCGGCATCGACATCAGCCGGTTGCACCTGGTCGATGCCGATGCGTTGCAACTGGACGGCGCGCTGGGCTTCAGTGCCGACGGCTCGCTGTCGACGCTGAGCCTGGACAATGTCCAGGCTCGTTTTCCCGCCGCTTACGAACGCTATGGCAAGACCTGGCTGGCCGGACTTGGCTTCAAGGACATGCGCACGGCAGGCTCCATCAGCGGCAGCTGGCAGAGTACGGCCGAAGGGCCGCGCGCCTTCGCCTTCACCACCCAGGGCCTCGACCTGATCGACGGCGAGGGTCGGCTCGGCGTTTCCGGCTTGCACGGCGGGCTGGACTGGAGCGCCACTGGCACGCGTCCGGCGACCCGGCTGGGCTGGCGCGCGCTACAGGTCTATCGCATTCCCAATGGCGCGGCGCAGGCCGGCTGGCGTAGCGACAACGGCACGCTCGCCCTGGCGCAGCCGCTGGATATCCCGGTACTCGACGGCAAGCTGAGCGTGCGCTCGCTGACGCTCGACCCGGCCAGGGCTCGCGGCAAGCGACTGGAAACCTCGCTGGTGCTCACCCAGGTCGATATGGCGGCGCTCTGTCGCGCATTGGGCTGGCCCGAATTCGGCGGCACCATCGCCGGCGCGGTACCGGCACTGCGCTATGTGGACGATCGCATCGAGCTCGATGGCGGCCTCTCGCTGAATGTCTTCGACGGCTTTGTCGCGGTGACCCGCATGTCCCTGCAGCAGCCCTTCGGCGATACGCCGGCCTTCGTCGGCGACGTGACCCTGGACCGGCTCGACCTCGGTACCCTTACCGGGGTCTTCGATTTCGGCAATATCACCGGCCGCATGCACGGGCGGATCGACGACCTGCGCCTGGTCAACTGGAATCCCGTGGCGTTCAAGGCCAGCCTGCTTGCCGATGGCGGTGGACGAATCAGCCAGCAGGCGGTGAACAACCTCACCTCGGTCGGCGGCGGCGCGGTTGCCGCGGGGCTGCAGGGCGCGGTGCTGAAGCTGTTCAAGAACTTCGGTTACAAGCGCATCGGGCTCAGTTGCACGCTGGCCGGGGAGCATTGCAGCATGGGCGGGCTTGGTGACGGCAAGGACAGCTACACTATCGTCGAAGGCAGTGGGCTGCCGCGGCTGACCGTGGTCGGCCACCAGCGCGACGTGGACTGGCCGACCCTGGTCCGGCGGCTGAAGTCCGCCACCGAAGGCAACGCGCCGGTGATCCAGTAGCGCGTTCATTCCAGGTGACCGTTCGGAGAATCCAGATGCGCAAGACACTCGCTGGCCTGCTCGCCGCATTCGCCATCGCCCTGGTCGGTTGCGTCACGATCAATGTGTATTTCCCGGAAGCAGCCGCGCAGAAGGCTGCCGACCAGTTCATCGGCACGGTGCTGGACGATGGCGACGCTGCCGCGCCGGCCACCAGGGACAGCAAGCCGGCGGACAAGCCGATACCGCCCGCCCAGCCGCCATCGGCGAGCCTGCTCGACCTGATCGTGCCGGCGGCCTATGCGGCCGACACGCCGGACCTGCGCGTGCAGACACCGGCCACCGCGGCGATCCGCGAACGGATGAAGTCCCGCTTCCGCGATACGCTCAAGCCCTTGTTCGCGAGCGGGGCCGTGGGGTTTGCCGCGGACGGCTCGGTCGCGATCCGCGATGCCAGCCTGGTGCCGTTGCCTGGCCGCGCGGCGACCAATGCGGCAGTCGCCGACGAAAACAGCGATCGCGCCGCGCTGTATCGGGAAGTGGCCAGCGCCAATGGCCACCCGGAATGGGAACCGCAGATCCGCGCGACCTTCGCCAAGGGCTGGATCGAGCGCGCGGCGCCCGGCTGGTATTATCGCGACGCCTCGGGCACCTGGAAGCGCAAGTAAGCGCCGGTTTCCCCTCCTATCGAATGCCCCGATCCCGGCCCGGGCGCGAGCTATTGAACCCATGAAAGAACTGGAAGCAAGCATCACCGGCATGGGCCACGACGGCCGCGGTGTCGCCCGTATCGACAGCAAGGCGGTTTTCGTCGGTGGCGCGCTGATGGGTGAGCGTGTCCGTTTGCGCCTGCTCAAGCGCCATCGCCACTATGACGAAGCCGAAGTCGTCGAGGTACTCGACCCGTCGCCTGACCGCGTCGAGCCGCGCTGCCGCCACTACGGCGAGTGCAGCGGCTGTTCCCTGCAACACCTCGGCGCCGACGCGCAGATCGCGGTCAAGCAGAACATCCTGGCCGAGAACTTCGAGCGCATTGGCAAGGTGGCGCCGGCCGCATGGCTGCCGCCGTTGACCGGCGAGCCCTGGGGTTACCGGCGCCGGGGGCGGCTTTCGGTCCGCTACGTGGGCAAGAAGGAACGCGTGCTGGTCGGTTTCCGTGAAGAAGGCAACCCGCGCCTGGTCGCCGACATCACCCATTGTGAGGTGGTGCATCCGGCGTTGGGGCCGAAGATCGGCCTGCTCGGCGACATGATCGGCACACTGGACGCCGCGCGCGAGATCGCCCAGGTCGAGTTCGCCGCCGGCGACGACACCGTCGCCCTGGTGTTCCGCCATCTCACGCCGTTGTCCGGGAACGATCGGGAAACGCTGACCGCGTTCGGTCGCGAACACGGTTTCGCCATCTACGTACAGCCCGGCGGTAACAGTAGCGTACAGCCGCTCTGGCCAGCGCATCCGCGGCTCGCTTTCGCGATACCCGCCGACCACGTCGAGATCGAGTTCGAGCCACTGGACTTCGTCCAGGTCAACGGCGGCATGAACCGGCGCATGCTGGCGCGCGCGCTGGACATGCTCGACCCGCAACCGGCCGATCGGGTACTCGATCTGTTCTGCGGGCTCGGCAACTTCAGCTTGCCGATCGCCCGGCACGTCGCGGACGTCGTCGGCGTCGAGGGCGAACACGGCCTGGTCGAGCGGGCGGCGGCAAACGCCGCGCGCAACGGTATCGCCAACGCGCGTTTCACCGTGGCCAACCTGTTCGAGGACCAGCGCCACACCGACTGGGCAAGGCAGCCCTGGGACAAGATCCTGCTCGACCCGCCGCGCGCCGGTGCCGACAAGCTGCTTGAGTACCTCCCGCACAAGGCGACCAGGCGCATCGTCTATGTATCCTGCCATCCCGGTTCGCTGGCACGCGATGCGGCGATCCTGGTCAACCGCCATGGTTTTCGACTGACCACGGCAGGCGCGATGGACATGTTTCCGCATACCGCGCACGTCGAATCCATCGCGCTGTTCGAGCGCGGCTGATGGCTATCGAGATCGAACGCAAGTTCCTCCCCGTCGACGACAGTTGGCGCGCCGATGTCGTGCACAGCGAACCCATCGCACAGGGCTACCTGATCGCCGCCCGCGCGCTGGCCGACGGCACCGCGAAGTGCTCGGTGCGAGTACGTCGTTCCGGCGAAAAGGCCTGGTTGAACATCAAATCGGCGACGCTCGGTATCCAGCGCCACGAATACGAATACCCGATCCCACTGGCCGACGCCGAGGCCATGCTGGCTTCGCTATGCGACGGGGTGATGGAGAAGATCCGGCACCATGTCACCGTCGACGGCACCTTGTTCGAGGTCGACGAGTTCCTGGGCGACAACGCCGGGCTGATCGTGATCGAGGTCGAATTGCCGGCGGTCGACACGCCGTTTCCACGTCCGTCCTGGCTCGGTCGCGAAGTGAGTGACGACGTGCAATATTTCAATGTCAATCTGATCGGGCATCCTTACAACCGTTGGTCGCGGGCCGAGCGCGGGGAGAACGAAGCATGTTGATCGTCGGTGTGGCCGGCCTCGAACTGGGCGGAGCCGAGCGGGAATGGCTTACCGCGCACGGTGTTTGCGGGGTCATCCTGTTTTCGCGCAATTTCGCCTCGCGCGAACAGGTGCAGGCGTTGATCGAATCCATCCGCGACGTCGCCGGCGAGGATTTCCTCATCTGCGTCGACCAGGAAGGCGGGCGCGTCCAGCGCTTCCGCGAGGGCTTCACGGTCTTGCCCGCGCTGGGCCGGATCGGTGAGGTTTACGAGCGCGATCCCGGTGAGGCCGTGCGCCTGGCCGAAGAGCATGCCTGGGTGATGGCTAGCGAGATGCGCGCGATCGGCGTGGACTTCAGTTTTGCCCCGGTCGTCGATCTGGCGCGCGGCAACCAGGCGATCGGCTCGCGTGCGCTGCATGCCGATCCGGAAGTCGCGGCCGAACTGACCCAGGCCTATGTACGGGGTCTGCACCTGGGCGGCATGGCGGCGATCCTCAAGCATTTCCCGGGACACGGTTCGGTCGTCGCTGACACGCACAAAGATGCGGCAGTCGACCCGCGTTCGCTCGCCGATATTGCCGCGAACGACCTCAAGCCCTTCGTCGCCGGGATCGAGGCGCATGCCGAGGCCGTGATGATGGCCCATGTGGTCTATCCCGCGGTCGACGACCAGCCTGCGGGGTACTCCCCTGTATGGATCGGCGACATCCTGCGCGGCGAACTCGGCTTCCGCGGCGTGGTTTTCGGCGACGATATCAGCATGGCCGCGGCGACCTCCGTCGGCGGCGTCGCCGCGCGCGTCGCCGCCCACCTCGATGCCGGCTGCGACCTGGTCCTGGCCTGCTTCCCGGATGTGGTCGAGGAAGCAATCGCTGCCGTCCGCGATCGTCCGGCCATCGCCGATGAGCGGCTCGTGCCGTTGCGTGGGTCGATTGGCTCGACCTGGGCCGGACTCACCGAAAACCCGCAGCGCGACCGCTTCGTCGCGCGCGTCACCGCCTTGAACGGAAACGAGAATCCATGACCCCGCCACCCCTGCTTGCCGATGCGTTGCCGAACGCGGATCTGCTCTTCGATCGCGCCACGCTGGACAAGGAAATCGTCCGCATGGGCGGTGAAATCGATCTTGCCCTGGCCGGCGAGCGCCCTGTCTTCCTGACCGTCATGCACGGCGCGCTGATCTTCGCCGGGCAAATCGCCCTGGCGATACGCACCGACCTGGAGTTCGATTACGTCCATGCCACCCGCTACCGCGGGCAGACGGTCGGCAACGAACTGCATTGGTTGCGCGAACCGCAGGTTCCGCTCGAGGGACGTACGGTGCTCCTGGTCGACGATATCCTCGACGAAGGCCACACGCTGAAGGCCGTACGCGATGCCTGCCTGGCCAAGGGCGCCGGAAGGGTCCTGGTGGTGACCTTGTGCACGAAACAGCACGACCGGCGCGCCGAAGGTATTGTTGCCGATTTCAATGGCGTCGAGCTGCCGGACCGTTATGTGTTCGGTTATGGCATGGACTATTACGAGCAGGCCCGCAACCTGCCGGGTATCTACGCTTTGCGCGATTGAGTGCACGGTTTTACTGTTCAGATCGAGGAACCTTTCCCATGTCCATCGACCTTGCCGTCATCGGCGGCAGCGGCCTCTACCAGTTTCCCGGCCTGACCGGCAGCGAACGCCAGCGGGTGGACACGCCGTATGGCGAGGCCTCCGGCGACATCGTCACCGGCGAGTTTCATGGCCGCCGTATCGCTTTCCTGGCCCGCCATGGTGAAAGCCATACATTGCCGCCGCACCGGGTCAACTACCGCGCCAACCTGTGGGCGCTGCAATCGATCGGTGCGCGCCGTGTGGTCGGCGTCAATGCGGTCGGCGGCATCCGCGAGGACATGGGCCCGCGGGTCATCGTGATCCCCGACCAGATCATCGATTACACCCATGGCCGCTACACGAGCTATTGCGACGTCGACGGGGCCGAGGTGAAGCACATCGATTTCAGCGAGCCGTACACGGCCTCGCTGCGCCATGCGCTGGTCGATGCCGCGGCGCGTGCAAACATCGCTGTCATAAACGGTGGCTGCTATGGCGCCACCCAGGGCCCGCGCCTGGAGACCCGTGCGGAGATCGCGCGCATGCGCCGTGACGGTTGCGACCTTGTCGGGATGACCGGCATGCCCGAGGCCGCGCTTGCCCGGGAGCTGGCGCTGGACTATGCCTGCGTGGCCCTGGTCGCGAATTTCGCCGCCGGCTGTGGTGACGAGGAGGAGATCAGCATCGAGGAAATCTTCGCCCACCTGGCGGCGGCAACCGCTTCGGTACCGCCCATTCTCGCGGCCCTGGCAGGGGGCAACGGATAGGCAAAAAAGTTGCGTTTTCAAAAAAAACGTGCTGATACTTTGGCGTGCCAAGGGGGCGGGCACGGGGGAATCGTTTGAACCGCCTTTCGACTTGGTGCATCCAGTCCATGTCCAGAGGTTTCCGCAATGCGTTTCGGTACG
>DASYLE010000055.1:0-59687 GCA_036009745.1 Luteibacter sp. | reverse complement strand
AACTCGTCCTGCTCGATGTGGACGCCAACGACGTGCCGCCGGAGGACATCGCTCCGCTGCGTGACGCCCTCGCCCATCTGGGCGTGCCGTATATCGAGATCCACGACGGCAGCGACGAAGCGGACGCCTCGGCGCTCGTTCCCGGCCATCCATCGCTGGTCAGCGTCGTGGTGCCTGGCAACGCCGGCGCGGGTTACAACATGGCGTTGTCCATCGGCTTGCGCTATCTCGCCGAGGATGCCCGACTCGCCGCCTGATCCATGCCGAATCGCAGACACAAAAAAACCCGCATCGGCGGGTTTTTTTGTGCTTCCGGGACCGCTCGACGGCAGTTCGGGAAGAATGGTGGTGCCGAAAATAGGAATCGAACCTACGACCTCATCATTACGAATGACGCGCTCTACCAACTGAGCTATTCCGGCGAAGAGGCGGAATTCTAAGGTCCCTGCTCTTTTGAAGCAAGCCTTAGCCCGCCGCCAGGCGCAATTCCTTGGGCAAGGCAAAAGTGATGTTTTCCGCCTCGCCGTCCAGTTCGCGCACGCTGCCGGCGCCCCAGGACTGTAGGCGGGCGATGACTTCCTTGACCAGTTTTTCCGGTGCGGACGCGCCGGCGGTGACACCGACCCGGGTGGCGCCTTCCAGCCAGGAACGTTCGATGTGCTCCGCGCCGTCGATCAGGTAGGAGCGCACGCCCTGCTTTTCGGCCAGTTCCTTCAGGCGATTGGAATTGGAGCTGTTCACCGAACCGACCACCAGGACCATGTCCACTGCCTCGGCGAGGCGGCGTACGGCATCCTGGCGGTTCTGCGTGGCGTAGCAGATGTCGTCCTTGCGCGGTCCCTCGATGGCCGGGAATTTGGCGCGCAAGGCCTTGATGATGGCGATGGTGTCGTCGACGGACAGCGTGGTCTGGGTGACGAAGGCGAGCTTTTCCGGCTGGGCGGGTTCGAGCTTCGCGACGCAGTCGACCGATTCGACCAGATGGATGGCGCCGGCATTGGCCGTGTTCCACTGCCCCATCGTGCCTTCGACTTCCGGATGGCCGGCATGGCCGATCAGGACCACGTCGTAGCCGGCGCGGCCAAGCCGCGCGACTTCCATATGGACCTTGGTGACCAGCGGGCAGGTCGCGTCGAAGACGTTCAGGCGACGCCGGTCGGCCTCGTCGCGTACGGCCTTGGAGACGCCGTGGGCGCTGAAGATAACGGTCGAGCCATCCGGCACTTCGTCCAGCTCCTCGACGAAGACGGCGCCATCGGCGCGCAGCTTCTCGACCACGAAGCGGTTGTGCACCACTTCGTGGCGGACGTAGATGGGGGCGCCGTAGGACTCGAGCGCGCGCTCGACGATGGCGATGGCGCGGTCCACGCCGGCGCAGAATCCGCGGGGGTTGGCGAGCAGGATATCCATCGGGCGATTATCGCACGACTTCGCTTTTCTTCCCGGCGAACAGGCCGAAGGCCACCAGCATCACGGCACCCACGCTGATCGCCGAGTCGGCGATGTTGAAGATCGGATAGGACCAGTCGCGGTAATAGACCTGGATGAAATCGGTGACTTTGGCCGCATGCAGGCGGTCGATCACGTTGCCCAGCGCGCCGCCGACGATCAGGGCCAGCGGGATTGCCGTGTGCCAGTCGCGCCGGGGTGTGCGACTGAGCCAGACACCAAGAACGCCACTGATCACGAAGGCCAGGGCGATGAAGAACCAGCGCTGCCAGCCGGCGCTATCGGCCAGGAAGCTGAAGGCCGCGCCGGTGTTGAAGGCGAGCGTCCAGTTCAGGAAGCCGGGGATGACTTCGTGGGGAAAGCCGGCCGGCTGCAGGGCGGACAACGCCCAGAACTTGCTCAGCTGGTCGAGCACGATGACCACGGCGGCGAGCCAGAGCCAGTTGAGCGCGTTGGGTTTGATGGCGTTGGGCATGCGGGATCCGGTGGGTGGGACAATGGGCGGTAACGCTCCAGGATGGACTGAAGCCACTGGATCCCGGCCTGCGCCGGGATGACAGTGAGGTATCGCTGAGGCTCGCGCTGATCAGGTCCCGGTCGGAACGATCAGAACCAGCGGCGATCCTCGCCCTGCCCCGTAACGTTCTCGACGCAACGGCCGCACAGCTCCTGATGGGCCGGATCGATACCGACATCGGGACGGTGATGCCAGCAGCGCACGCACTTCACGTCCTCGTTGACGTCGGCACGGACCCAGACTTCACCCTCGGCCAGTTCGACCCGCTCCGCGCCTTCGCTGCGAGCATCGAGCCCATCGATGGTGACCTCGGAGGTGATGAAGAAGAAGCGCAGTTCCCTCGACTCCCCGGTCAACAGCAAACGTTCGCGCATGCCCGTGTCGGCGTAGATCGTCAGCGTCGCATCGAGCGATGCGCCGATCTTGCCATCCCGACGCATGCCCTCGAGCACGCGCGACGCGGTATCGCGCACGGCCAGCAGGTCGCTCCAGAAACGGCGTGCATCGGCCGTGCCCTGCAGCGCGTCCAGGCCTTCATACCAGATCTCGAACAAGACCGAGCCGCTGCGCTCGCCCGGCATATGGGCCCAGATTTCCTCGGCGGTGAAGCTGGTCACCGGCGCCAGCCAGCGCACCAGCGCCTCGAGGATGCGGTACATCGCGCTCTGCGCGCTGCGCCGGCCACGACTGTCGGTCGGCATCGTGTAGAGCCGGTCCTTGGTGATGTCCAGGTACAACGCACCGAGCTCGGTGGTGCAGAAATTCTGCACGCGCTGCACGATCTCGGGGAAATCGTAGCGCTCGTAAGCGGCGACCACGGCCTGCTGCGTATCGAAGGCCTGCTGTATCGCCCACTGGTCCAGCGGCAGGCAGTCGGCGACCGGCAACAAGTGTTTGGTCGGATCGAAGCCGTCGAGGTTGCCGAGCAGGAAACGCGCGGTGTTGCGGATGCGGCGATAAGTATCGGCAACGCGCTTCAGGATCTCGTCCGACAGCGACATCTCATTGCGGTAATCGGTCGAACAGATCCACAGGCGCAGGATATCCGCACCGAGGGTCTTCATGATGTCCTGCGGCTCGATGCCGTTGCCGAGCGACTTGGACATCTTGCGTCCGGCCGCGTCCACGGTGAAACCGTGGGTCAGCACGTCGTTGTACGGGGCGCGGCCATTGATCGCCGCCGAGGTCAGCAGGGACGACTGGAACCAGCCGCGATGCTGGTCGGAGCCCTCCAGGTACATCACCTTGTACTCGGTGGCATCGCCAGCCTGTAGCTCGGGCCGCGCGCCGATCACGGCGTAATGACTGACACCAGAATCAAACCAGACGTCGAGCACGTCGGTGACTTTCTCGTACTTGTCCGCGTCGTCGCCGAGCAGGTCGGCCGGATCCAGCGCGAACCATGCATCGATGCCTTCCAGCGCCACACGCTGGGCGACCTTCTCCAGCAACTCGACGCTGTCCGGATGCGGTTCGTGGGTGGCCTTGTCGACAAAGAGCGCGATCGGCACGCCCCAGGTGCGCTGGCGCGAAATGCACCAGTCGGGACGCCCGGCAACCATGCCGGCAATGCGCTCCTCACCCCAGCCCGGGACCCAGCGTACGCTCTTGATCGAACTCAGCGCGGTCTGGCGGAGGTCCGCCTGTTCCATGCTGATGAACCACTGCGGCGTGGCGCGGAAGATCACGGGCGTCTTGTGACGCCAGCAATGGGGATAGCTGTGGGTGAGCTTCGCGGAGGCGAGCAGCACGCCGCGCGAGCGCAGCATGTCGACCAGGGCGTCGTTGGCCTTCCAGATATGCAGGCCGGCCAGCACCAGGTCGCCCGCCATCGGCGTATCGGCGCGATACACACCGCGGCCATCGACCAGGTTCAGCGTGCCGATGCCGTAATGCTTGCCGACGACGAAGTCCTCGGCACCGTGGTCCGGTGACGTATGCACCGCGCCGGTACCGTCCTCGTCGGAGACATGGTCGCCGAGGATCACCGGCACCACGCGGTCATAGAACGGATGATGCAGCTTCTGTCCTTCCAGCACCGCCCCCTGCACACGGCCATGCACATGGACTTCGTCCACGCCGTAGCGATGCAGCGCCTTCGTGGCCAGCGCTTCGGCGACGACCAGCAGCACGCGCTTGCCGTCACGCGACGGACCGTCCACCAGCACATAGTCGATCTCGCCACCGAGCGACACCGCCTGGCTGGCGGGCAAAGTCCATGGCGTGGTGGTCCAGATCGGCACGGCGACGACGGCATCTTCCGGGGCGATGCCGAACAAGGCGGCCAGCGCGCGCGGATCGACCGCGTCATAGGCGACGTCGACCGCCGGCGAGGACTTGTCGGCGTATTCGATCTCCGCCTCGGCAAGTGCCGAGCCACAGTCGAAGCACCAGTGCACCGGCTTGGCGCCGCGCACGACATGCCCGTTCTCGACGATGCGGGCCAGCGCGCGCAGCATGTCGGCCTCATAGGTGAAGGCCATCGTGCGATAGGGCTTCTCCCAGTCGCCGAGCACGCCGAGCCGCTTGAAATCCACGCGCTGCAGTTCGATCTGCGCCTGCGCGTACTCGCGGCATTTCTGGCGGAAGGCGGCGGCATCGAGCTTGTCGCCAGCCTTGCCGAATTTCTTCTCGATCGCGATCTCGATCGGCAGGCCATGGCAATCCCAGCCCGGCACGTAGGGCGCGCGATGGCCGGCGAGCAGCTTGGACTTGACCGTGACGTCCTTGAGCACCTTGTTCACCGCGTGGCCGAGGTGAATCTGGCCATTCGCATACGGCGGGCCGTCGTGCAGCACGAAGACCTTGTGGCGATGCGCCGTCTTCGCCTGGATTTCGGCATAGCGACCGCTCGCCTCCCACGAGGCCAGCCAGTTCGGCTCGCGCTTGGGCAGGTCGCCGCGCATCGGGAACGCCGTCTGCGGCAGGTTGATGGTGTTCTTGTAATCCTGGGTCATGTCTTGCAACCGGTCAGTAGCGGTTCGCGGCACGGCGTGCCGCGAGTGAAACAAACATCGTCAGGCGTCTACGAGGAGGGGATTCATGCCCAGCACCCGCCGCGCGCCCGCCTCATCGCGATGCATCTGCGCGGTGAGTGCGTCGAGGTCGTCGAACTTTTCCTCGTCGCGCAGCTTGGCGACGAATTCAACCGCGATGCGGCGCCCATAAAGGTCGCCAGAGAAATCGAACAGATGGGTTTCCAGCAGCGGTTCGCTGACCTGGTTCACCGTGGGCCGCACGCCCAGGCTGGCCACGCCAGGCCAGCTGCAAGGGCCTTCGCCGACCCCGACGCGCACCGCGAAGATGCCCTGGATCGGGCTGACCCTGCGACGTAGATGGATGTTCGCGGTGGGATAACCAAGGGTACGGCCCAGCTGGTTGCCGTATTCCACATGACCCTCGATCACGAAGGGACGGCCGAGCAACGGCGTGGCTTCGGCAAACGCACCGCGTGCGAGCAGATCGCGGATCTTCGAGGACGACACGCGCTCGCCATCGACCAGCACGGGCGTCATCGCATGGGCACTGAAGCCAAGTTCGGCACCCATCGCCTCGAGCATGGCGAAATCGCCGCGGCGCTTGTGTCCGAAGCGGAAATCGCCGCCGACCCAGACTTCCCGCGCGGCAAGCCGCGCGATCAGGACCCGACGCACGAAATCCTCGGCACTCATTTCGGTCAGCGCTCGGTTGAAGCGCAGGACCAGGGCCTGGGTGATACCGGCGGCGGCGAAGCCTTCCAGCTTCTCGCGCATGCTGGACAGGCGCGGCACCGGCTCGGGCGAGAAGAACGCGCGCGGCAACGGTTCGAAGCTGACCGCGACCGGTGCCCTGCCCTGCGCCTCGGCGCGGGTGCGCACCTCGTCGAGCAAGGCCTGGTGACCGCGGTGCAGGCCATCGAAGGCACCGATCGCGACCACGCTGCCCTGGGGCGCGAGGCAAGCTCCGTCGACATCGCGAAACAGCGGCAACGCCATGGGTCAGCACGCCCCCGAAAAGGCGTGGAAAAGGCAGGCGGCGTGCGGAATAAAAGACATCGGGCCAGTATAGCGGGAGCGCTGCGCCGCACAACGCGGCCTCAATGGGCGCGCAAGTCCCGCGGCCGGGATCCGGCAACCAGCAGGGCCGCCACGTAGCTGGCCCCACCGGCGCAGACCAGCACGGCCAGATGCCACGCACGTGTCCAGCGTTCGGCGCCGGTCCAGTCGGGCCACAGCCACAAGCCCGCCAGCAACACGGCGATCATCACCGCACAGGCAAAACCCAGGCGCAGCAGGTGGCGGCCCCAGCCCGGCTGGCGATGGTAGACCCCCGCCTTGCCCAGCCAGCGCCAGAGCAGGCCGAGGTTGATATAGCTGGCCACAGCGCTGGCCATGCCCAGCGCCATATGCAGACCGGGGAGTTTCGCGATCGCTTCCAGCCAGGGCTCCTGCTTCAACGCCGGGCCGGCCCATAGCGAGAACAGCAGGGCCAGGAACAGGACGTTGAGCACCATGTTGGCGACCAGTGAGGCCACGCCGGCGCGGACCGGCGTGCGTGTGTCCTGGCGTGCGTAGAACGCCGGCAGGACCACCTTGACCAGGGCGAAGGCCGGCAGACCGAAGCTCAGCGCCGAGATCGACAACGCTGCCATATGCGTATCGAACGCGGTGAAGCGGCCGTGCTGGAACAGGGTCGCGACCATCGGCTCGGCCAGCAGCATCAGCGCGAACATCGCCGGCACCGCGATCAGCAGGGTGAGCCGGAGACCCCAGTCCAGGGCCTGCGAAAACCCGGCCTTGTCGGTCGCCACGTGGTGCCGCGACAGTGAAGGCAGGATGACCGTGCCCAGGGCCACGCCGAACACGCCCAGCGGCAGCTCGAGGAAGCGGTCGGCCTGCGATAGCCAGCTCTGCGACCCGGCGATCAGCAGCGAGGCGATCACGGTGTCCAGCAGCAGGTTGATCTGCGCCACCGACGAGCCGAACAGGGTCGGCACCATCAGCCGCATGATCCGGCGCACATCGGGCGAGCTCCAGCCCCAGCGCGGCAGCGACAACAGGTCGAGCTGGCGCAGCGCCGGCAACTGGAACAGCAGTTGCAGCATGCCGGCGACCAGGATCGCCCAGCCCATCGCCATGATCGGGGTCTCGAGCCGTTTCGACAGCCACAGCGCGCCGGCGATCATGCAAAGGTTGAGGATGACCGGGGTCAGCGCGGGCAGGCCGAAGCGGTGGAAGCTGTTCAGGGCGCCGCCGGACAGTGCGGTCAGCGAGACGAAGAGCAGGAAGGGAAAGGTCAGCCGCAGCAGATCGACGGTGAGGCCGAACTTCGCCGGGCTTTCGATCGCCCCCGGCGAGAAGACCGCGGTCACCTGGGGCGCGAAGATCACGCCCAGTGCGGTGATCACCAGCAGGATGCCGCCCAGGGTGCCCGCGGTCCGCGCCATCAGGGTCTTCAGTTCTGCGTGGGGCCGGGTCTCCTTCACCTCGGTGAAGACCGGCACGAAGGCGGTCGAGAACGAGCCCTCGGCGAACAGCCGACGCATGAAATTGGGGATGCGGAAGGCGACCCAGAAGGCATCCGTGGCCGCATTGGCGCCGAAAGCGCTGTTGATCGCCATGTCGCGGACCAGGCCGAGAACGCGCGAAACCATGGTCATGCTGCTGAAGGACAGCACGCCGCGTAGCAGGCTGGGGGTTTTCATGCGTCTGGCAGGACCCTCGGGAAACCCTGGACGGCGGCGGTTGGGCCGCCCGGCGGAGGGCCTAGTTTGACAGCGGGGGCGTGGAAGTCGACAGTAGCGGGGATGGCAAGACGCGGGCAGCAGCATCCGCCCACCGAGCCAGCTCGTCGAAGCATACCAGCAGGCCACCTAAGCTGTTGACGCAACGGCGCATTGGCCGCATAATTGCGTCCTTTTTCAAGCCCAACAGAATCTGGAGTTTTACCTTGGCCAACATCAAGTCCGCGAAGAAGCGTGCGCGTCAGTCGGAGCAGCGCCGTCTGCGCAACGTCAGCGCGCGTTCCATGGTGCGTTCCGCACTGAAGAAGGTCGTCAAGGCGATCGACGCCAAGGATAAGGCTGCCGCCACCGCTGCATACGCCGTCGCCACCCCGGTGATGGACCGTTACGCTGCCCGTGGCCTGATCCACAAGAACAAGGCTGCCCGTCACAAGAGCCGCCTGAACGCCAAGATCCGCGAACTGGCCTGAAGCCTCTGCGCGTGGCGTGACGAAAAAGCCGGCGAAAGCCGGCTTTTTTGTTGCCCCCCCCCAGGAAGCACGCCCTGTTTGTGGGAGCGAACCCTGTTCGCTCCCACAATCCTACAAAGCCCGAGCAAAACGCCTACACCGCAGCACCTTGTCCTGCGGGCTCCGCGACGGCAAGCTCAACCCACCTCAACACGGAAGTGGGAGCCCGGTCATGGAATACGACCCGATCGCCAGCGATTACCGCGCCTCGAAACAGCTGGCGTTCCGTCGCCATATCGAGCAATACAGCCTGCTGACCCTCTGCGGCCACCTGGACGGCCAGCGCGTCCTCGATCTGGCCTGCGGCGAGGGCTGGCACAGCCGGACCCTCAGGCAGCGCGGGGCGCGGCGCGTGATCGGCGTCGACATCTCTTCGGAAATGATTTCACTGGCCCGGGCCAGCGAGGCGGACAGCCCCATCGGCTGCCAGTACTTCGTGCACGACGCAGCCACCCTGGGCGCCATCGGCACCTTCGACCTCGCGGTCGGCATGTACCTGCTCAACTACGCCTCGTCCGTGGCACAACTGGAAAGCTTCCTGCGCGCCGTCCATGTCAACCTGCGTTGCGGCGGGCGCTTCGTCGGCATGAACAACAACCCGGCCAACGCACCTGAGCACTTCGCAAGCTACGCCAGGTACGGATTCGTCAAGGAAGCCATTCCGCCCTTCGGCGAAGGCGGCATCGTGCGCTACCACTTCCACAAGGACGACGGCGGCAGCTTCAGCGTCGACAACTTCCACCTGGACAGGCAAACCTACGAGGAAGCCTTTGCCCGCGCCGGGTTCGTGGATTTCACCTGGCACGCGCCCTTTCTCGATCCGGACACCCCTGCGGCGGAAACCGCGCACTGGGACATCTTCATGACCCATCCACCGGTCATCGCCTTTTCGGCACGCAAGCCCACGGACTGAAACGCCAGGCGGTTACTTCGCCGAGTCCTCACCGCCGCGCATGCGCACGTCGTCGCTCGCCTCATCGTCGGCACGCATCGCCGCGCGCTCGGCGTCGAAGAACTGCTGGACCTGCATGCAGACGTCCCAGGTGCCTTCGCGCGAGATCGCCGAGATCACGAACCAGGGCTGTTTCCAGTCCAGCCGGCTGACGATGTCTTCAACGGCAGCCTTGCGCCCGTCGTCGTCGGTGAACTTGTCGGCCTTGTTGATCACCAGCCAGCGCGGACGTTCGAGCAGTTCCGGATTGAACTTCTCCAGCTCCTGCTCGATCGCGCGCACCTGCTCCACCGCATCACCGTTGCCCTCGCCGTCCTCGCCCGGGGGCGCGATATCGACCATGTGCAACAGCAGGCTGGTCCGCGAGACATGGCGGAGGAACTGGATGCCGAGGCCGGCACCATCGGCCGCGCCTTCGATCAGGCCCGGGATATCGGCGACGACAAAGCTCTGGTCGGTGCCGATACGCACAACGCCGAGGTTCGGGTGCAGGGTGGTGAACGGGTAGTCGGCCACGCGCGGCGTCGCCGCGGATACGGCGCGGATAAAGGTGGACTTGCCGGCGTTCGGGAAGCCGAGCAGGCCAACGTCGGCAAGCAGCTTCAACTCGAGCTTCAGCTCGCGCACTTCGCCCGGCGTACCCGGCGTCGACTTGCGCGGCGCGCGGTTCACCGAACTCTTGAAATGGATATTGCCCAAGCCCCCACGGCCGCCCTGCGCCACTTTCAGGCGCTGGCCATGCACGGTGAGGTCGCCGATGATTTCGTCGGTGTCGACATTGGTGATCACGGTGCCGACCGGCACGCGGATATCGATATCGTCGCCACCCTTGCCATACATCTGGCTGCCCATGCCGCCCTGACCGCGCGGCGCCTTGAACGAGCGCTGGTGGCGGAAATCGATCAGGGTATTGATGCCTTCGTCGGCGACCAGCCATACCGAGCCGCCGTTGCCGCCATCGCCGCCATCGGGACCGCCGAACGGAATGAACTTCTCGCGTCGGAAGCTGATGCAACCGGTGCCGCCGTCGCCGGCAAGGACTTTGATATTGGCTTCGTCGACGAATTTCATAAGCGTGACCCGGTGAAGTACGGCGCGATGCGCCACGGACGAAAACTGTCGCCCGTATACAGGGGTACGACCCATGGTGGGTCGCACAAACGAAAAACCCCGCCTAGGCGGGGCCTTCGCTGCAACGTCGGGCGAAGCTTACGCCTGGACGACGTCGACGAACTTGCGGCTCTTCTCGCCGCGCACCTTGAAGGTGACGACGCCATCGACCAGCGCGAACAGCGTGTGATCGCGGCCAAGGCCAACGCCGACACCCGGATGGAACTTGGTGCCGCGCTGACGCACGATGATGTTGCCGGCTTCAACGGACTGACCGCCGTAGATTTTCACGCCGAGGTATTTCGGGTTCGAATCGCGACCGTTGCGGCTGGAACCTACGCCTTTCTTATGTGCCATGACTCATTTACTCCAGCGGCTCAGGCAGTGATGCCCGTGATCTCGATTTCGGTGTAATGCTGACGATGTCCCTGCTGCTTCTTGTGGTGCTTGCGGCGGCGGAACTTGATGATGCGGATCTTGTCGGCGCGTCCGTGTGAACGGATCTTGGCGCTGACGGTGGCACCGGCAACAAGCGGCGCACCGACCGTGATCGACTCACCTTCGCCAACCAGGAGGACCTGGTCGAACTGAATGGTGGAATCGACTTCGGCGGTCAGCAGCTCCACGCGCAGGACTTCGCCCTGCATGACACGGTACTGCTTGCCACCGGTCTTAATGACGGCATAGCTCATGGGAAAACCCTTCTGTAGTTATTCTTTGAGGTGTTACGAACTACGAAGTATAGCGGCTCGCAAAAGGCGAGGTCAAACATGGGGATAGAGGCCAAGGGCGCCCCGGAGCGGCCCTTGTGGGAGCGCACCCTGTTCGCGAGTCCTTTGAGGCCTTGACTCGCCCGGTCACCGGCCTTGTGAAGGCCCGGCCCCAAAGGATTCGCGCACAGGATGCGCTGCACAAGGGAAAATCGCGTTATACCCGGGCGTTATTTCTTTTTTGCGGGCGCCGGAGCAGGTGCCGGCTGGGCCGGCGCCGTCGCCGGGCACTGCCCCTGGGCGTTCAGCGTGCCCTTGGTCTGGAGGTCGGCGATCATCGCCTGGCCGCGCTGCTGGCCCCACTGCTGGCCGATCTGCATGCCCTCGGCCATGGTCGAGGGCATCTCGGTGATGACCTTCTGGCCCAGCGGCGAGCGGTAGAACTTCAGCAGGCCGTCGATATCCTCGGCGGTGAAGTGCTTCTGGTAGACCGGCACCATGCGGCCGATCAGCTGGCCGGTGGCATTGGCGTCCACGAAACCCTGCCAGTACGAGGCGGGGACGCAGGGCAGCGATTTCTGCATCATCCCGGCCATCTGGGTGTTCATCTGGCCAAGCATGCGGCCCATGCCGACGGCGTCCATCAACTGGCGGATCTGTTGCTCGGTGGGCGGCGCGGCCAGGGCCGGGCCCATGAGACCCGCCAGCATCACGCCAACCATCATCCCTGTCCGTTTCTTCATTGCAGTCTCCTCGTGCATGGTCGAAGGCCAGTCGGCCGCCGCGGGGAAGTTAGCCACAACCCCGGCGCACCCGCAAACCCGGCGTACACATCGGCAAACGGGCGATCGGCGTATACAGGTTGGACGATCCGGAGGAACACCCCGAATGACCCTACGCCTCGCGCTCGCCCTGACCCTGGCCCTGTCGGCCACCCAGGCGCTTGCCGGCGAAGGCCGTGACGTGCCCCTGGCGCCGGTCTGCGACGGTGTGACCAAGGCCAAGCCCGCCGATCCGGAGGACATCATCCACGTGATGATGGTGGCCAAACCCAAAGACCAGCCCGAATTGCCGCCGGATCTGGCGCTGGAGCTGGTCAAGGATGGCAAGGCCACGCCGATCGCCCTGGATGCCGACCACGGTTTCGACCCGCGCTGTGACGAACCATCGATGCGCGAAGCCTCGATCCGGGTGAACCAGCCCCGCGACAAGGTCCGTTTTGGCCTCGCCTTTCCGGCCCGGGTGCCCACGGGCACGGCAATGAGCTACGCCAAGCTTGCCGAGTCGGTGCCGGTGATGATTGAAGCCATCCGCCGCCAGGCCGGCCTGCTGCGGTTCCTGGCACCCAAGGTACGCGGTATCCGGCTGACGTTCGCCGCCGAGGGGCAGCACGTCACCATTCGCCTGCCGGACGGCGTGAAGCGCTTCGACGCGGACGCCAGGGGTGTGGTCGTGCTGCCCTGGAACCCGGACTGGTCGACCGCGACGGTGCAGCTGAGCGAGCCGCTGAGCGCCATCACACCCGAACTTCACTGACAGCGGGTCATCCGTCGACGGCAGCTCGACAAGGGCTTGCTATAGTTGAGTGTCTCCCCCATCTGCTTGCGACATGGACACTATCCGCATACGCGGCGCCCGCACGCACAACCTCAAGAATATCGACCTGGACCTCCCGCGCGATCGGCTGATCGTGATCACGGGACTGTCAGGCTCGGGTAAATCCTCGCTGGCCTTCGACACGATCTATGCCGAGGGGCAGCGTCGCTATGTCGAATCGTTGTCGGCCTATGCGCGACAGTTCCTGTCGATCATGGAGAAGCCCGACGTCGACCATATCGAGGGCCTGTCGCCGGCCATCTCGATCGAGCAGAAGTCGACCTCGCACAATCCGCGATCGACCGTCGGCACGATCACCGAGGTCTACGATTACCTGCGCCTGCTCTATGCACGCGTGGGCACGCCGCGCTGCCCGGACCATGGCATCGCGCTCGAGGCGCAGACGGTCAGCCAGATGGTCGACCACACCCTCGGCCTCGATCCCGAGAAGCGCTGGATGCTGCTGGCGCCCGTGGTGCGCGAGCGCAAGGGCGAGCACGTCCAGATCTTCGACCAGCTTCGCGCACAGGGTTTCGTCCGCGCCCGTGTCGACGGCGCGGTCTATGACCTGGACGCGGTACCACCGCTGACCCTGCGCCAGAAGCACACCATCGAGGCGGTCATCGACCGCTTCCGTCCGCGCGAAGACCTCAAGCAGCGGCTTGCCGAATCGTTCGAGACGGCGCTCCGCCTCGGCGACGGCCTCGTCATCGTGGTCGACATGGAAGACCCGAAGGCGAAGGAGCAGCTGTTCTCCTCGCGTTACTCCTGCCCGCTCTGCGATTACTCGCTGCCGGAACTCGAGCCGCGCCTGTTCTCGTTCAACTCGCCGGTCGGCGCCTGCCCGAGCTGCGACGGCCTTGGCGTGACCCAGGTGTTCGATCCCGCGCGCGTGGTCGGCCATCCGGAGCTCAGCCTGTCCAGCGGGGCGATCCGCGGCTGGGACCGGCGTAACGCGTACTACTTCCAGATGATCATGTCGCTGGCGAAGCACTACGGCTTCGATCCCGACATACCGTGGAAGAAGCTGCCCAAGGCGGTGCAGGATGCCGTACTGAACGGCTCCGGCAAGGAACTGATCGCGTTCCGCTACATCACCGAGCGTGGCGGCAAGGTCACCCGCGAACACAAGTTCGAAGGCATCCTGCCCAACCTCGAGCGTCGCTACCGCGAGACCGAATCGGCCGCGGTGCGCGAGGAACTGGCCAAGTACATCGCCGACCATCCGTGCCCGGAGTGCGGCGGCCAGCGCCTGAACCGTTCGGCGCGGAATGTCTTCGTCGCCGACGAGGCCCTGCCCGCGCTGACCTCGCTGGCAATCGACGACACGCTCGTCTTCTTCGACAAGCTCAAGCTCGCCGGCTGGCGTGGCGAGATCGCGGTGAAGATCGTCAAGGAAATCCGCGAGCGGCTGACCTTCCTCAACGACGTCGGCCTCAATTACCTCACCCTTGATCGCCAGGCGGACTCGCTGTCCGGCGGCGAGGCGCAACGCATCCGCCTGGCCAGTCAGATCGGTGCCGGCCTGGTCGGCGTGATGTACGTGCTCGACGAGCCGTCGATCGGCCTGCACCAGCGCGACAACGAGCGACTGCTCGGTACCCTGACCCGGCTGCGCGACCTCGGCAACACGGTGATCGTCGTCGAGCATGACGAGGATGCGATCCGCGCTGCCGACCATGTGCTCGACATCGGTCCCGGTGCTGGCGTGCACGGCGGCGAGATCGTCGCCCAGGGCACCTTCCAGGACCTGCTCGACTCGCCGCGCTCGATCACCGGCCAGTACCTGTCCGGCAAGCGCCGCATCGAGATTCCCGAGGTGCGTCGCAAGGCCAAGGACGATGCCTGGTTGCATCTGAAGGGCGCCACCGGCAACAACCTCAAGAATGTCGACCTGGCGATTCCCGCCGGCGTGTTCACCTGCGTGACCGGCGTCTCCGGCTCGGGCAAGTCCACCCTGGTCAACGACACCCTGTTCCGCCTGACCGCCGCCGAACTCAACGGCTCCAGTGCACAGCCCGCACCCTATACATCGATCGAAGGCCTGGATCTGTTCGACAAGGTCGTCGACATCGACCAGTCGCCGATCGGCCGTACGCCGCGCTCGAACCCAGCGACCTATACCGGCCTGTTCACGCCGCTGCGCGAGCTGTTCTCGCAGGTACCCGAATCGCGCCAGCGCGGCTATACGCCGGGACGCTTCAGTTTCAACGTGCGCGGTGGCCGTTGCGAGGCCTGCGAAGGCGATGGCCTGATCAAGGTCGAGATGCACTTCCTGCCGGACGTCTACGTCCCCTGTGACGTCTGTCACGGCAAGCGCTACAACCGCGAGACGCTGGAGATCCACTACAAGGGCCACACCATCGCCGATGTGCTGCAGATGACCGTCGAGGATGCGCTGAAGCTGTTCGAGAACGTGCCGACCATCGCGCGCAAGCTCGACACGCTACGCGCCGTGGGCCTGGACTACATCACCCTCGGCCAGAGCGCGACCACGCTCTCCGGCGGCGAGGCGCAGCGCGTGAAGCTGTCGAAGGAACTGTCCAAGCGCGATACCGGTCGCACCATCTACATCCTCGACGAGCCGACCACCGGGCTGCACTTCCACGACATCGAGCAATTGCTCGATGTGCTGCACCAGCTGGTCGACCAGGGCAATACCGTGGTCGTGATCGAGCACAACCTCGACGTGATCAAGACCGCCGACTGGGTCGTCGACCTCGGTCCCGAAGGTGGCGCCGGCGGCGGACGCATCCTCGCCAGCGGCACGCCGGAAAAGATCGCGGCGACCAAGGGCTCGCATACCGGTCGTTTCCTCGCGCCACATCTGAAGCCGGTGCAGGCGCCCGCGCCGAAGGTGGCCGCGAAGAAGGCTGCGACGAAATCCGTGCCGGCAAAAGCTGCGGCCAAGGCCGCTCCCGCACGCAAAAAGAAGACCGCATGACATCCGGCAACGCCGCCAGCGCAACACCACTCTTCACTGCCACGATAGACGTCCGCTGGCGCGATCTCGACGCCTTCAACCACGTCAACAACTCGACCTACCTCACCTATCTGGAAGAGGCGCGGCTGCAATGGTTGGCCACGGTGCCCGGACCATGGGCCGATGAGAACGCCATGCCGGTGATGGCGGCGAGTACGCTCAACTATCGCCGCCCGATCGAGTGGCCGAACCGCATCGCGGTGCAACTGACCTGCGAGCGCGAAGGCAACAGTTCGATGACCGTCGGCCATCGTATGGTCGACGCCAACGACCGTGTGTGCTGCGACGGCCATGTCACCGTCGTCTGGGTAAGCCCGGCGACCGGCAAACCGGTGCCGCTGCCTGAAGCGGTCCGCAACGCGATCCGTGACGCGCTCGCGGTATCCGGAACGAACGCCTGAGAGCAGGTTCGAGCACAGGCGAACCGATGGCGTGGCACGGGTATGATGGCGAACGATCCGGCCCAAGGAGTTCGCCCGTGACATCGATCCGCCTTTCCGCCCTCGCCCTTGCCTGCCTCGTCGTCGCGCCCATCGCGCTTGCCGCCGATGGCGTCGACCTCACCGTCTATCGAAGCGACAGCGATGAGTTGTTTACCTCGCAGGGCGACGGCTCGGTCAACGCCGGTTATGCCGTGGTCCATGAACGCCGCACCTTGACTCTGACCGGCGGTACCCAGGACCTCGTTATCGGTGGCCTGCCGTCCTATCTCGACGCCGAAGCGGTGTCACTGCGCTTTCCCGGCAGCGGGACGAAGCTGCTGTCGCAGCGCCTGCTGCTCGGCCAGGGCGTCAACGGTGCGTTGAACGGACTGATCGGCCAGCACGTCTCGGTGCTGGGAAATGGCGGCCAGCCGCTGGCGGACGGTACGCTGCTGCGCGCCGGCGATTCTCTCGCCATCCGCGAAGGCAGCGGCGTCACGGTCCTGATCCGCGACTACGCCGCAGTACGTATCACCGGCATTGCTCCGGCTACCGGTTCGACCCTGCAGGTCCGCGTCGATGGCGGCAAAGGCGACACCGATGCGGCACTCAGTTATCCGACCTCGGGTATCGGCTGGCGCGCCGCCTACGTCGCTACGCTCGCCCCCGGTGGCAGCTGCAAGCTCAGTTTCGAATCGCGCGCCAGCATCGCCAACCGCAGTGGTCGCGACTGGAACGGGGCGAAACTGAAGCTGGTCGCGGGACAGCCGAATATCGCCAAGGCTTCCGCGCCGCAGCCGATGATGCGCAACTACGCCATGGCCGCGCCCGCACCCATGGCGGCCGATGCAATGCCGCAACAGGCAACGCTCGAGGACCTGCGGACCTATACCCTGCCCGCGGCGATCGATCTGCCCGATGGCAGCGTCACCCAGACGCCGCTCTATGCGACGCGCGATATCGCCTGCGAGCGCACGGCGCTTTACGAGAACGGCAACACGTGGACACCGCCGCAGCCGAACATCGACGAAAACGACGCCGGCAGCGGTTCGACACCGATCGTCGGCGCGGTGCGCCTGCGCGCCTTCGACAGCCTGCCAGCGGGTTATGCACGCGTGCTGGTCGCCGACAGCGATGGCAACGCGGAACTGCTGGGCGAAGGCCGCATCGGGGATACGCCCAAGGACGTCGATGCCACCATCGTCCTCGGCCCTGCCTTCGACCTGCGCGGCACACGCGAACGCACGGCCTTCCAGCTCGACAAAGCAGGTTCCGCCCTCGATGAAGCGTATCGGATCACCCTGACCAACGCCGGCGACAATGCCCGCGTCATCACCGTGCGCGAACACCCAACCCGCTGGCGACAGTGGAAACTGGTGTCGTCGTCGGTCAAGGCCAGCAAGCAGACCACCGATACACTCGAGTTCAAGGTCGATGTCCCGGCACATGGCAAGGCCACGCTCGACTACGCGGTGCATTACTCCTGGTCGGCCGCCGACAAGAAATAAGGAAGCTCAATCATGCTCGACATCCTTCCGCACGACGACGATATCGTTGAAATCCGCCTGGCCCGGCCGCCGGTCAATGCGCTGAACCTCAGCCTGGTCCGCGCGTTGCACGAGGCGATCGCCGAGGCGCCGAACAACGGTGCACGCGGCATCGTGCTTTCCGGCGCGCAGGGCATGTACTCCGCCGGTGTCGACGTCCCTGCCCTGCTTGGCCTCGACCGCGATGGCGTGACCACCTACTGGCGCGCCTTCTTCGGCTTGTGTGGGGCGATCGCACGTTCGCCAGTACCCATCGTCGCCGCGGTCACCGGACACAGCCCGGCCGGCGGTGCCGTGCTCGCGCTGTTCAGCGATTACCGCATCATGGCGCACGGCGCCTACCGCATCGGCCTGAACGAGGTGCAGGTCGGCCTGACCGTGCCCGAGCCGATCCAGATGGTCCTGCGCCGCACGGTAGGCACCTATCGCGCCGAGCGCCTGCTGGTGGCCGGCGCCATGCTCGACGCCGACCAGGCCCTGGCCGTCGGCTTCGTCGACGAACTGGTCGGGCTCGAGCAGGTCACCCCGCGCGCGCTGCACTGGCTGCGCGAACTACTGGCCTTGCCGCGCAACGCGATGTCGGCAACGCGGGCGATCGCGCGCGCCGATCTGATCGAGGCATTCGCCGATCCGGACAAGCTCCCACTGGATGGTTTCCTCGAAGGATTTTTTGGCGAGGAAACGCAGACCGTGCTGCATGCACTGGTAGCGCGGCTGAAAAAGCCGAAGTAATTCAACTCATCGCGAACGGACTCGCGGTAACCCTGTGGGAGCGAACCCTGTTCGCGAGTCCTTTGGGGCCGGGCGCTGATGGTCGCCGGCTTTGCTTTCGAGAAAACCTAAAACTCACCCTTCGCCGCCGGCCGCGCCGGATCGCTAACCCAGCCGCTCCATGACGGCGCGAACAGCCGCGAACCGGTCAGTCCGGCATATTCCATCGCCAGCAGGTTGTGGCAGGCGGTCACGCCCGAGCCGCACATATGGACGACCTCGCGCGGCGAATGCGCGCCCAGCAAGGCGGTGAACTCGCTGCGCAGCGTCACCGCTGGCTTGAACCGACCGTCGGCGGCGAGGTTGTCCGCGTACGGACGGTTCCGTGCACCTGGCACATGACCGGCCACCGGATCGAGCGGTTCGACATCGCCGCGAAACCGCGGTGCGGCGCGAGCATCGAGCAGGACCGCCGTACCCCGTGCCACCTCGTCGGCGAGTACGTCGGCCGAGACGGTTTCGTCGACGTCGAATTCGACGCGAACCTCGCTCGCGTCGCGACGCGGCAGGCTGCTCTCGAGCGGGTGGCCGGCGCTGGCCCAGGCCACCAGGCCACCGTCGAGCACCGCGGCCTCACGCACGCCGGCCACGCGCAGCAGCCACCACAGGCGTGCTGCGGCGAGCGCACCGCCAGCGGCGTCATAGGCGACCACCTGCAGGCCTGGCGTCCAGCCCCAGCGCGACAGCACCGCGGAAAAACCGGCCGCCGAAGGCAGTGGATGCCGGCCGGCGTGTGGCACATTCGACAACAGGTCGGACAGGTCGGTATCCAGGTCGGCGTGGATCGCACCCGGCAGATGGGCCCTGGCGTAGTCATGCGCCGAACGGGTACGGTCGGTCAGGTCGACCCGGCAGTCCACCAACAGGACCGAGCCTGGCGGCATGGCCGCCACGGTCATCGCGTCGACGAGCGTGCTGTGCATGGTCATTGATGTCCCATCCGCTTGAGCAGGTTGAGCATGATCGCCGCGGTCGCGCCCCATATCCGGTAACCGGCATGCAGGAACTCGACCATGTCGCGGCGGTGTCCACGAAACTCCATGGTATAGCGACGCAGGTTGGCCGGCTCGAGGAAGAAAGCCAGCGGCACCTCGAAGATCTCGGCCACCTCGCGCGGATCGGCACGCAGGCGCGCGCCGGCATCGATCCGGGCGACCACCGGCGTGATGATGTAGCCGCTGATCGTCTCGAAGCACTCGAGGAAACCGAGCGGCGTCACCGTGTCCGGACTCAGGCCGATTTCCTCATGGCTCTCGCGCAACGCCGCGGCGACGATGTCGACATCGGCCGCTTCGACGCCGCCACCGGGAAAAGCAACCTGGCCGGCATGCTGCTGCAAGGTATGAGTGCGTACGGTGAACACGACATGCTGCTGGCGATCGTCGCGGATGCCGATCAGCACGGCAGCCGGACGACGCACGCCGTCGCCGAGGAATTCCACCATCTCGGCATGGTTCCAGCCCGGTGCCTTAGGTGGTGCGGACAGCGGCACAAGCACCGATGCCAGATCGAGCGACGAGCCGTCCATCAGGTCGCCTCGCGCAGGGGCAGTACGTCGTTGATGATGCGCAGCCGCTCGCGATCGTTCAGCCCGCTCCAGCGGGCGATCTCATCGCCCGTGCGCAGGCAGCCGATACACAGGCCACGCTCATCGAGCCGGCAGATACCGGTACAAGGGGAAAGCGGCAGGGTGGACGGAGAACTCAGGGGCATTCCCCCATGATACCGCGATGGCGCTATGGCTTGATTTCGAGCAGCTCGATTTCGAAGACCAGGGCCTCGTTGGGCCCGATGCGCGGCAGCTGGCCGTTTTCACCGTAAGCGAGTTGCGGTGGGATCACCACTTTCCACTTGTCGCCCACGCGCATGCGTGGAATGACGTCCTGCCAGCCCCGGATCACCCGATTGACCGTAAATGTCACCGGGTTGCCGTGCGCGTAGGAACTGTCGAATTCGGTGCCGTCGATCAGTGCGCCGCGGTAGTTGGCGGTGACGGTACTGGTCACCGTCGGTGCCTGGGTGCCGCTGCCCTTGCGCAACACCGCGTACTGGATCCCGGACGGCAAGGCGATCACGCCGGCCTGGGTCTTGTTGCGTTCGAGGAACTCGGCGCTCTTGCGCAGGTTGGCCGCGGCGATGCGCTTGTATTCGGCGGCGCTGTCGCTGTGCACCTTGGCATCGAAGCTCAGCAGCTGGTCACGCATGTCCTGCAGCGGCACGCTCGGTGGACGCTTGGCATAGCCGTCCTGCAAGGCCTTGACCAGGGTCTGCACGTCGACGTCGGGCGGTCCGCCGTTGGCGAACTGGGCGCCGATCTGGTAACCGATCGCATAGGAGAGCTTGGTCCGGTCGATCGCCACCGTCTTCGTCGCCGTGCCTTCGCCCGGCGGAGGCCGGTCCTGCGCGCACACGGCAACCACACCGCCGAGGCCAAGCGCGAGAACCAGCAAACGCAGTGGTGACATCCCGTTCTCCATGACGCGACACAGGGCGACGCCGAAGCATAATCGATAGCGGCAGCCGGCGCTGCGAATCGACGTAGCGCCCCGACTGAGAACGCCAGCGGGCGGAAAAGTTTCCCCTGCTAAGATTCGCCGTTTAGCCACCAGGAGCCCTTCCATGGCCTTCCGTACCCTTGCCCTCACCAACCGCGGCGCGGTGCGCACGATCACCGTCAGCCGGCCGGACAAGCTCAACGCGCTGAACCGCGAGACGATCAATGAGTTGACCCTGGCCTTCACCCAGGCCGCGCAGGACGACACGGTGCGCGTGGTGGTACTGGCTGGCGCGGGCGAGAAGGCGTTTGTCGCCGGCGCCGATATTTCCGAGATGACCGGCTGGACCCCGACCCAGGCACAGGCCGCTTCGCGTGCGGGACAGCAGTTGATGACGAGCATCGAACGACTGGGCAAGCCGGTCATCGCGCGCATCCATGGCTACGCCCTGGGCGGTGGTATGGAGTTGGCCATGGCCTGCCACCTGCGCATCGCTGGCGATCGTGCCAAGTTCGGCCAGCCGGAAATCGGCCTGGGGCTGATTCCCGGTTTCGGCGGCACCCAGCGCCTGGCCCGCCTGGCCGGCCGCGGCGTCGCCCTGGAACTATGCCTGCTCGGACAGCAGATCGATGCGACCCGTGCCGCGGCCTTGGGCATCGTCACCCGCACCGTGGCGGCCGATGAGCTGGATAGCACGGTCGACGCGCTGGCCGATCAACTGGCCGCCGCCGCGCCACTGGCCTTGCGGGGGATCCTCGATGCGGTGCTCCAGGGCGCCGAATGTGCGATCGACCAGGGGCTGGAATATGAGACGCAGGCCTTCGCGCTGGCGTTTTCGACGGAGGATATGCGCGAGGGGACAAGCGCGTTCCTGGAGCGGCGTAAACCGACCTTCGCCGGTCGCTGAAACCCTGGCTGTTGTGGGAGCGAACCCTGTTCGCGAGTCCTTTCGCGAGGCATGGCAAGGCTCGCAAGCTTGAGATCCACAGCCTCAAAGGACTCGCGAACAGGGTTCGCTCCCACAAAAAGAGAGCGTCTCGAAACTGGAATCAATGATCGCCGCCGCGGTATTTCTTTTCGCCGGCGGTGACGCGGAGGTCCATGCGGTTTTCCGGCGGCGCCAGCGGACAGGTGGCGTACGGCGTGAATGCGCACGGCGGGTTGGTCGCCTTGTTGAAATCAAGAACCAGCTTGCCGTTCGCGGCCAGCGTCGTGGTCAGGAAGCGCGCGGCGCCATAGGTTTCCTTGCCGCTGGTGCGATCGGCGAAGACGAAGAACAGCGACTGGGCATCTTCCTGGATCGGATACAGCTCATAGGTATGGCCGTCGCGGGTGAAGACCGCCTTGCCCGGCACTTTTTCCTTGTCGATCGTGCCGAGTACGTTGCCTATCTCAAGCTCATGCGGCGGATCGAACGGCACCCAGTCGGCGACCACACGCCATGACGCGTCAATCGGAAAACGATCGAGTCCCATGAAGTGCGTGCGCGTGTCCGCCTCGCTGTCCTTGACCCGCAAGGCCTTGCGCCCGTTGCGCTCGATCACGTAGAAATTCGCCGAACCGAACGACACCTCGGTCGGCTCGCCGGTGCCGGCATGCGCGTCGTCGAGCAGGGGCGCCGAGTCGGTACGACGTCCGTCGACCAGGGCGCCACTGTCCTTCGCCATGGCAATGGAAAGCGCACCGTCGGTACCCACGGTGATCGTGCCCAGGTGGGCCGGGCCGGCGCGCAGCACGATGTCGTTGTCCGCGGCGCTGCCGATGTGGTTGGTGCCTTCGTTGAGCCACTCCAGGCCAATCAGGCTCAACCAGCCGTTCGGCGCCTTGAGGTCATCGGCGCGCTTGGCCTGCCATTGCTCGATCGAGCGTACGTAGTCCGGATCGACGGTGGGAACGACGGTGATGCCGGCGGCAAGCACGGAAGCGATGGCAAAACGGAACATAGGGAATCCGTAGTCGGGTTTGGCGGTATGGACGGCTGGATCAGCGTCCGCGCATGAACAGTCGGTCGAGCTCGCCGAGGCTGAGCTGTACCCAGGTCGGGCGACCATGGTTGCACTGGCCCGAGCGCTCGGTCGCTTCCATCTCGCGCAACAGCGCGTTCATTTCCGGCAGGCCGAGGCGGCGCCCGGCACGTACCGAACCATGGCAGGCCATGGTCGAGAGCAATTCGTTTTCCAGTTCCTGCAAGCGGCGCGAACTGCCGTGCTGGGCGAGCTCCGCGAGCACGTCGCGGGTCATCTGGGCGACATCGGCGCCTTCCAGCAGCGCGGGAATGCGCCGCACCACGACACCGGACGGCCCGCTGCGCGAAAGCTCCAGCCCCCATTCGGCCAGCGCATCGGCATGTTCCTCGGCGGCAGCCGCCTCGCGCGCGCTGACCGCGATGCTCAGCGGCACAAGCAACATCTGCGAACGCAGGTTGCTGGTCGCACGACCGTTCTTCAGTTTCTCGTAGGTGATCCGTTCGTGCGCGGCGTGCATATCGACCAGGACCAGGCCGTGCGCGTTCTCGGCCAGCACGAAGATGCTCTTCAACTGCGCGATCGCATAACCGAGCGGCGGCACCTCGCTGGCCTCTTCGCCGGCCATGACCGGTGGAAACGCGACGGCGGTCGCCGAGGCGTCGCCCAGCAGGGTCGCGTATTCGCTCAGCGGCTGCTCGCGCACGCCGAGGCTGAGCCGCGACTGGCTCGAAGGCGAGGGCCAGGACGGATAGGACGAGGTCGATGCCGCTGTCCACGAACCGGCCACGGGTGAGGACGGCTCCGACGACGGCGCGACGATACCCGCCCGGGTCTGCGCCAGCGCTTCGTGCAAGGTGCGGAAGAGGAAATCGTGGACCAGGCGCTGCTCGCGGAAGCGCACCTCGTGCTTGGCCGGGTGCACGTTCACGTCGACGCCGACCGGATCGAGTTCGAGGAAGAGCACGAAGGCCGGATGGCGTCCGTGGAACAGCACGTCGGCGTACGCCTGGCGCACCGCGTGGGCGACGATGCGATCGCGCACCAGACGCCCGTTCACATAGAAATACTGCTGGTCCGCCTGTGAGCGCGACGCCGTCGGCAACCCGACCCAGCCGCTCAGGCGCATGCCGGCGGCAGCGTGGTCGACACGCAGGCTCTGCCCGGGAAACTCGGCACCGAGGACTTCGGCCACGCGCTCCAGCGCACCGGCTTCGTCGCGGGCGGATTTGAGGATCCGCACCGGCTTGCCGTTGTGGCTGAGCCGGATCTCCACGCCGTCGCGGGCCAGCGCCAGCGATTTGAGCAGGTCGTCGATATGGGCGAATTCGGTGCGCTCGGCGCGCAGGAACTTGCGGCGCGCCGGCACGTTATAGAACAGGTCCCGGACTTCGACGCTGGTCCCCGGTGGATGCTGGGCCGGGCGGGCATCCTGGACCTTGCCGCCGTCGACCTCGATGCGGAATGCCGCGTCCTCGCCAGCCTGGCGCGAGGTCAGCGCGAAACGCGCGACGGACGACACCGAGGCCAGTGCCTCGCCACGGAAACCCATGCTGGCGACATGTTCGAGGTCGTCGAAGCTGCCGATCTTGCTGGTCGCATGCGCGGAAACCGCCAGGACCAGTTCGTCGCGGGCGATACCGCCGCCGTCGTCACGCACGCGGATCAGCCGGGAGCCACCCTGCTCGATATCGACCTCGATGCGGCGCGCGCCGGCGTCGATGCTGTTCTCGACGAGTTCCTTGACCACCGACGCCGGGCGTTCGATGACTTCGCCGGCGGCGATCTGGTTGATGAGTTCGACGGGGAGCGGACGGATGGAAGGCATGCGGCCAAGGATAACCGCAAAGGGATCGGCCCGGCTCAGCCCGAGGGGATGGCCAGCACGGTGCCGATGCGCACGGTGTTGTCGCTCATGCGGTTGGCGCTCTTGAGCGCATCCACGCTGACGCCGTACTGCTGGGCGATGCCGGTCAGGGTCTCGCCACGGTTGACCCGGTGGACATCACGGACGTTGTCATCGGCGCGCGCCACCAGTTTCCTCGACGACGACGTGTTACGTGTCGCCGGCCTGGGCGTGGACACCGCGACCTGCGGCCCCTGCTGTGCGGCCTGGACGGCGCCCGAAGCGATACTGCTGGCGTCGGAAGCGGCCGGCGCGGTCGGCGTCGAGACGGCGGCCGATGCCAGCGACGTGCCGTTTCGGCGCGCGGCCTGCGCCGCGAACCAGGTGCCAGGTGGCGGCGTGGATTCGAAATAATTGCGTACGCCGCCGAGTACGGCCGTGGCCAACTGGCGGCGATGATCGTCGCTACGCAGGCGACGCTCCTCGTCCGGGTTGGTGATGAAGGCGGTCTCGACCAGGATCGAGGGTACATCCGGCGAGCGCAGCACGACGAAGTTGGCGCTCTCGACATAGCCGCGATGGGTCGGACCGAGCTGGCCGAGCGCCTTCAGCACGTTGCCTGCGATCGAATCGCTGGCCTGCATCGCATAGCCCTGCTGCAGGTCGAGCAGCACGGCGGCGAGGGTGTCGTCCTTGTCGTCCAGCGACACGCCGCCGACCAGGTCGGCGCGGTTTTCGCGGTCGGCCAGCCAGCGCGCCGCCTCGCTTGTCTTGCCACGCGGCGAGAGCACCCATACCGAGGAACCCTTGGCATCGCTGTTCTTGAACGCGTCGGCGTGGATCGAGACGAACATATCCGCGTTGTGCTCGCGCGCGATCTCGTAACGGCGCTTGAGCGGGATGAAGTAGTCGCCGTTGCGGGTCAGCACGGCCTGCATGCCCGGCTGCCGGTTGATCTGGTCGGCCAGTTCGCGGGCGACCTGCAAGGTCACGTCCTTCTCGCGCAGCCCCGTCGCGCCGCGCGCGCCCGGGTCCTCGCCACCATGACCGGCGTCGATCGCGACCACCACCTTGCGCTCGCCCGACGGCAGGACGGGCGCGCCGGCAGGGGCACCCCTGGACGGACGGGTCGTAACGACGGCCGGATTGCCGTTGTCGGGATACAGGTCGAGCACCAGCCGGTAACCGTAGTCGCCGGCCGGCTTCAACAGGAAACTCTTCGGCTTCGCCCGGACGTCGACCGTGGCGACCACGCGCGAGTTGCCGCCCTGGCGTTCGGTGCGCATGGACTTGAACAGGCCCTGCGCGCCGGGGGCGCTGAAATCGCCGGTGACGTCGTTCCGCCCGAGATCGATGACCAGGTTACCCGGGATATCGCCGGGCGCGACCTTGTAGTCGAGCGGTCCGGAAAGGTCGAAAACCACCCTGGTGTACTCAGGGCCGGCCCATACACGGGCGGCCTTCACGTCCGCTGCCTGCACGGGGCAAGCGACCGCGAATCCGAAGGCGGCAAGGGCAAAAAGGCAACGGTGGCGTATGGCTCCCCTCATAAGCGGCGATTGAACTGCAAGCGCCCGGGGAAAGCAAGAGATTTTCCCTTGAATATCCATAACCTGCGACTCTTTCGTCAGCGACCGTGCAGGAAGGTCCCCCAAGCGACGGTTTTCGATGGAATGCCTGGCCCGCGAGTGCGCCCGGCGCCGACCGGCGAAGCGTCGCGAAAACAATTACTTGGCTTCGACGAACGCGTCGAGCAAGCGCTGCCCGACCACCGTGACGGCCTTCAGCACCGCGGTCCGGCCACCGTCGGCATGGCCGAGGTCGATGGTGATGTCCGGCAGCGGCAAGGCACCGCGACCACGCTCCGGCCATTCGACCAGGACGATCGCGTCCGGCTCGGCCAGCGCATCCAGTCCCAGCCATTCCAGTTCGCCGACGTCGGCGATGCGATAGAGGTCCAGGTGCCAGGCACTGCGCCCGTCGACTTCATAGGACTCGACCAGGCTGTAGGTCGGGCTCTTCACCCGCTCGCCGACGCCGAGCGCGATCAGCAACGCGCGGGCGAACGTGGTCTTCCCCGCGCCGAGGTCGCCATGCAGGTAGAACACCAGGCCGGTATCGACGTTCGCGGCGATCCTGCGCGCGAGGTCGATCGTCGCCGCTTCGTCGGCGAGGGGCAGTTTCAGCTCAGTCATGGACGCTCCGGTTGAGCAGGATACGGATCGGCGCGAACAGGTCCGAGGCGAGCAGGCCGCGCTCGCCGTCCTCGGCGGCGATATCGCCGGCCCGCGCATGCAGGCCGACACCGAGGCAGGCGGCCCGCCACGCATCGCAGCCCTGGGCCATCAGTGCCGCGATCACACCGGTCAGGATATCGCCCATGCCACCGCTGGCCATGCCGGGGTTGCCCCAGGGACACACGGCAACGCGCCCATCCGGTGCGGCGATCAGGCTACCCGAGCCTTTCAGGACGACCACGGCATCGAAGCGCGTGGCCATCTCGCGCGCCGCGGCGAACCGGTCTTTCTGGACCTCACCGGTCGATACGCCGAGCAGGCGCCCGGCCTCGCCGGGGTGCGGGGTAAGCACGGCCTTGCCGTCGAAACGGCGCGGCGTGATGGCAAGCAGGTTCAGGCCGTCGGCGTCGAGCACCAGAGATTTGCCGCTATCCAGCGCCGCCTGCCAGAGCGCGCGACCCCAGTCGCCCTGCCCCAGGCCGGGGCCGACGGCGAGCACGCTGGCGCGGGCCAGCATCGGCGCCAGCGTGGCCACCTCGTCCACGCCATGGGCCATCAGTTCCGGACGCGCGGCATTCATCGCCGACACATGCTCTGGACGCGTCGCCACGCTGACCAGTCCCGCGCCCGTGCGCAGCGCCGCTTCGCCCGCCATGCGGATGGCGCCACCGGTGCCGTGGTCGCCGCCGATGGCGAGGACATGGCCGTTGCTGCCCTTGTTCTCGTCGCGCGCGCGGCGCGGCAACGCGTCGGGCTGCAAAAGCACGGCATCGGGCGGCATGAATTCCCATGCCGTCGGTGGCAGGCCAAGGGTACGCAGCTCCCTCTCGCCGGCGACCTCCGCGCCAAATGTGAACAGGCCCCGCTTCCAGGCGATGAAACTGACTGTCACCGAGGCACGTACGGCCTCACCCGGACAGGCACCCGTATCGGCGGACAGGCCGGAGGGGATATCCAGCGCGAGTACCGGTGCGCGCAAGTCGTTCAACTCTCGGATCAGGCGGCTGGCGGTTTCCCCTGGCGCACGATTCAGTCCCGTGCCGTACAGCGCATCGACATAGACATCGGCCGGCGGCAATGGGGTGTCTTCGTCGATCCGATGAACCTCGCCGCCCACGGCGATAAAGGCCGCTCGCGCGGCGATGGCGTCATCGCCGGCCGGGTCGGCCAATGCCAGCAGTTCAACCTTGTAGCCTGCCTCGCGTGCCTGCGCGGCGAGCAGGTAGCCATCGCCGCCGTTGTTCCCGGGCCCGCACAGCACGCACAGGCGACGCGCGTCGGGCCAGTGCCGGGTCAGGCTGGCGAAGGCCGCGCCGGCGGCGCGCTGCATCAGCTCGAAGCCGGGCACGCCCAGCGCGTCGATGGCGTGACGGTCGATCTGACGAACCTGGGCTGCGGTGAACAAGGCAGTATCGTGGGGCTGTGCGCTCATTGGACGATTATAGGGTTCGGCTCAGCGACTAGAATGTGTACATGTCCATCCCCTCCTCCATCGACTTCGCCGAACTCGCGCGCGATATCAAACGCTGGGCGCTCGAACTCGGTTTTGCCGATGCCGGCATCGCCGGCACCGAGCTCGGCAAGGACGAGACGTACCTGCAGCGCTGGCTGGACGATGGGCACCACGGCGAGATGGATTACATGGCCCGACACGGCACACGGCGCAGCCGGCCGGCCGAACTCGAACCGGGCACGCTCAGGGTCATTTCGGTCCGCATGGACTATGTGCCGCCCGGTACCCGCAATGCCTGGCAGGTGATCGAGGACAGCGAAGCGGCCTACGTCGCTCGCTACGCGCTGGGCCGCGATTACCACAAGCTGATGCGCAATCGCCTGCAGAAGCTGGCCGGGATGATCGGCGGCAAGATCGGCGACTTCGGCTATCGCGCTTACGTCGATTCCGCGCCGGTGCTGGAAAAGGCCCTGGCGCGCAATGCCGGCCTCGGCTGGATCGGCAAGCACACCGTGCTGATCAATCGTCGCGCCGGTTCGTACTTTTTCCTGGGCGAGCTATATACCGACCTGCCCCTGCCGGTCGACGCACCGGCTTCGGCGCACTGCGGCAGCTGCCGTCGTTGTATCGATATCTGCCCGACCCAGGCCATCGTCGGCCCCTACCGGCTCGATGCCAGGCGCTGCATTTCCTATCTCACCATCGAGCTGAGGGGCAGCATCCCCGAGGAATTCCGCGCGCCGATGGGCAACCGTATCTTCGGTTGCGACGACTGCCAGCTGATCTGCCCTTGGAACAAGTTCGCGCAGGATGCGCAGGAGCCGGACTTCGCGCCACGGCATAGCCTGGACGGGGCAAAGCTGGTCGACCTGTTCGCGTGGGAGGAGGACGAGTTCCTTCGGCGCACCGAGGGGATGGCGATACGACGTACCGGGTATGAAGGGTGGTTGCGGAATATCGCGGTGGCACTGGGAAATGCGCCGAGATCGGAGGCGGTGGTAGCTGCGCTCAATTCGCGCGCGATGCATCCATCGGAGATTGTGCGCGAACACGTTGCCTGGGCATTGAGGCAGCACTTGTAAGAACGCACCCTTGTGGGAGCGAACCCTGTTCGCGAGTCTTTTCGCGGGGCGCTATCCAGAGCTGGCGATCGGGAAAGGCACGGCCTCAAAGGACTCCCGAACAGGGTTCGCTCCCACAACAGTGTGCTCCAACGGTGGACGTTAGCGTCTGGCTTGGATGGCCAGAATAAGCGCACGCGTCGCCGAATCGAACTGCGCCAGATCCTTCTCATCCGCATCCAGCGACGGCAGTATCTGCTTCGCGATCAGCTTGCCGAGTTCCACGCCCCACTGGTCGAACGCATTGATCCGCCACAGGTGGCCGAGCATGAACACCTTGTGCTCGTACATCGCGATCAGTGCACCGAGGGTTGCCGGGGTCAGCGCATCGAGCATGATGACCGTGCTCGGACGATCGCCCGGGAAGGTACGTTGTGCAGCGAGCACGCGGCGCTCGTCCTCGCTGCCCTCGGTCGCCTCGGCCAGCGCTTCGTCGAAAGTCTTGCCCAGCGCCAGCGCGGCGGCCTGCGCCAGCAGGTTCGAAAGCAGGGCCTGATGATTGGCGCGCAGCGGATGCCCGGGCTTGACGATGCCGATGAATTCCAGCGGCACGACATCGGTGCCCTGGTGCAAGGCCTGGAAATACGCATGCTGCGCATTGGTGCCGATGCTGCCCCAGACCACCGGAACGGTACTGCCTTCGACGGGCGTGCCGTCCTTGTGCACTTGCTTGCCGAGGCTTTCCATCTCCAGCTGCTGCAAGTACGAGGTCAGGTCGAGCAGCGGATCGACATACGGCACGACCGCGCGGCTGCCGCGGCCACAGACATTGCGGTTCCATACCTCGGCGATCGCCAGCAGCACCGGCAGGTTGTCCTGCCACGGTGCGGAGCGGAAGTGATCGTCGATCTGCGCGGCGCCGGCCAGCAGTTCACGGAAATGTTCCATGCCGACCGACAAGGCGATGCTCAGGCCCACCGCGGACCACAGTGACAGACGGCCGCCAACGAAATCCCACATCGGCAACACCTGTGCGGCGGGAACGCCCCACTTCGCCGCCGCCTCGGTGTTCGAACTGACCGCGAGGAAATGCCGCGACGCGGCGCGTTCGTCGCCATCTTCCGCGCGCAGGATCCAGTCGCGCAGGACGCCGCCGTTGAGCAGGGTTTCCTGCGTGTTGAAACTCTTCGAGACGATGATCACCAGGGTGCGCCGCGGATCGAGGCTGCGCATCAGGCCATCGGCCGCATGGCCGTCGACATTGGTCAAAAAGTGGCTGCGGATGTTCGGCACATGGAATTGTTCGAGCGCGTGCACGGCCAGTCGCGGACCGAGGTCGGAGCCGCCGATGCCGACATTGACCACGTCGGTGATGGTGTTGATCAGGCCGAGGCTCGCGCCTTCGCCGTGATGCACGGCGTTGACGATCTTCGCCATGCGCTCGAGGGTCTTCTCGATCTCGGCGCGCACGTTCGCCGGCGCCAGCGGCGGCAGGTGCGAACCGGCACCGCGCAGGGCCGTATGCAGCACCGCACGGTCTTCCGAGGTATTGATCGCCTCGCCCGAGTACATCGCATCGCGGGCCTGCTGCCAGCCGGTGCTCTCGATGTACGCGCCTACCGCGTCGAGTGCGGCGACGTCGAGTTTCTGTCGGCTGAGGTCGAGCAGGATCGGTCCCACCCGTCGACGCAGGCGCTCACCGCGACCGGTATCGGTCAGCAGTTCACGAAGATGGGTGGCTTCCAGGCGCGCGGCATGCGCGGCGAACGACGGCAGACGGGCTTGCTCGGAATTCATGGGCTCACAATGCGGTGACGGACCAAGCCTCCGATCTTACCGCAGTGCAGCGTGACGAAAAGCGAAAAAACGAGCTGTGCCACCATCTGCAACGTGTCGCCGATGTGCCGACGACACGTGGTATTACCCGCGCTTACGCAGCCTGCTTGGGAATCGAATGATTGGTATGCGTCTTGCGATTGTCGCGATCGACGTAAACCATGGTCGGCTTGAAGCTGGCCAGTTCGGCTTCGGACAGCGAGGCGAAGGCGGCGATGATGATCAGGTCGCCCGGCTGTGCCCGATGGGCGGCGCTGCCATTGACCGAAATGATCCCCGAGCCTTCCTCGGCACGCAGCGCATAGGTGACGAAGCGCTTGCCGTTATTGATGTTCCAGGCGTGGATCTGCTCGTACTCACGGATGCCGGACTCGTCCAGCAGCAGGCCGTCGATGGCGATCGAGCCCTCGTAGTGCAGCTCGGCGTGGGTCACCGTCGCACGGTGGATCTTGGCCTTGAGCATGTTCAGGTGCATGGTGAAATCCAGCGGACGTGTTGGGGACGACGGGGAAAACCGGAATTATAGCCATTGTGCGCCGCCGCAAGTGAAGCAGCCAGCGGCGCTCAGCCCGTAGATGGGGCTGGTTCCGGGCCGTTCAATCGAACGGCAGGTTGTCGATCAGCCGCGTCGTGCCCATCCGCGCGGCCACCAGGGCCACCAGGCCGGTGCGCTCGTCGTCACCCGGCTCAGCGAGGTCCTCGGCGCGACGGATGGCCACGTAGTCCGGGACGAAGCCGGCGCGTTGCAGGCGGGCGAAGCCGGCCTGCTCCAGTACGCGCCAGGCATGGCCCTGGCTGAACAGCTCGCGCATCTGCTGCAAGGTCGCGTAGACCTGCGGCGCCCGGGCGCGCTCGGCCTCGGACAGGTACTGGTTGCGCGAGCTCATGGCCAGGCCGTCCTCGTCGCGCAGGGTGGGCGCGGCCATCACCTTCACCGGCAGCGACAGGTCGCGGACCATCCGCTCGATCACCCGCAGCTGCTGGAAGTCCTTCTGGCCGAAGACCGCCAGGTCCGGCTGGACCAGGTTGAAGAGCTTGGCCACCACCGTCGCTACGCCATCGAAGTGGCCGGGACGGTGCGCGCCCTCCAGCGTTTCGGTAAGCAGCGGTACGTGGATGCTGACGCTGGCTTCGGCGCCAAAGGGATACAGGGTCGACACCTCGGGCGCGAACACGATGTCGCAATCGTTCTCGGCCAGGCCGGCCTGATCCTGGGCCAGGGTTCGCGGGTAGCGCTCGAAATCCTCGCCCGCGGCGAACTGGGTCGGGTTGACGAAGACGCTGGCGACCACCCGGTCGGCCCGCGCGCGGGCCAGTTTCAGCAGGGAATAGTGACCGGCATGGAGGTTGCCCAGGGTCGGCACGAAGCCCACGGTCAGGCCGGCGGTGCGCCAGCCACGGATCGCGGCGCGTAGCGCGGCCGCATCTTGCAGGGTTTGCATAAGTTCTTCGTCGTCAGGAAAAGCTGTGTTCGGAGCCGGGGAACGTTCCCGTCCTCACGTCATCCGCGTACGCGGCAATCGCCGCCGGTACAGAATCGCGGCCGATGAGGAAATCCTTGCTGAACTTCGGGCGCTTGCCCGGGGTAATGCCGAGCATGTCGTAGATCACCAGCACCTGGCCGTCGCAATCGACGCCGGCACCGATGCCGATCACGGGAATGGCCAGTTCGGCGGTGATTTTCGCCGCCAGCGAGCTCGGGACGCATTCGAGGACCAGCAGGTCGGCGCCGGCGGCCTCGACCGCATGCGCGTCGGCCAGCAGCTTCGCGGCGGCCTCGGCCTGCTTGCCCTGGACCTTGTAACCGCCGAACTTGTGTACCGACTGCGGCGTCAGGCCCAGGTGGGAGCACACCGGGATATCGCGCTCGGCCAGGGCCGAGATCACCTCGCAGATTCGCCCTGCGCCCTCGATCTTGACCATTGCCGCGCCGCCTTCGGCGACCAGCCGCGTGGCCGCGTCGATCGCATGGGGCACGTCGCGGTCGCTCATGAAGGGCAGGTCGGCGACCAGCAGGGTCGCGTTGAGCCCACGGGCAACCGCGGCGGTGTGGTAGACCATCTCGTCCATGGTCACCGGCAAGGTGCTCGAGCGGCCTTGCACGACCATGCCCAGCGAATCGCCGACCAGGGCGACATCGACGCCGCCCGCCTCCAGTTGCGCCGCGAAACTGGCGTCGTAGGCGGTCAGCATCACGATCTTCCTGCCGTCCGCCTTCATCTGGCGCAGGCCCGGCACGGTGACCGGCTTGCGTACGGTGGCGTTGGCTTTTTCAGCGTACACGGCCATTCCTCGCGTAAAAAACGGGTAAACGAGCATTATCCGGCCGCGATGCGGCCCGACTCAAGAAACAGCTATACAGCCGCCGGCATCGACCCGGGCGAGCAGGTCGGCGACCAGCCCCAGGCCCGGGATATCCAGGGTCGGCGCGATCTCGGCCAGCGGCAGCAGCACGAAGGCACGCTCGGCCAGCCGCGGGTGCGGCAGGCTCAGGCCATCCTCGTCGAGCACGCGATCGCCATGCAGGAGCAGGTCCAGGTCGAGCGTGCGCGGTCCCCAGCGCTCGCCATCGCGGACCCGGCCAAAGACGCGCTCGGTGTCGAGCAAGGCCTCGAGCAGGGCCCTGGGCGCCAGCGTCGTCGTCACCCCGGCCACGGCATTGACGAAGGAGGGTTGTTCGGTCACGCCCCACGGCTTCGTCAGGTAGAGGCCCGACGAAGCGACCAGGCGGGTCCCGGGCAACTGCCCGAGCGCCGCCATGGCGTCCCGCACCAACCTCTTCGAATCGCCGAGATTACTGCCCAGGGCGATATACGCCCGCACGGGTGCCGGAACGTTCACGCGCTATCCGAACCGCCCTTGCCGCGGCCACCGCCCGTCTTGCGACGGCGACGACGCTTGCGCACCGGTGCCGAGGGCACCGCCGGACCGGGCAAGGGCACGCCGCCACCGCCCAGCGCATTGGCCAGCGTTTCCGGCGGCAATTGCTGGGCATGTGCCCACCATTCGCCCAGCGCACGGATATCCGGGGATTCGTCGGCGCGCAGCAGCAGGAAATCGAAGGCCGCACGGAAACGCGGGTGGGCCATCAGCCGGAACACGCGCTTGCGATGGAGCTGCTCGAAGCGCGGCTGCAGCGACCAGATCTCCTCCATGGTGAAGGTGAAGCGGCGCGGGATCGCCACGCGCCGGCACTGCTCTCCGACCACATGGACCGCCGCGCTCTGCCAGGCCTCGTTGACGTCCTCGCCTTGCGCGATCAGCCCGTTCGCCTGGTCGCGCACCTCGCCCCAGAGCAGCACGGCGAACAGGAAAGCCGGCGTCACCGAACGGCTTTCGGCCATCCGTGCATCGGTATTGGCCAGGCCCTGTTCGACCAGGGTACGCAAGGCCTCATCGCCGCGCTCCAGCGCGCGCGCGGTGACCGGGTAGAGGAACTTCAGCAGCCCGCACTTCTCGAGCATGCGGAAGCTCTTCAGGCCATGGCCGGCCAGGAACAGCTTCAGCGACTCGTCGAACAGGCGTGCCGGTGCCGCTTCGGCCAGCAAAGGCCCGAGCGTCGCGAACGGCGCCATCGCTGCCGCATCGATGGTGAAGCCGAGCTTGGCCGCCAGGCGCGCCGCGCGCAGCATGCGTACCGGATCCTCGCGATAGCGCAGGTCCGGATCGCCGATCAGCCGCATGGTGCGGTCTTCGAGGTCCTGCATGCCGCCGACATAGTCGCGCACGCTGAAATCGCCGATGTCGTAGTAGAGCGCGTTGACGCGGAAATCGCGGCGCACCGCGTCCTCTTCGATCGTGCCCCAGATATTGTCGCGGACAATCCGGCCATCGACGATGTGGCGGTCGCCCTCGCCGCCCTCCTCGCCGGTGCCGCGGAATGTGGCCACCTCGATGATCTCCGGCCCGAACACCACATGGGCGAGACGGAAGCGGCGGCCGATCAGCCGGCAGTTGCGGAAAAGGCTTTTTACTTCCTCCGGTGTCGCATTGGTGGCGACGTCGAAATCCTTCGGGTGGCCACCGAGCAGCAGGTCCCGCACCGCGCCGCCCACGAGGTACGCCGCGTAACCGGCGTCGTGCAGGCGGTAAAGGACGCGCAGCGCGGCCTTGCTGATGTTCTTGCGGGAGATGGAATGCTGCTCGCGCGGGATGATGCGCAACACCGGCGTAGCGTCGTTCCTTGCGTCGAAGTTCAAGCGGTCTTGATCCTGATGGGCAGATGCTGCCCGGTAGCGAAATGCCCGGTATCCGGGCCAGCCGGGTGCGGACGATAACAACAATGTAGCGAATAAGCCGTCGCATGACGAATATTCGTCATTCCGTCCCTCACTCCCCAGCCGTGACGACAGCCCTGTCGCGGCCGTTGCCGGACGAAACAATTCCGCTATACTAGCGCGCCTCGTACATCACGTACGACTGTGCTCCCTTCGTCTAGTGGCCTAGGACACCGCCCTCTCAAGGCGGGAACACGAGTTCGAGTCTCGTAGGGAGCACCATTTCTTGCCATACCGGCATTCTTCAGAAGGCTGACGCGCGGCATGACCTTTGTCGTTACGGACAACTGCATCAAGTGCAAGTACACCGACTGTGTGGAAGTCTGCCCGGTCGATGCCTTCCACGAAGGCCCCAATTTCCTCGTGATCAACCCGGACGAGTGCATCGACTGCACCCTCTGCGAGCCGGAATGCCCGATCAACGCGATCTACCCGGAAGATGACGTCCCGGGCGGCCAGGAGGTCTTCGTCGCGTTGAATGCCGAGCTGGCGAAATCCTGGCCGGTGATCACCGAGCGCAAGGACGGCCTGGCCGACGCCAAGGAGTGGGAAGGCAAGCCCGGCAAGATCGACCAGCTCGAGCGCTGACCAGCGCTGACGCTGGAGGTCCCGCCACGCCAAACAAAAACGCCGCCCATCGGGCGGCGTTTCCATATGCGTGGAAGGCTGCTCAGCCGCCCATGCGCGACTTCAGCGAGTCGACCACCTTGCGCACGGCATCGTTCTCCCCCTGGGCACGCACTTCGCTGCCCGAGCCGCTCTGGCTGACCGTGACGGTCACCTGGCGGGTGTACTTGGTCGAACCCTGCTCGCCGTTGCCGGCCGCCTCCTGGTCCTTGTCCTTGCCGTGGAACATGCGGCCGAAGAAGCCCTTCTTGTTCTCGATCGAGGCACGAGCCACGGAAACCGTATAGGTATGCGCGGTGTCGTCATGGGCGACGACCTGGCCCAGGTCGCCGGCGGCCAGGGTCTCGCCGACATGTCGGTAGACCGCGTCGACGTCACCGGCAGTGACGAAACCATCCGATACGGCGGCCTGCGGCGGCGTGTTGCCGGCACCCGAGGCCGGTGCGCCCGCGCCCGGCTCCGGAATCACCAGGGCCGCGCTGGTCGACGGCGTGTCCAGGCCCGGCGGGATTTCCAGCGGGCTTTCCTGCTGCGCCTTGTCCCAGGTCTTGGTGGAGCGGAACATCCCGCAGCCGGAGAGCATCAGTGCGGACAGGGCAACTGCCGTGAAAGCCAGCGCGAACGACGATTTTTTCATGAACACATTCCGTAAAGGTGAGCGCCTGGTGGATCAGGCAGCGGACGCCAATGGTGCCAGAGCGGCCAGGGTTTCGCGCAAATGGGTCAACGCCGCACCCGCCTCCAGTTCAACCAGGGGCAGGCGTGGCGCCGCCGATCCCAGCCCCAGCGCGGCCAGGCCGGCCTTGACGGGAATGGGATTCGGCGCGCAATTCAGTGCTTCGATCAACGGTGCCAATGCCCTGGCCTGGCCCAGCGCGGCCTCGCGCTGCCCCGCCCTGGCCAGGTCGCAAAGCCGGCGGAATGGACCGGGTACCAGGTTCGCCACCACCGAAATCGTACCCGCGGCGCCGGCGAGCATGGCCGTATGGGCCGTACCGTCGTCGCCGGTGAGATAGACGAAATCCGGGCGCACAAGTTCCGCAATGGCCGAAATCCGCTCGTCGTCGCCCCGGGCTTCCTTGATACCGACGATCGCCGGATGCTCGCGGAGCAGGGCTACCGTCGCCGGCGCGAGGTCGCAGCCGGTGCGCGGGGGCACGTTATAGAGGATCAGCGGCAGGCCGCCACGGTCGGCGACCTCGGTGAAATGCCGACGCAGGCCTTCCTGGGTCGGCCGCACGTAGAACGGCGTCACCACCAGGGCGGCATCGGCGCCAAGTTCGCGCGCATGGCGGGTCATTGCCACGGTGCGTTCCGTGCCGGCCTCGCCGGTGCCCGCCAGGACCGGCACGCGGCCGGCGACGCGCTCGACGGCGAAGGCAAGCAGGCGGTCGAACTCGGCGTGATCCAGGAAATGCGACTCACCGGTCGATCCGGCCACGACCAGGGCCTCGGTACCGCCAGCGATCTGATAGTCGATCAGCTGGCCATAGGCAACCAGGTCCAGACCGCCATCGGAACCGAAGGGGGTGGCCAGTGCGCAGATGCTTCCGGTGATGTTCAAGACGAAACCCTGGGGATTGTGCCGGCAAGAGAGCTTTAACCACCGGCATGTTACTTGCGGCCTCACGACGCGGGCAAGTAAGCTGGCTCCAGGCAGCTGATGTCCTGCGTCCGCGGGACGGCCATGGGTAGTCCTATCTTGAATCGCTCCGCTCCGCGCAACGCCACCGCCGACAACCAGCTCCTGATCCAGACGCTCTCCCCGGCGCACCGCGCGCCGTTGCTGGTGCTGGCCAAACGCATTGCCGACGCCGGCTGCAACCTGGCCGACGCCCGGGTCTCGACGATCGGCAACGACACCTCGCTGATGCTGCTGGCCACAGGCTCCTGGGACGCGGTGGCCAAGCTGGAAACGGCGCTGGGCAAGCTCGGCCGCGACGAAGACCTGCAAATCGTGCATTACCGCACCACGCCGCGCGAGCCAACCTCCCACCTGCTGCCCTACCTGGTCGAGGTGATCGCCGCCGACCGCCCGGGCATCCTGGTCAAGATCGTCGAATTCTTCTCGCGCCGCGACATCAGCGTCGAGCAGCTGACCTCGATGCGCTACCAGGCCATGCAGACGGGTGCCGAGATGTTCCAGGCGCAGATGACCGTGGGAATCCCTTCCGAAACGCATATCGCTGCGTTGCGCGATGACTTCCTCGAACTGTGCGACGGACTGAACCTGGATGCCATCATGGATCCCGTAAAGTTTTAGGCACAAAACCTTCACGTAATACCGGTACAACGGATTCATGATCGAACAAGGCAAGAAAGTCCCTCCCCTTGAAGGCGCCACCGGCGACGGCGGCACGCTCTCCCTGGCGAAGCTCAAGGGCCGCTGGATCGTCGTCTACTTCTACCCGAAGGACAGCACGCCCGGCTGCACGACCGAGGCACAGGACTTCCGCGATCTCTATCCCGCCTTCGTCGCCCGCAACGCCGAAGTGATCGGTGTCTCGCGCGACTCGGTGCGTTCGCACGGCAACTTCGCCACCAAACAGGAACTTCCGTTCCCGCTGGTTTCCGATGCCGACGAAACCTGGTGCAAGGCCTTCGACGTCATCCACGAAAAAGTTCTCTACGGAAAGCGCCACATGGGCGTCGTCCGGAGTACATTCCTCATCGACCCCACCGGCAAACTCACCAGGGAATGGCGAGGCGTCAAAGTGCCGGGCCACGCACAAGCCGTCCTAGAAACCATACCGACCGAGTGATCACACGCCACCATCGACTCCCCTGCCCAGCCGCGTCCGCGCCGGCGCCAGCATCGGTGGCCTTTTCGCTCTGTTTATCGCAACGCCTTCCCGATTTCGATGCCGCGCCCGCCCGGGCCGGCGTCGTCGCGCCGCCCGTGGGCGGTGGCAAGCCCGGCCCGTTGGGCCGGAATCTCAGTACGACAGCCGAGAGGTCCCTTCCGCATGACCGGAAGCAAGCGCATTTACGCCCTGGACACCAACGTGCTACTGCACGATCCCACGTCGCTGTACCGTTTCGAGGAACACGATGTGTTCATTCCGATGACGGTGCTGGAGGAGCTGGACGAAAAGAAAAAAGGCGCTTCGGAAGTTTCGCGTAACGGTCGTCAGGTCAGCCGTTTCCTCAATGAACTGATCGAACGCGGCAATGGTCACGGCATCAAGGACGGCCTCGAACTGGCCAGTCCTAACGGTGTAAAGCTCAAACGCGGGGCCGTCGGCCGGCTCTACTTCCAGCAGCGCGTCGCCAATGGCAACGGCAAGGCGGACAACCAGATCCTCGCCGCGGTCATCGACCTGCGCGACCAGCATCCCGACGACACGGTGATCCTGGTCACCAAGGACATCAACCTCCGTATCAAGGCCTCGATCTACGGCATCCATGCCGAGGATTACGAGAACGACCGCGCGCTCGACGATTTCGCCCTGCTCTTTACCGGCTCGGACGGACTGACCGACGATTTCTGGAACCGGCATCCGGAAGTTCGCTCGTGGAACGAACGCGGGCGCACCTTTTATGAAGTGAAGATGCGCGAGGACGAATCCTGGTACGCGAACGAGTGCCTGTACCTTCCGGGCGACAACGCGGTGGAACTGCGTGTGCTGGAAATTCGCGAGAACGAGGAAGGCAACACGGCCAAGCTGGTCCTGCTCGACGACCACACCCACGCCAACCACGGTGTCTGGGGGATCGCCGCGCGCAACCGCGAACAGAACTTCGCGCTGAACCTGCTGATGGATCCGGACGTCGACTTCGTCACCCTGCTCGGCACCGCCGGCACTGGCAAGACCCTGCTCGCCCTCGCCGCCGGCCTGGCCCAGGTGATGGACCAGCAGCGTTACCGCGAGATCATCATGACCCGTGCCACGGTCTCGGTCGGCGAGGACATCGGCTTCCTGCCCGGCACCGAGGAAGAAAAGATGACGCCGTGGATGGGCGCGCTGACCGACAACCTCGAAGTGCTCGCCAATCCCGAGGAAGGCGGCTCATGGGGACGCCAGGCCACCAACGACCTGCTCGCTTCCCGGGTGAAGATCCGCTCGCTCAACTTCATGCGCGGGCGCACCTTCCTCAGCCGTTACCTGATCATCGACGAAGCGCAGAACCTCACCCCGAAACAGATGAAGACCCTGATCACCCGTGCCGGCCCCGGCACCAAGATCGTCTGCCTCGGCAACGTCGAACAGATCGACACACCCTACCTCACCGAAACCACCTCGGGCCTCACCTACGCCGTGGACCGCTTCAAACTCTGGGCCCATTCCGGGCATATCACCTTGCGTCGCGGTGAACGCTCGCGCCTGGCGGATTTCGCTTCGGAAGCGTTGTAAGCCGGAGCCGGAGCGCCGACGGGTCGTCGCTCCGGCTGCTTTGCGGCCACTGGATGATTCGTGCCATCCATGGCACTCACCCCTTCGGGGCCGGCTTCGCCGTTCTTGGTCGCTTCGCTCCCGGCGTCCAGCCTGCGCTGGTATGACGAGCAAGAGCGAAAAGCGAAGCAAGGCGCGGCACGCATCACCCTCTCCGTCACCCCGGCGCAGGCCCACTGCTGTCCGGGGAAAAAGCGTGACCACCAAGAGACAAGACGGCGAGGGGGAAGTCACGGCCTCAAAGGACTCGCGAACAGGGTTCGCTCCCACAAATCCGCGGCAACCTGCTCCTGTGGGAACGAACCCTGTTCGCGAGTCCTTTGGAGCCGGACCTTTCACGCTAGCCACCATAGATACACGGCGATCAGCCGGCACGCGATCGGGGTGGCCTCTTTGGGTTACTTTTCTGGGCCATTCCAGAAAAGTGACTCGGCCTCCGGCAGGAGGGCGAAGCCACGGCGCGATAGGCGCCGACACGATCGCGAAAACTGACAACAACGGCCTGCACAAGTGACCCCGAAATTTCCCCGGACAGCGGTGGGCGCAGGCCGGGTCCAGTGGCGACAACGCGCAGATAAGCGATATCCGGCAAAATGCGCCCATGACGAAACCCGCCCGCCCCATCGCCCTGACCATTGCCGGCTCCGATTCCGGTGGTGGTGCCGGTATCCAGGCCGACCTGAAAACCTTCCATGCCCGTGGCGTGCATGGGCTCAGCGCGATCACCGCGATCACCTCGCAGAACACGCGTGGCGTCACCGCCGTGCACCCGGTGCCGCTGACGCATATCCGTAGCCAGATCGCCGCGGTGTTCGACGATTTCCCGATCGGCGCGGTGAAGACCGGCATGCTTGGCAGCGCGGCAATCACGCGACTGGTCGCCGCCGAGATGCGCCGCCGGCAGCCGGCATGGCTGGTGGTGGACCCGGTGATGATCGCTTCCAGTGGCGCGCGCCTGCTCGATGAGGATGCCATCGAGGCGACCGTGCTCGAACTCATTCCCTTGGCCGACGTACTAACCCCCAACCTGCCCGAGGCCGAGGCCTTGCTCGGCCGGAGCATCGGCAAGGATTACGATGCCGCCGGTGCCGACTTGTTGGCGCTCGGCGCCCGCTCGGTGCTGCTCAAGGGTGGCCATGCCGGTGGGCGCGAGGTCTTGGACCGCTTCTACGACGCGCGCGGATGCATTGAAATCCGCAACCCACGGCTGAAACGCGAAGGCCACGGCACCGGATGCACCCTGGCCTCTGCCATCGCGGCAGAGCTCGCAAAAGACCGAAACCCGCGCACCGCGGTACGCAACGCGGTGGCCTATGTGCACAAGGCCTTTGCCCGGAGCTACCGCCCCGGCGGCGGGAATCTCTACGTCCTGGGGCACTGAGAGTATCCTAGGCGCAACGTTCCAGAGCTTCGACCATGAATTTCCTCGGGCCGCGCTTCATCGTCCTCTACATCCTGCTGGCCTTTGCCTTCTGCGTGCTGCTCGTGCACCTGCGTGGGCGCTCGCGGCTGCGTTTCGACCGCCAGCTGGTGGACCATTCGGCGCTGTTCGCCCCGTATAACCTGCTGATGTATGCCTTCTCGGCGGTACCGGCGCGGCCGATCCTCGATCGCGCCGGCTTTCCCCAGCTCGACCTGCTGCAGCGGAACTGGCAGACGATCCGCGAAGAAGCGATGCACCTGTTCGATGAGGGTTTTATCCGCGCGGCCGAAAAGCACGGCGACGCCAGCTTCAACTCCTTCTTCAAGCAGGGCTGGAAGCGCTTTTACCTGAAGTGGTACGGCGAACCGCTTGAGTCGGCCGAGGCGCTCTGTCCGAAAACAGTCGAACTGCTCAAGGCGATCCCGACGGTGAAGGCGGCGATGTTCGCCCTGCTGCCGCCGGGCAGCAAGCTCAATCCGCACCGCGATCCGTTCGCCGGTTCGCTGCGCTACCACCTTGGCCTGATCACGCCGAACTCCGACGACTGCCGCATCTTCGTCGACGGGCAGATGCATGCCTGGCGCGACGGCAAGGACGTGGTCTTCGACGAGACCTATGTGCACTGGGCCGAGAACCGCACCGACCAGACCCGCGTGATCCTGTTCGCCGACGTGGAACGGCCGCTGCGCACGCGCCTGCTCGGCGCGATCAACCACCGCGTGGGTGCCTTCATGGGCAAGATCACCGCTTCGCCGAACAGTGACGACGGAAAGGAACAGGTCGGCTTCGTCAACCGCATGTTCGCCCTGAACAAGGTCGGCCGTGAACGCAGCCGCCGTTTCAAGAAAAAGAACCCGAAGCTGTTCCGCATCCTCAAGTACATCGGCATCGTCCTGCTGATCTGGCTGATCTTCCTCGCCCCCTACCCATTCTTCCGCGGTCACTGAGATGGCGTCGACGGGCGCCCATATTGAGGAATTCCAGCGCCACCGGCCGAAGCTGATGGGTATCGCCTACCGCATGCTCGGCTCGGTGCACGACGCGGAAGAAGTCCTCCAGGATGCCTGGCTGCGCTGGCAGCCGCAGGACCGTTTGGCGATCGAATCCAGCGAGGCGTGGCTGGTGACCGCGACCACCCGCCTTGCACTGGACCGGCTACGCCGCGCACGTACCGAGCGCGAGCATTACGTCGGCCCATGGTTGCCCGAGCCGCTGCCGGAGGAAGAAGCCCAGGTCACGCCACATGCGCTGGCCGAGCGGGCCGACGACCTGTCGCTCTCCTTCATGCTCCTGCTCGAGCGCCTGAACCCCGACGAACGCGCGGCCTTCCTGTTGCACGATGTCTTCGATCTCGATTATCCGCGGATCGCCGCGATGCTCGAGCAGACCGAGGCGACCTGTCGCCAGCGCGTGCATCGCGCCAGGCAGAAACTGCGCGAGGACAGGACCCAACGCAAGGTCGACCAGCAGACGGTCGCACGCCTCCTCGAGCGTTTTGCCAGGGCCCTGGCCGAACCCACCGACGAAGTCCTCGGCCAGCTGCTCGCCGAGGACGCCATGCTCTTCTCCGATGGCGGCGGGATCCGTCGCGCCGCCCTGCGTCCACTGTACGGTCGCGAACGACTGACGCGCATGTACAAGCAACTCGCCCTGCTGCGACGGCTCGAGGACTGGCGCGTGGAGACCCTGCACGGCGAATCCGTACTGGTGGTCAACGAAGGCGGCAAGCTCGGCTGGATCGCCTGGATCCACACCGATGGCGAGCGGATCCTGGCGATCCACTCGGTATTGAACCCGGAAAAACTTTCCCGGCCCATTTTCGTCACAAATCGGGAAAGTCGCGCGTCTTAAGGGTAATAGAGCCATTAACCCCAAAGGAGAGCGCTACATGTCCGCACGTCTTCTCGTCCGTAAACACCCCGAAGCCCTCGGCCCCTTGATCGCCCTGGACGGTTACGTCCGCAAGAGCGGGCTGGAGCCGCTGCTGATCGACCTCGTTTACATGCGCGTCTCGCAGATGAACGGCTGCGCCTTCTGCATGGACATGCACAGCAAGGATGCGCTCAAGGCCGGCGAGAACGCCCGTCGCCTGTTCGTGCTCTCCGCCTGGCGCGAAACAGGCGATATCTTCACGGCGCGCGAGCGCACCGCGCTTGCCTGGGCCGAAGCGGTGACCCATCTGGGCGCGCATGGCGTGCCACAGGATATCTACGATGCCGCCGTCGCCGAGTTCGGCGAGAAGGGCCTGATGGATCTCGATATGGCGGTGATCAGCATTAACGCGTGGAACCGCCTTGGCGTGCCGTTTACGTCGCCCTTGCCGGCTTGATCCGTCTTAAAAAAAAGCCGCGACCGTTGCCGGTCGCGGCTTTTGATTTTCAAACCGAAGCAGGTCAGGCGTTCGCGCGGATCCGTTCGACGATCGCGTCAGCGAAGGTTTCGGTGCTGCCGGTGCCGCCGAGGTCCGGGGTCACGCGGTCGCGGGCTTCCATGGTGTCGCGGATCGCCTGGCGTACGCGGGTGGCCTTGGCGACCATGTCCAGGTGGTCGAGCATGTCCGCCGCGGCGAGCAGCAGGGCGCAGGGGTTGGCGATGTTCTTGCCGGCGATGTCCGGTGCCGAGCCATGCACTGCTTCGAAGATCGCCACGTCCGCACCGATGTTGTCGCCCGGGGCGAGACCGAGGCCGCCGACCAGGCCGGCGCACAGGTCCGAGATGATGTCGCCGAACAGGTTGGTGGTGACGATCACGTCGAACTGGTACGGGTTCATCACCAGCTGCATGCAGGTGTTGTCCACGATCATCTCGTTGAACTCGATGTCGGGATATTCCTTGGCCACTTCACGCGACACGTTCAGGAACAGGCCCGAACTGGTCTTCATGATGTTCGCCTTGTGCACGGCGGTGATCTTCTTGCGGCCCTTGCGACGCGCCATCTCGAAGGCATAACGGACGATGCGTTCGCTGCCCTTGCGCGTGTTGCGGATGATCGACTGCGCGACCTGGCCATCCTCGGACAGGGTCTGGCCTTCGGCGAGGTACGCACCCTCGGTGTTCTCACGCACGGTGATCACGTCGATGTTCTCGTAGCGCGCCTTGGTGCCCGGGAAGCTGATCGCCGGACGGACGTTCGCGTAAAGGTCGAAATGACGACGCAGGGTTACGTTGATCGAGGTGAAGCCGCCGCCGATCGGCGTGGTCAGCGGGCCCTTCAGGGCGACGCGATGTGTGGCGATGGCATCGATGGTCGCCTGCGGCAGCAGGTCGCCGTGCTTGTCCATGGCGACCATGCCGGCGTCCACGAAGTCGTAGGACAGGCCGCAATCGAGCGCGTCGATCACACGCAGCGTGGCGTTCATGATCTCCGGACCGATGCCGTCGCCGGGGATCACGGCAATGGTTTTGCTCATGGAAAAAACTCCTTGGAAGCTTTGCGCGGGGAAGCGCGCGAGAGGCGCGCGCAGGCGGGAAAAATCGCCCAATTATCGGCGATTTTGCCGCTTCCGGACAAGTTCGAAAGGTTTTGCCCTTCCACGGGCGGCCACGAAGGTCGCCCGGATCGCCTCAGGCGCCGGCTTCGCCGTGCGTTTCGCAGCCCGCAGCATCGCCTTCACCGGCCTCCAGGGTGTCGAGGAAGTCGACCGCGCGGCGCAGGTGGGGGATCACGATCGAGCCGCCGACCACCAGGCCGACGCTGAAGACCTCGAAGAACTCGGCGCGGTTGACCCCGACTTCCTTGCACTGGGCGACGTGGTAGCTGATGCAGTCGTCGCAGCGCAGGACCATCGAGGCGACCAGGCCGAGCATCTCCTTGGTCTTCACGTCCAGGGCGCCTTCGCGATAGGTCTGGGTGTCCAGGGCGAAGAAGCGGCGCACGACCTGGTTATCCTCGGCGAGGATCCGCTCGTTCATGCGCTTGCGGAAATCGGTGAACTCCTCGATCCGGTCCTTGCCGGCCATCAGGACACCGCCCCGATCAGCTCGGCCAGGCGTCCGCTGCGATCGGCCGCGACCAAATCGTCGAACCCGCCGACATGGCTTTCATTGATGAATATCTGCGGCACGGTACGACGGCCACCGCTGCGCGCCAGCATGTCGTCGCGTTGGGCGGGATCCTGGTCGATGCGGATCTCACTCCACTCCAGTCCCTTGGACTTGAGCAGGTTCTTGGCGGCAACGCAGTAGGGGCAGACCGCGGTCGAATAAATCACGATATGGGGCATAAAGGTCTCCAACGGGGACATCGGAAGTCTGGGACAGTAAATGTGGGCGCGAAACACCGACTCAAGCCATGCGGGAGGCTGAACCGCCCTCCTCCTGGCGCGGTCTAAACCTGAACGGTAATGATATTGTCCGCCAACCGATGCCCAACACACCACGCCGACTGCTGACCGCCCTGATCGCCGCGGGCCTGACCCTGGCCGCCAGCGCCCAGGACGACGTGCGCCTGCCCGACCTCGGCAGCAACGCGGCCGGCCTGCTTTCGCCCCGCGAGGTAGACCAGTACGGCGCCGGCATGCTGCGCCAGATGCACGCGCTGGACATGGTGGTCGACGATGCCCTGCTCGACGGCTATATCAACGACCTCGGCTACCGGCTGGCCGCGTCCAGCGAGAAGCCGAAGGAGACCTTCCAGTTCTTTATCGTCAAGGACAACCAGATCAATGCCTTCGCGGCGCCCGGCGGCTACATCGGGATCAATGCGGGGCTCATCCAGATCACCCGCAGCGAGAGCGAACTGGCCGGCGTGATGGCGCACGAGATCGGCCACATCACCCAGAACCATCTGTATCGCGCCTTCGAGGACTCGAAGAAGAATGCCCCACTGATGGCCCTGATCCTGCTCGGCGCGATAGCCGCCAGTGCCGGCGCGCATAGCGGCGACGCTGCCCCGGCCGTGCTGATGGGCGGCCAGAGCCTGTTGATGCAGCGGCAGATCAACTTCACCCGCAAGGACGAGACCGAGGCCGATCGCGTCGGGATCCAGACCCTGGCCAATGCCGGTTTCAACCCGGAAGCGATGGCCGCCTTCTTCGAGCGCATGCAGGACACCATGCGGGCCGGCGAAGGCGAGGACGCGCTGCCCGAACTGCTGCAAAGCCACCCGGTGACCGTGTCGCGCATCAGCGATGCCAAGGCACGCGCCCATGTACTTGAACAACAGATCGCGCAGCGTCCCGCGCAGCCGACCCTGGACAAGGACAAATGGGAAAAGTCCACGGCACCGATCCTCTACGTCAAGGACCCGACCCGGATCGCCACCCCGGCTAGCGCCGGCAAGGGCGGGCTCGACGTCTTCCTGCTGATGCGCGAGCGCGTGCGCGTGCTTTCCGGGGACGCACAGCAGCTATCCGCGTATTACGCACTGAATCTCGGCCGCGACCGTAGCTTCGACACGCCGGCCAATCATTACGGCTACGCGATCAGCCTGATCCGCAGCAATCGCGGCACCGCGGCGATCACCCAGCTGATGCCCCTGCTCACCAGCTATCCGGACAACGTGGTGCTCCGCCTGGCCATGGCCGATGCCAGGCTCGATGCCGGCGAGCGGGCCGAGGCACTGAAGATGTATGCCGACCTCAATGCCAACTCGCCGAAGAATCCCGCCTTCGCCCTGGGCTACGCCCAAGGCCTGGTCACGGGTGGCGACAAGGCCTCGGCGCTCAAGGCGGCGAGCATGCTCAGGCCCATGCTCGACAACAGCGAGGACCCGGAGATCTACAAGACCTTCGCCCGCGCCAGCGAGATCGCCGGCGACCAGGTACGCGCGGCCGAGGCCTTCGCGGACAGCGCCTACCTCGCCGGCAGGCCGTTCGATGCCATGGAACAACTGAAGCGCCTGCTCCAGCGGAACGACCTGGACTACTACCAGCGGTCGCGGATCCAGGCCCGCATCGCCGACCTCACCCCCCTGGTCCTGGAGCTGCGCAAACGCCGGATCGAGACCGAGGACAACCCCGGCGGGCGCACCCAGCAGCTAAAGTGAACCGGGCCGACCGGAATCCCGGCCCGTCGATTACCCCGAAAACCGTTCACTATCACGGTTCCAGTGGACTCTCACCATACGGTTTGCACGATCTGTCATCGGCATGTAACACAATACCGCTGCAATAATTGCGTCACAGCCAACCCAAGGCCTCCGCGTGCACAAGCGCATCCTGATCGTCGAAGACGAAGCATCGATACGCGACATGGTCGCTTTCGCCCTGCGAAAGGCCGGTATGGACGCCGCTCATGCCGGCGATGCCCGTAGCGCCCAACTGGCTATTTCCGAGAAAGTGCCGGACCTGATCCTGCTCGACTGGATGCTCCCCGGCACCAGTGGCCTGGAGCTGGCCCGGAGGTTGCGCAAGGAAGAGCTCAGCCGCGAAATACCCATCATCATGCTCACAGCGCGCGGTGAGGAAATGGATCGCGTCAACGGCCTGGAAGCCGGCGTCGACGACTATGTCATCAAGCCCTTCTCCACCCGCGAGCTGATCGCCCGGATCAAGGCCGTGCTCCGGCGCAGCCAGGGCGACGACGGCTCGGGCATGGTCGAACTCGGTGGCGTACGCATCGACGGCCCGGCACACCGGGTCTTCGCCGGCGAGGACGCGATCCCGATCGGTCCGACCGAATACCGTTTGCTGTTCTTCTTCATGACCCATCCGGAGCGCGTCTACTCGCGTGCCCAGCTGCTCGATCATGTCTGGGGCGGCAGCGTTTATGTCGAGGAACGCACGGTGGACGTGCATATCCGGCGCCTGCGCAAGACGCTCGAACCCTGGAAGCTGGACGACATGGTGCAGACCGTGCGCGGTGCCGGCTACCGTTTCTCGGCAAGCACCTGAGGCTGCCCGGCTGACGTGGCGGCAACGGCGCTGTAAGGTGCCATGCCCACCACGTCGGCCAGCCCATCGATGCAAGACACGCCACAACGCAGCTGGATCCTTCCCGCCGCCATGGCCGCGCTGCTCATCGCCGGTGCGTTGCTGGGCTGGCTGGCCGGATCGATCGCGACGGGCGTGGCCTGCGTCGCTGTAGCCGAAACCGTCTTTCTATTGTCGTCGATCCGTCATCAACGACGCCCAATGTTGGCCCCGGCCCGCCCCGAGGCCGATCCAGCATATGACCGCCTCATGACGCGTTCCCGACGAATCGCTTCCCAGCTGCGCGACCTGCGCAGCGCCGCCGGCAGTCTGCCCGATGCGGTGGTCCTGCTGGACCAGTCCCAGCATGTGCGCTGGTTCAACCACGCCGCCGAGGACCTGCTCGGCCTGCGCCGGCCGCAGGACCGCGGACGCGACCTGCAGGAACGCATGCAGACCACCGAACTGGCCGGCTGGCTGGAAGACGGTGGCCGCGAGCCGCTGAACGATGTCGCCGCGCCGGGGCAGCCGAACCGCCATATCACGGTCACCCTGCTGCCCTTCGGCAACCGCCAGCGCCTGCTGCTGGCCCGCGACATCAGTCACCTGACCCGGCTCGAGCAGATCCGCCGCGACTTCGTCGCCAACGTCTCGCACGAACTGCGTACGCCGCTTACCGTCATCCACGGTTACCTGGAACTGCTCGATCCGGAAGACGTGCCGGAACTGGCTTCGGTGCTCGACGAGATGCGTGCCCAGTCCAAGCGCATGGGCCAGATCGTCGAGGACCTGCTTACCCTCTCGCGCCTGGAAACCCAGGAGCATGTCAGCGACGAACATGTCCCGATGAACCCGCTGCTGGCGACCTTGCGCAAGGAAGCCGAGGCACTCAGCCAGTCACGCCATGTCGTGACCCTCGAGGCCGCACCCGGAACCGACCTGATGGGTTCGCCAAAGGACCTGCACAGCGCGTTCTCGAACCTGGTCAGCAACGCCGTGCGCTACACCCCGACCGGCGGCCGCATCGCCATCCGCTGGGAACGCACCGACACCGGCGCGACCTTCTCGGTGACCGATAGCGGCTTCGGCATACCGGCCGCGCATATTTCGCGCCTGACCGAGCGCTTTTACCGGGTCTCGTCCAGCCGTTCGCGCGACTCGGGCGGCACCGGCCTTGGCCTGTCGATCGTCAAGCATGTGCTCAACCTGCACCAGGGCCGCCTGGTGATCCAGAGCGAGCCGAACCGCGGTTCGACCTTCGCCTGCGTGTTCGGCAACGAACGACTGGTGACCTCGGCCCCGGTCGAGGACGACTTCCAGGGCGGTATGTGATCGACCGGACGCTTCGCCGCGTCGCGTCGCGACTTTCCGGCCCACTTGCGCCACCATGCGTTCTTTGCATTGTGTAGCCTGCCGACCATGAGCGAACCCGTCGACCTCGGTGCCCCCGAGCTCTTCCTCAATCGCGAGCTCGCCGCGCTGGAATTCAATTTCCGCGTGCTGGCCCAGGCGCGCGATCCCAGGGTGCCGGCGCTCGAACGGCTGCGCTACCTGACCATCGTCAACAACAACCTCGACGAATTCTTCGAGGTGCGCGTGGCCGTGCTCAAGCACCAGCACGCACTGAACGCCGCGGCACCCGGTCCGGATGGCATGTCCTCGACCGAGACCCTGGCGCGCATCCGTGAGCGCGTGCTCGAGCTGGTCAGCGCCGAATACGTGACCTGGCACGACGAACTCCGCCCGGCGCTCGCCGCCGAGGGCATCCGTTTCCTCACCCGCGAGGAGTGGACCGACAAGCAGCGCCGCTGGCTGGAAGGTTATTTCCAGAACGAGATCATGCCGGTGCTCTCGCCGTTGGGCCTGGACCCGGCGCACCCGTTCCCGCGCATCCTCAACAAGACGCTGAACATCGCCGTGGTCCTCGAAGGCCGCGACGCCTTCGGGCGCGAAGGGCATATGGCCCTGGTCCGCGCGCCGCGCTCGCTGCCACGGCTGATCCGCCTGCCGGAGGAAGTGGCCACCGAAGCGCATGGTTTCGTCTTCCTTGCCGAAGTGCTGCACGCCTTCGCCGACATCATGTTTCCCGGCTTCAGCGTCTGCGGCTCGTACCAGTTCAGGGTCACCCGCAACAGCGAACTGGTGGTCGAGGACACCGAGGTCGAGAACCTTGCCCGCGCGCTCAGTGAGGAACTGGTAGGTCGTGGCTATGCGCGGCCGGTAAGGCTTGAGATCGCGGCCGATTGCCCGAAGTCGATCACCGACCTGCTGGTCGCCAACTTCCAGTTGGAGGAACAGGACGTCTATCGTTGCGACGGCCCGGTCAATATCATCCGCGCCGGCCTGGTCTACGACCAGATCGACCGGCCGGAACTGAAATTCCCGCGCTTCACCCCGCGCCTGACCCCGGCCTTCGCCAAGGACGCCAACGAATTCGACATGCTGGCCGCGCGCGACGTCGTGCTGCACCACCCGTTCGAATCGTTTTCCGCCGTGGTCGAGCTGCTTCGCCGCGCCTCGCAGGATCCGGGCGTGCTGGCGATAAAACAGACGCTCTACCGTGCCGGCAAGGACTCGCCGCTGGTCGACCTGCTGGTCGAGGCGGCGCGCAACGGCAAGGACGTCACCGTGGTGATCGAGTTGCGCGCGCGCTTCGACGAGGAAGCCAATATCGGCCTCGCCACGCGGCTGCAGGAGGCCGGCGTGCAGGTCGTCTACGGCGTGGTCGGCTACAAGACCCATGCGAAGATGCTGCTGATCGTGCGCCGCGAAGGCGAGAACCTGCGCCGCTACGTGCATCTGTCCACTGGCAATTACCACCAGGGCACCAGCAAGGGCTATACCGATATCGGCCTGATGACTTCGAACGCGGAAATCGGCGAGGACATCCACAAGGTCTTCCAGCAGCTCTCGGGCCTGGGGCCGATGATCCAGCTCAAGCGCCTGCTGCATTCGCCCTTCACCCTCTACAGCAGCGTGATGGCGAAGATCGAGCGTGAAATCGAGCACGCCGTCGCTGGCCGACCCGCGCGCATCGTCGCCAAGCTCAATGCGCTGAACGAGGCGCATGTGATCGAGGCGCTATACCGCGCGTCGAACGCCGGCGTGTCGATCGACCTGATCGTGCGCGGCGCCTGCACCTTGCGCCCGGGCCTGCCCGGGATCTCGGAAAACATCCGCGTACGTTCCATCGTCGGGCGCTTCCTCGAACACAGTCGCGTGTACTGGTTCGGCAACGACGGCGCCTCGGAAATTTATGTCGCCAGCGCGGACTGGATGGAACGCAACCTGATGCGCCGCATCGAGGTCGCGGTGCCGATCCTCGACCCGGAACTGGCCCGGCGGGTGTACCGCGAGACACTGGAGAATTATCTGGCCGACAACACGCAAGCCTGGCTGCTCGGCGACGATGGCCGCTACACGCGCGTGGAGCGCGGCGACGCGCCGCCGCATGCCGCGCAGCTGGCCCTGCTCGAAGCGCTGTGCTCGTGACCCGGAAGATCCTCCTGCTCAGCGTATCGGCCGGCGCCGGGCATGTGCGCGCGGCCGAGGCCCTGCGCGTCGCCGCCGGACATTACGGGGAGGATATCGAAGCCTTGCACCTCGACGTGATGGACTACGTGCCGAAGAGCTTCCGCAAGCTCTACGCAAACCTCTACGAACGCCTCGTCAACCGTCATCCGCAGCTGTGGGGCATGCTTTACCGGATCAGTTCCGACGCCGAGCCCAAGGCCCTGGTCCAGCGGCTGCGCCGGGTCGTCGAGCGGATGAATACCCGCGCCCTGCACAAGGCGGTTATCGCCTTTGCCCCCGACGCGATCGTCTGCACGCACTTCCTGCCCGCCGAGATGCTCATGCATGAGATCAAGCGCGAGCGGGTGAGCGTACCGGTGTGGGTCCAGGTCACCGATTTCGACCTGCACCGCATGTGGGTGATCCCGCGGATGACCGGTTACTTCGCCGCCAACGACGAGATCGGCTTTCGCATGCGCGCTTCCGGGCTTCCCGCCACCGGCGTCCATGTCACCGGCATCCCGATCATGCCGGCCTTCGCCGAGGTACCCGACCGGCAGGCCTGCGCAACCGAATTCGGCCTCGACGCGGATCGCCCGATCTTCCTGCTGATGGGCGGCGGTGCCGGCGTGGGCAAGCTCGATGAGGTCGCGGCAAGCCTGCTTGGCGCACCCGGCGACTTCCAGCTGGTCGTGCTCGCCGGGCGCAATGTGAAGTCGCTGGAGCGGCTCGAGGCGATGCGCGGCGACTATCCTTCGCGCCTGTTCCCCCTTGGCTACTGTGATCGCGTCGAGCGCCTGATGGCCTGCGCGGACCTTGCCATCACCAAACCCGGCGGACTGACCACCTCCGAATGCCTCGCCATGGGCCTGCCGATGATCGTCAACGCGCCGATTCCGGGCCAGGAGGAGCGCAATGCCGATTTCCTCCTCGAGCAGGGCGCCGCGCTCAAGGCGGTCGATGCCGTCGGCCTGACCTGGCGCCTCGGTCAGTTGGCCGCCGATCCCGGACGACTGGCGACCATGCGCCAGCGGGCCGGGACGCTTGGCCGCCCGCATGCGGCGCGCGACGTCCTCGACATCGTGCTGGCCGACCTCGCGGGGCGCCCGTGAACCCGGCCACGGGTCGCATCGTCCGGGCGCTGTTCGCCTTCGCCTGGGCCATCCTGCTCGGTTACCTGTTCGCCGAGGTCGAGATCCAGATCGAAGGCCCGGCCGGCTGGGCGACCAGCCTGCCGACGTGGCGGATCGAACACCACTGGCTACTGGACATTTTCTGGGGTGGTCGGGCGATGACCGGTTACCACGCCTGGGTCTTCCCGTTCATCGCGCTGTTCTTCCACTTCCCGCTGGTCTATGCCGGCCGCTGGTCGCTGCGCGACGAAGCGCGCATCCTCGCCTGCGTGATGGCCTTCTGGATTTCCGAGGACCTGCTCTGGTTCGTGCTCAATCCAGCTTACGGTCTGGCCCACCTCAATCCCGTCGATGCACCGTGGCACAAGCACTGGTTCGGCGGATTTCCCAGCGACTACTCGCTTTTCGGCGTTGTCGCCATCCTCCTGCTCGGCTGGTCGTGTACGCGACCTTCCACGGAAGGTGCAAGTCTTTTACGTAGCAGAGTCCAACGTGCCAGAATTCCACGAACAGTCGAGCGGACCCATCGCATTGAGCAACGGCGGCAAAACCCAGATCAACGACGGTGAACTGCTGGCCGCGGTGGACCTGGGATCGAACAGCTTCCACATGGTGGTGGCGCGCTTCGAGCACGGCGAGCCGCGGGTCATCGACCGGCTGCGCGATGCGGTGAAGATGGCCGCCGGCCTCCGCGCCGACGGCACCCTCGACGCCGAGCACCGCTCCGCCGCCCTGGCCAGCCTGGCCCGTTTCGGCCAGCGCATCGCCGGCCTGCCGGCCGCGCGCGTGCGCGCCGTGGCGACCAACACCGTGCGCCGGCTGGCTTCGCCGCAGGCCTTCCTGTCCGCGGCCGAAGCCGCGCTCGGCCATCCGGTGGAAATCGTCTCCGGTCGCGAGGAAGGGCGCCTGATCTTCCTCGGTGCCGCGCACGACCTGCCTGCCTCGCGCGAGCGTCGGCTGGTGATCGACATCGGCGGCGGCAGCACCGAGTTCATCATCGGCCGCGGCGTATCGCCGCTGCATACCGAAAGCGTCCAGGTCGGCTGTATCGCCTCGACCCTGCGCTTCTTCCCCGGCGGCAAGCTGTCGCGCAAGCGCTGGCAACGCGCGCGGCGTGAGATCGGCGTACTGTTGCAACAGTTTTCCGAGGACTTCCGCGAAGCGGGCTGGGGCGATGCCTTTGGCTCCTCCGGCACCGCCAAGGCGATCGGCTCGGTAGTCCGGGCAATGAAGCTTTCCGATGACGGGATCACCCCGGATGCCCTTGCCGCGGTGCGTGAAGCGCTGCTGCTGCAAGGCCAGATCGGCAACCTGAAGCTTCCCGGCCTGGCCGACGACCGCGCCGGCGTCTTCGCCGGAGGCGTGGCCATCTTCGAGGCCGCGTTCGAATCGCTCGGCATCGAGCGCCTGCACGTCTGCGAGAGCTCGATGCGTGAAGGCCTGCTCTGGGACCTGATCGGCCGCGCCGGTGGCAGCGACCCGCGTACCGCCAGCATCGACGCCCTGGCCAGCCGCTATGGCGTCGACCGGGCCCAGGCACGCCGCGTGGAAACCACCGCGCTGGCCTTTTTCGACCAGGTCGCGACGACCTGGAAGCTCGACGCCGACGCCCGCGAATGGCTGTCCTGGTCGGCGCGCGTGCACGAGCTTGGCCTGGCCATCGCCCACAGCCAGCACCATCGCCACGGCGGCTATATCCTGCGCAATGCCGACCTGGCCGGCTTCTCGCGGCAGGAGCAGCAGTTGCTGGCCGCCATCGTCGAATGCCACCGGCGCAACCCCGATGCCGCCCTGCTCGCCGCCTTGCCCGTGCGCTATCGCCAGCTGGCGAAGTACATCACCGCCCTGCTCCGTCTGGGCGTGCTGTTCCGTCGCGCGCGCCGTGCCGAGTCGATGCCGAACATCCGTCTGGCCGCGACCCGCCAGCGCCTGCGCCTGGCCCTCCCCGCCGACTGGCTCGACCAGCATCCACTGACCGAGGCCGATCTGGAACAGGAGCGCGAGCCACTCGCCATGCTCGGCCTCGACCTCGAACTGACGACGTTTTGAGGTGCATACGCGTATGATGAAAGGACGTTTTTGCCGCTCGACGCCTCGCATATGCTGAAATCCCTATTTGCCTGCGCCCTGCTTGCCCTGTCGCTTCCGGCGATCGCGCAGGACGCCAAGCCGGCGGCGAAACCCGCCGCCAATGCCGTCGACGCCACGGCGCCTCATCCGAAAGTGACGATCCATACCAGCCAGGGCGACGTGACCCTCGAGCTGTTCCCGGACAAGGCGCCGAAAAGCGTCGCCAATTTCCTGCAATACGTCCGTGAAGGTTTTTACGACGGCACGGTCTTCCATCGCGTGGTGCCGGGCTACCTGGTCCAGGGCGGCATCTACACCCGCGACCTGCAGCAGAAGCGCACCCGTGCCGCGGTACCCAGCGAGGCCGACAACAGCCTGTCCAACCTGCGCGGCACCGTTGCCGTGGCACGCGGCGCCGATCCGAATTCCGGAACCTCGCAGTTCTTCATCAACCTGGTCGACAACCGTCGACTCGATTACGTCAGCAACCAGAGCGGCCTGACCTGGGGCTTCGCGGTTTTCGGCAAGGTCGTTTCCGGCATGGACGTGGTCGACAAGATGGCCACCCTGCCTACCCAGGCCCAGGGCCCCTTCGTCAATGACGTGCCGAACCCGATCGTCGTGATCACCTCGGCGAATGTCGTCGGCGAGGAAAAGCCGGCCACCGCGGGTAGCGTCGCCGCACCGGCGAAGCCTGAGCCAGCTGCGCCGGCACCGGCCAAACCGAAGAACGGCAAGCACTGAGCGACATGGCCATCCTGTTTATCGCCGACCTGCACCTGGACGACGAGCGTCCGGAAATCACCGCCCTGTTCGAACGCTACCTCGCCAGCGAGGAAGCGCTCACGGCCGATGCCGTCTACATCCTCGGCGACCTGGTCGAAGCCTGGATCGGCGACGACGACGACGCCGATCTGCCCGAACGCATCGCGCGCGCCACATCCGCGCTACGCGCGGCCGGTGTCCCGGTCTACTTCATGGTCGGCAACCGCGACTTCATGCTCGGCAAGGTCTTTGCCGATCGCGCCGGCATGACCCTGCTCGACGACGGCACCGTGCACGACCTCTACGGCACGCCAACCCTGCTGATGCATGGCGACGTGCTGTGCACCGACGATGTCGCCTACCAGGCCGTACGCCGCCAGGTGCGCACGCCGGCGTGGCAGGCGCAGATCATGGCCATGCCGCTGGAGGCGCGCCGCGCCTTCGCCGCCAAGGCACGCAGCGACAGCAAGGCACATACGCGCAGCACGGACGAAACGATCATGGACGTCAACCAGGCAGCGGTCGAAGAAACCATGCGCGGCGCCGGTGTCGAACGCCTGATCCACGGACATACACACCGTCCGGCGATCCACGACTTCAAGCTCGACGACAAAGCGGCCCAACGCATCGTCCTCGGCGACTGGTACGAGCACGGCTCGGTCCTGCGCGTCACCCCCGATGGCGTCGACCTGCGCGGCCTCGCCCTGCCCGGCTGACCATGAAGGGCCAGGGCATCACGACCAGCCAGCTCGAAGCCTTCTGCACACAATTGCCCGGCGCGACGCGCGACGTGAAATGGGGCGACAACGTGGTCTATAGCGTCGGCGGCAAGATGTTCGCCGTCACCGGCAGCGAAACCACCGAACGCCTGTCGTTCAAGGTCGACCGCGACCGCTTCCTCGAGCTCAGCGATCAGCCCGGCATGATCCCCGCGCCCTACCTTGCCCGCGCATCATGGATTGCCGTCACCGAACCGAAGCGCTTCGCACGCACGGAACTGGAAGCCATGCTGCGCCGCTCCTACGAACTGGTCCGCGCCGGCCTGACGAAGAAGGCCCAAGCCGCGCTCGGTCCGCTAGGTCATAACTAAACTAAGCCCGGCACGGCAGACCCCTTGCAACCGCCCAACACACCCTCACAGATGCGAGTCGTGCTACTTGCTAAGACGCAAACCATGAGCGAGCATGGAAACGTTATGCAAAACGACACTAGGGGGGCGTATGTGCATATGGCAATCTGACTCTTCAATACCTTGCAGATGGGCGTTCCAGCGGGTCGCCATGGCATCCATTCTGCTTGCGCTTTCATTCCAGAGCCGCGCAACAGAAGTAGTCACTTACTACTATACAAATGCGCAAGGGACCGTCCTTGCTAAAACCGACGCTCAAGGTAACGTTACCGAAGTGGCCGATTACCGCCCTTACGGAGCACAAGCATTAGGCGCTCCATCTGACGGCCCGGCATATTCGGGACATGTCGCTGATATCGACTCGGGACTCGTCTATATGGTAGCAAGATATTACGATCCGGAAATCGGGCGCTTTTTGAGTATTGATGGCAAGTCACCAGAGAGCGGTAATATCTTCAATACAAACAGGTTTGCATATTCGGACAATGAGCCGATAGGAAAATTCGATCCTGATGGTCTCGCGACAGAAATCGCGATGCTTTATCACGTAACAGACAGTGGATTTTTTGGTTATAAGTACGGCCATGAATTCGTCGCTATGCGAGATACAAATGGCGGCGCCACATACGTTACCCGAGCCGGTCCTTCAGGGGACTATCCCGTCTCCAATGCCATCTCTAATTCGCAGGCGGACCAAAACGGCATATTTCCGTTGTCTGGACAGCCAATGACTCTAGTATCCTTGGTAAGCGACTTCCAGAACTCCCCTGAAAGCTCATTTCAGAATTCGGTCATACCTGATAGTAGCGTCGTGGTCGATAGAGACTTTAGTGATGTAATGAGCCAAGTCAAAGCGATCAGCGTAGCCGTCAATAATTCGAACATTCCGTACCGCCCCCAAACAACGAACTCCAACGCTTATGCAAATACTGTTTATAAGTCCCTAACCGGGAAGGACGCCCCTTATCAGAGCAGATTTAATGGGCCTGATACGAAACTGCCATTCACACCGCCTCCGCAGCCGAAATCACAACCATCACCCGTGCCGGCACCGACGCCCATGACGTGCGGACCAGGCTCAGGCGCGTGTGGATAGGGCCCGCATGAAAAAGATCCTAGTTCTGTTAGCCGGCATCACAGTTCTCTTGTGGCTGTACTCCCGTGTAGATGGAAATCTTTTGTACCAAAAGACTCCCGACCAAGAAGCTCAAAACTTAAACTCGTCAGGATTTCGCGGACGTGGATCCGATAAAACATTCGACGAAACGTATGGCGTCAATCAATCGCTTCCCATTTCCGAAGATAAGTTCATAGAAATCCTTAAGACAAATAAATTGACGTACGAAATATATCCGAATGAAGTCGCCGGCTTGAATTTCATGCCGGAACCATTACTTAATAGAAATCTGGATATTTCGTCCATAACCAAGGTCTATGACGTAATTGACGCTTCACGATCGAGCAAAAGATCTTTTATTCATTATTCAGCCTATGTAAACAAGCTACATCAAGTCGTTTATGTAGAAAATCGCTTCGAATATTCAGGCCCTTAATCTTCGGAGCAGCGTCTTTGGGCGCCACGCGCATACGGAATTCGAAGCCCTGTTGCGCCATCCATAAGAATTGGTACCCGCCTCAAACCAGAGCCGTTCTGGTCTGCTGCATGGCGCTGCGCAGCGCTCTGGGAGCAATTTTCTCCTTGAACGTTGCAAATACGGGGTTGGCAAGCGTTTCGGCGCCTATCGCGCGCCCACTTCGTGGGGCGGTTGCCTCCCCCGCTCCACGGCCTTCCCGTCGCCGCCGGCCTCACTGCTCAACGAGACCCTGGAGTCCAGAGCCGCTGATCGCCGTGTTCTTATTGCCGCCAGTGTGAGAAGTCCGGCCTCAAAGGACTCGCGATCAGGGTTCCTCCCACAGGTCAAGACCACGCTCAAAAAAAGTTTTCCACATGCGCTGTGGACAACCTTGCGGGGTAGCCTGTGGATAGAACGCTGTGGCCATTGCGGCGCAAGGGCTGCGAACGGTTTGGCGACATTCTGACCACTTCCACCGCCGAGATGAGGCCGTGCGAAAGTCAAGGTGTCTCGAGCGTTGATGGTGCGCGATGAATCACGCGAAGCCGAGGGATGCATTCGCGACCACTCACCACTGACGCCACTGGATACCAGCCTTCGCTCACTGCTGTCCGGGGAAAAAGCGTGACCAAGAGACAAGACGGCGATGGGGACGTCACGGCCTCAAAGGACTCGCGAACAGGGTTCGCTCCCACAGGAGCAGGTTGCGGCGACCTGCTCCTGTGGGAGCGAACCCTGTTCGCGAGTCCCT
>DASYLE010000054.1:0-34416 GCA_036009745.1 Luteibacter sp. | reverse complement strand
CATCGCGCCGATGAACAGCAGGATGCCGATCACGGTCGCCGCATCCCAGGCGTGGTTCTGGGTGATCTGCAAGGTCTTGCCGACCAGGCTGGGCGCGGCCTCGAAGACGGTCTTGTAATCCAGGCTGCCGAGGAAATACAGGATCGCGGCGATGCCGAGCAGGAAGCCGAAGTCGCCGACGCGGTTGACCAGGAAGGCCTTGAGATTGGCGAAGATCGCGGTCGGCTTCTTGTACCAGAAGCCGATCAGCAGGTACGAGACCAGGCCCACCGCTTCCCAGCCGAAGAACAGCTGCATGAAGTTGTTGCTCATGACGAGCATCAGCATCGAGAAGGTGAACAGCGAGATGTAGCTGAAGAAGCGCTGGTAACCCGGATCGTCGGCCATGTAGCCGATGGTGTAGATGTGCACCAGCAGCGAGACGAAGGTCACCACGACCATCATCATCGCGGTCAGGCGATCGACCATGAAGCCGACGCTGACATGGAAGCGAGCCACTTCGAACCAGGTGTAGACGTCCTGGTTGAACGGCGTCGCCCCACCCCAGACCAGCTGGTAGAGCACGTAGAACGACAGCGCACAGGCAATGCCGACACCGAGGATGGTGACCACATGCGAACCGGCGCGACCGATCACCCGGCCGAGCAGGCCGGCGAGGAGCGCGCCCGCCAGCGGTGCCAGGGCGATGAGCAGCAGGATGGAGAGGGAAAGCTGCATCGGGTCAGCCCTTCATGCTGTCGATTTCGGCGACATTGATCGTGCCGCGATTGCGGAACAGCAGGACCAGGATCGCCAGGCCGATAGCGGATTCCGCCGCGGCCACGGTAAGGATGAAGAACACGAAGACCTGGCCGGAGACATCGCCGAAGAAGCGCGAGAAGGCTATGAAGTTCGTGTTCACGGCGAGCAGCATCAACTCGATCGCCATCAGCAGCACGATGACGTTCTTGCGGTTGATGAAGATGCCGGCCACCGAGATGCAGAACAGCACGGCACCAAGCACGATGAAATGGGAAAGCGTGATCACGGGGCGGACTCCTGCGGCGGCACGACGCTTGGCGCCGGGTTGACCGAATCGGGCTTCTCGACAGCCATCTTGACCAGGCGGACGCGGTCGCGCGGATTCACCGCGACCTGTTCGGCGGCGGTCTGGTGGCGCACGCCGCTGCGCTGGCGCAGGGTCAGTGCCACCGCGGCGACGATACCGACGGTGAGGATCAGCGCGGCGATTTCGAACGGCAGCAGGAACTGCGTATACAACGCCTTGCCCAGCCACTCGACGTTGGAGGTACCCGCCGGATTGGCACCCATCGTATGCGTGCTCATTGCGCGCACACCGATCAGGGCAAGCATCTCGCCAAGCATGACCAGGGCAACGATGATGCCGACCGGCAGGTAGCGGATGAAGCCCTCGCGGACGACCTCCTGCTTGATGTCGAGCATCATCACCACGAACAGGAACAGCACCATCACCGCGCCGACGTAGACGACGATCAGGGCGATGGCCAGGAACTCGGCCTCGGCCAGCAGCCAGATGCAGGCCGTGCTGAAGAAGGTCAGCACCAGGGCGAGCACGGCATGCACCGAGTTCTTCAGGGAGATGACCATCAATGCGGCGCCGATGGTCACGGCGCCGAACAGGTAGAAACAGATCAGTTGCAGCAGGTCGGTACTCATCGCTTTTCTCCCACCCTCAACGGAACGCCGCGTCTTGCGCGCGGGCGGCGGCGATGTCCTGCTCGAAGCGATCGCCGATCGCCAGGAGCTGGGTCTTGTTCACGATGTTCTCGCCGCGGTGCTCGAAGTGGTACTCGTGCACATGCGTCTCGACGATCGAGTCGACCGGGCAGCTCTCTTCACAGAAACCGCAGAAGATGCACTTGAACAGGTCGATGTCGTAACGCGTCGTGCGGCGCTGGCCGTCCGAGGGACGTGGCGCCGAATCGATGGTGATCGCCAGGGCCGGGCACACCGCTTCGCAGAGCTTGCAGGCGATGCAGCGCTCTTCGCCGTTGGCGTAGCGACGCAGCGCATGCAGGCCGCGGAAGCGGTTGGACTTGGGGATGTGCTCCATCGGGTAGCGCACCGTGTATTTCGGCTTGAACATGTAGCGCATGGTCAGGCCCATGCCCTTGAACAGTTCGAGCAGGAGCAGGCTCTTGAAGTAACTGGCTATGGAATTCATTGGACGCTTATGCCCCCGTGCCGATGGTGACCCAGCCGAAATACTTCATGCAGCCGGCGACGAGAACCCAGACGATGGTGATGGGAATGAAGACCTTCCAGCCCAGGCGCATGATCTGGTCGTAGCGGTAGCGCGGGAAACTCGCACGGAACCACAGGAACATGAAGGCGAACACGAAGGCCTTGATGAACAGCCAGATGAAGCCACCGGTCCAGATCCAGTTGATCCAGTTCGGCGCATCGGCATGGATCCAGCCCTGGAAGGGGCTCAGCCAGCCACCGAGGAACAGGATGGAGGCCAGGAAGCTGACCAGGATCATGTTCGCGTATTCGGCGAGGAAGAAGATCGCGAACGCGGAACCGGAGTATTCGACGTGGAAGCCGGCGACGATTTCCGACTCGCCCTCGGCGACGTCGAACGGCGCGCGGTTGGTCTCGGCGACACCCGATACGAAGTAGATGATGAAGACCGGCAGCAGCGGCAGCCAGAACCAGTCGAACAAGCCCTTCCCGCCCGCCTGTGCCTCGACGATCGCGGTCAGGTTCAGGCTACCGGTCAGCACCAGCACGCAGACGATGGACATGCCCATCGCCAGTTCGTAGGAGATCACCTGGGCGGTCGCGCGCATGGCGCCGAGCAACGCGTAACGCGAGTTCGAGGCCCAGCCGGCGAGAATGATGCCGTACACGCCCATCGACGTCATCGCCAGGAGATACAACACGCCCGCGTTGACGTTGGCCAGTACCGTCTTCGGCCCGAATGGCAGCACCGCCCAGGCGGCCAGCGCCGGGACCAGGGCCAGCATCGGTGCCAGGTAGTACAGGAACTTGTTCGCATTGGTCGGCAGGATCACTTCCTTGATCAGCAGCTTGACCACGTCGGCGAAGGCTTGCAGCAGGCCAAAGGGACCGACCTTGTTCGGCCCCATGCGCACGTGCATCCAGCCGATGACCTTGCGCTCCCAGTACACGAACATCGCTACCGCCAGGATCAGCGGCACGACGATCGCCAGGATGAACAGGACCGGGATCAACAGCTGGTTATAGAGTTGCTCGGCCATGGATTACGCCTTGCTCAGGGTGATGGCCGCGCCATAAGGCGGCAGCGTCGCGGTTTCCAGGTGCGCCGCCTCGATCCAGACCGCGCCCGTGGGCACGGCCTTGTCGACGACGAGCGGCAGGACGATGCCGTTGCCGACGCTGACCTTGCCGGCAAGACCCAGACGCGAGGCGTCCTCTTCGCTGACGTAAGCCGCGGCCGGTCGATTGAGCGGATGCGCGTTCAATGCACCGGCACGGCGCAGTACGGCGTCGGCACGATAGATCGGCAGGGTCGACAGACGGCTCAGTTCGACGGCTTCACCGCGTTTGGCCAGTTCGCCACGCATCTGTGCCGGACGCTCACCGAGGTTCGCACGCAGTTCGCCGAGATCGTCGAATTCGAAGCCGGCGACATTCATCTGGCCGCCGAGCGCACGCAGGACTTTCCAGCCCGGACGCGCATCGCCCGGCGCCTTGGCACCGGCGCCGATCACCTGCGCAATGCCGTCGACATTGACCAGGGTCGCATCGTTCTCCGGCGCCAGCGCGATCGGCAGGATCACGTCGGCCAGTTCGCGCAGCGTGTCATTGGCATAGGCCGAGAAAGCGACCACGGTGTTCGCCTGTTGCAGCGCCGTGTGGGCCAGCTGCGGATCGGCGACATCGTGCGGCAGCTCGACACCGTAAAGCACATAGCCCTTGCGCGGCTGGGCCAGCATGGCCCGCGCATCGAGACCGCCGGCGGACGGCAGCACGCCGACCGAAGACAGGCCGATCGCATTGGCACCGACCGGAATCTCATTGAACGCGGCGCCACTGGCCAGGGCGATGAAGCGCGCGATCGCACGCAGCCACGAGGCTTCCGGATGGGTCGCGGCGACGGCGCCGAACAGCACCACGGCGTTACCGTCCTTGAGACGCTCGAAGGCAGCGCGGTGCGCGTCGCTGGTCTGGACACCGTCGAAGGCAGCAGCCAGCGCCTGCGGCGCGGCCGAGCCATTGTCGACGGCGACCTTGGCCAGCTTCAGCAGTTCGCCAACCAACGCCTGTGGCGCGGCCACGGCTTCGCCAGCCAGCGGGTAATTGAAACGGAAGTGCGCCGGATTGACTGCATAGACCTTGGCGCCCTTCTTCACCGCTTCACGCAGGCGATGGTTGAGCAACGGCACTTCGTAGCGCAGGTCCGAACCGACGATCAGCGCCGAGGTGACCTTGGCCAGAGCAGACACCGGCAGCGCGAACGGCGTCGCGAAAGCGTTGTCGGCGAAGTCGAGCTGGCGCAGGCGGTGGTCGATATGCGCACTGCCCAGGCCGCGCGCGAGGCGCACCAGCAGTTCGCCTTCCTCGTTCGAGGTCGCGCCGTGGGCGAGGATGCCCAGATCGGCACCGGCCACGCTCTTCAGCGCTTCGGCAGCGACGCCGAGCGCGTCTTCCCAGGTCGTGCCGATCCACTGGCCATTACGCTTGACCTGCGGCTGGGTCACCCGGTCGGTCGCATACAGGCCCTGGTGGCTGTAGCGGTCGCGGTCGGACAACCAGCATTCGTTGATCGTCTCGTTGTCGCGCGGCACCGTGCGCAGCACTTCGCCGCGGCGGGTGTGCAGCCACAGGTTCGAGCCGAGCGCATCGTGGTAGCCGATCGACGGGCGCGCGATCAGTTCCCAGGCGCGGGCCTGGAACTGGAACGGCTTGTTGGTCAGCGCGCCGACCGGGCAGAGATCGATGATGTTGCCCGACAGCTCGCTCTCGATGGTCTTGCCGATATAGGTGCCGATCTCGAGGTTCTCGCCACGCTCCATGCCGCCGAGCTCATACGTACCGGCGATCTCGCTGGTGAAGCGTACGCAGCGCGTGCACTGGATGCAGCGGGTCATCTCGGTGGCGACCAGCGGCCCGAGGTTTTCGTCGGAGACGGTGCGCTTGCGCTCGTTGAAGCGCGACACCGAACGGCCGTAACCGAGCGAAATGTCCTGCAGCTCGCACTCGCCGCCCTGGTCGCAGATCGGGCAGTCCAGCGGATGGTTGATCAGCAGGAATTCCATCACGTTGCGCTGCGACTTCAGTGCCTTGTCCGAGCGCGTGAAGACCTTCATGCCCTCGCCTACCGGCGTGGCGCATGCCGGTGCCGGCTTGGGCATCTTCTCGATTTCCACCAGGCACATGCGGCAATTGGCGGCGATCGGCAGCTTGCGGTGATAGCAGAAACGCGGGATCGCGATCCCGACCGCGTCGGCGGCCTGGATGATCATCGAACCCTTGGCGATCTGCACGGGAACGCCGTCGATCTCGATATTGACGAGGTCCGGCGCGGTGGTGTTCACGGGCTGCGCGCTCATCAGGCTGCGACTCCCAGCTGCTTGTCTTCGGTCATCGAACGCCCGTGGTTCACGAAGTACTCGAACTCGTTCCAGAAGTGGAACAGGAAGCCCTGCACCGGCCACGCCGCCGCTTCGCCGAAGGCGCAGATGGTATGTCCCTCGATCTGGCCGGCTACCGCTTTCAGGCGATGCAGGTCGTCCTCGGTGCCCTTGCCCTCGACGATGCGCGACAGCACGCGGTACATCCAGCCGGTGCCTTCACGGCACGGCGTGCACTGGCCGCAGGATTCGGCCATGTAGAAGCGCGAGATGCGGTGACAGGCGCGGACCATGCAGGTGTCCTCGTCCATCACGATCACCGCGCCCGAACCCAGGCCCGAACCTGCCTTCTGCAGCGAGTCATAGTCCATGGTGCATTCGTTGATCAGCTTCGCCGGCAGCACCTTCATCGAGGAGCCGCCCGGGATCACCGCCTTCAGTTGCTTGCCGCCGCGCATACCGCCGGCGAGTGTCAGCAGGTCCGGGAACGAAGTGCCGAGGCGAATCTCGTAGTTGCCCGGCTTGGCGACATGGCCGGAGACCGAGAAGATCTTCGGCCCGCCATTGTTCGGCTTGCCAAGATTGAGGAACCAGTCGGCGCCCTTGCGCAGGATCGCCGGCACCGAGGCATAGGTCTCGGTGTTGTTGATCGTGGTCGGCCGGCCGTACAGGCCGAAGCCGGCCGGGAACGGCGGCTTGAAGCGTGGCTGGCCTTTCTTGCCTTCCAGCGATTCCATCAGCGCGGTTTCTTCGCCGCAGATGTAGGCGCCGGCGCCGAGCGCCGTATAGATGTCCACGTCGATCTCGCCGCCCTGGATGCCCTTGCCGAGCAGCCCGGCGTCATAGGCTTCCTTGAGCGCTTCCTCGAAGTGCTCGAACGGTTCGTGGTGGAACTCGCCGCGCAGATAGTTGTAGGCAACGGTCGAACCGGTGCAGTAGCAGGCGATGGCCAGGCCTTCGATCACCGCATGCGGGTTGAAGCGCAGGATGTCGCGGTCCTTGCAGGTGCCCGGCTCCGACTCGTCCGAGTTGCACAGGATGTATTTCTGGCCCGGCGCCGTGCGCGGCATGAACGACCATTTCAGGCCGGTCGGGAAACCGGCGCCGCCGCGGCCACGCAACGCGCTTTTCTTGAGCTCATCGATCAAGGCCGCCGGATCGGGCTTCTCGGCGAGGATTTTCTTCCACGCCTGGTAACCGTCGGTCTTGAGATAGCTCTCGAGCGACCACGGCTTGTCGAAATGCAGGGTCGTGTAGACAACCTGGTGTTCCTGGGGTGCGGGACCGACCGGACCGGTGCTGGTAGACATGCTGCCCTGCCTCACTTCAGACCGTCGAGGATCTCATCGACCTTTTCGGTCGTGAGGTTCTCGTGGTAATGACCATTGACCACCATCATCGGCGCGCCGCAGCACGCCGCCAGGCATTCTTCTTCCTGCTTGAGGTAGATGCGCCCGTCGGTGGTGCTTTCGCCCGTCTTGATGCCGAGCTTCTTCTCGCAGTGGCTAACGAGCCCTTCGGCCCCGTTGAGCCAGCACGAGATATTGGTGCAGATGGCGACGTTGTTGCGACCGACCGGCTTCGTCTCGAACATCGAGTAGAAGCTGGCGACCTCATACGCCCAGATCGCCGGCAGGCCAAGATACTTGGCGACGGCGGTGATCAGCTCGTCGGTCAGGTAACCGCCCTGCTGTTCCTGGGCGACGAACAGGCCCTGGATCAGCGCGGAGCGCTTGCGATCCGGCGGAAACTTGGACACCCAGTGATCGATGTGCTGACGGGTGTGTTCGGTGAGCGCGGCGGTCGGATCGACGTCCTTGACCTGCTCGTAATGTCCGGTGGCTTTCATGAGTTTTCCCGATGTCCTCAGCGATCCACTTCGCCGAAGACGAGGTCGTAGGTGCCGATCATGGCAACGACGTCGGCCAGCATGTGACCGCTGACCACGGAGTCCATCGACGAGAGATGGGCGAAGCCCGGCGCGCGCAGGTGCACGCGGAAGGGCTTGTTGGCACCGTCGGAGACCAGGTAGCAACCGAACTCGCCCTTGGGCGCCTCGACCGCGGCATAGGTCTCACCGGCCGGCACGCCATAGCCTTCGGTGAACAGTTTGAAATGATGGATCAACGCTTCCATGTCGCGCTTCATCTCTTCGCGATGCGGCGGCGCGACCTTGTAGTTCTGCACCATCACCGGGCCCGGGTTGGCTTTCAGCCACGCGATGCACTGCTTGACGATGTTGTTGGACTGGCGCATTTCCTCGACGCGGACCAGGTAACGGTCGTAGCAGTCGCCGTTGACGCCGACCGGTACGTCGAAATCCATCGCCTCATAGGCGGCATAGGGCTGCTTCTTGCGCAGGTCCCAGGCAATGCCCGAGCCGCGCAGCATCGCGCCGGTCATTCCCCAGGCCTGGGCCTTCTCCGGCGAGATCACGCCGATACCGACCGTGCGCTGCTTCCAGATACGGTTGCCGGTGAGCAGGCTCTCGTACTCGTCCACGCGGGCCGGGAAATCGTCGGTGAACGCGGTCAGGTAATCGAGCATCGAGCCTTCGCGCCAGGCATTGATGCGCTTGAGGTCCGCGCCCTTGTGCCACGGCGACTCGCGGTACTTCGACATCTGCGACGGCAGGTCGCGATAGACGCCGCCGGGACGGTAATAGGTCGCATGCATGCGCGCGCCCGATACCGCCTCGTAAACGTCCATCAGTTCCTCGCGCTCACGGAACGCATAGAGGAAGACGGCCATCGCGCCAAGGTCGAGCGCGTTCGAACCGATCCACATCAGGTGGTTCAGGATACGGGTGATCTCGTCGAACATGGTGCGGATGTACTGCGCGCGGATCGGCGCCTCGATACCCATGAGGGTTTCGATGGCGCGCACATAGGCGTGCTCGTTGCACATCATCGACACGTAGTCGAGGCGGTCCATGTAACCGATCGACTGGTTGAACGGCTTCGATTCGGCGAGCTTCTCGGTGCCGCGATGCAGCAGGCCGATATGCGGGTCGGCACGAACGACGGTTTCGCCGTCCATCTCAAGCACCAGGCGCAGCACACCGTGCGCGGCCGGATGCTGCGGGCCGAAGTTCATCGTGTAATTGCGGATTTCTTGCATAATTATGTCTCGGCTGGCGGATTTCAGCGAGAAATCGCGAGTGGATTTGCGCGCCAGCCTAGGCGCGGTGAGGAGGCATAGTGGTAACTATGGCGACGAGGCGCAACGACGGATGGCGTGCAAAGACGCCGCGAGGCTCGCTGCAAATCCGTTAGTCGAGACATAATTAGTTCTCGCGCCAGCGGTCGGCGGCTTCGGCGCGGGCCTGGTCGAGGTCGGCGTCGTTGCGGATGGTGCGCGGGACCAGCACGCGCGGCTCGATCGACACGGGTTCGTAGATCACGCGCTTCTGCTCGGGGTCGTAACGAACCTCGACATTGCCGATGAGCGGGAAATCCTTGCGGAACGGGTGGCCGACGAAACCATAGTCGGTGAGGATGCGGCGCAGGTCCGGATGGCCTTCGAAGATGATTCCGAACAGGTCGAATGCTTCGCGCTCGAACCAGTCCGCGCCGGGCCAGATGCCGGTCAGCGACGGCACCACCGGCAGCGAATCGTCTTCGCAGAACACGCGCAGGCGGATGCGCTGGTTGCGCTCGATCGACAGCAGATGGATGACCGCGGCATAGCGGCGCGGCTGTTCGACGTCGCGCGGACGATCGCTCCAGGCGAACCGGCCCATCGCCTCGCCTTCGACGCCACGCGAGAAACCCTCGCCCTGCGCCGTGTCGACGTCCCATTCGGTCTGGCCGTAGCCGAGATAGTCGACACCGCAGGTGTCGATGAAGACGGTGAAACGGAAGGCCGCCTCGTCGCGCAAGGCAGTGGCGACGGCGAGCAGGTCGCTGGCGGCCAGCTCCGCGGTGACTTCGTTGTTGACGGTGGTCACCGCCAGCAGGTCGCCGAACCGCGCGGCAAGCGCCTCGACCAGCGAGATCTTGTGGGTATCGCTCATGTCAGGCCTTTACCGCGCGATCGTGTGGGTGCGACGGATTTTCTTCTGCAACTGCAGGATGCCGTGGATCAGCGCTTCGGCCGTCGGCGGGCAGCCGGGCACGTAGATGTCCACTGGCACGATGCGATCGCAACCGCGCACCACCGAATACGAATAGTGGTAGTAACCGCCGCCGTTGGCGCACGAACCCATGGAGATGACCCACTTCGGCTCGGGCATCTGGTCATAGACCTTGCGCAACGCCGGGGCCATCTTGTTGACCAGGGTGCCGGCGACGATCATCACGTCGGACTGGCGCGGGCTGGGACGGAAGATCACGCCGTAGCGGTCCAGGTCCAGTCGCGCCGCACCGGCATGCATCATTTCCACCGCGCAGCAGGCCAGGCCGAAGGTCATCGGCCACATCGAACCGGTACGCGCCCAGTTCATCAGCGCATCGATATTGGTGGTGGCGAAGCCGCGCTGGATGATCGGGTTGTCGCCGCCGGGCCGCAGGATATCGTCGACGAGGTTGAGCGGCTCGGGGTTGTGCATCACCCGGCTGATACTCGAGGTCACTCCCATTCCAGCGCTCCCTTCTTCCACACGTAAGCGAAACCGATGACCAGCAGCAGGAGGAACAGCGCCATTTCGACCAGGGCGATCACGCCGATCTTCTGGAACACCACCGCCCACGGAAACAGGAAGGCGATTTCCAGGTCGAAGATGATGAAGAGGATGGCGACGAGGTAATAACGCACATCGAATTTCATGCGCGCGTCCTCGAAGGCCTCGAAACCGCACTCGTACGGTGCAAGCTTCTCGGACCCGGGACGGCTCGGACCGACCAGCAGGCCGATGACCAGGAGCACGACGCCAAGGCCGATCGCGACGGCGATGAACAAAAGGACGGGCCAGTATTGGGCAAGCACGGTTCAGCGTACCTCCGCGCCAGCGGCGCATCAGTGACCGTCGCGGGGAACGAACGGTCCGGCTAGGGTTTCCGGTACCCCCGGCAGCCGATCCATGGGGAGCGGCCGGACGCGCGAACGCGCCAGAGGTATCGGATATCCACGATTCAAACTTGGGAAGCGAGATATTGTACCAGTGGCTACAGGCATGCGGACAAGACTTGCCAGCCAAATACCTCGTCGATTGTCGTATTAATGCAAAGTGCGGGGCTTTGCGGCCCTACAACATTGCGTCGCGGGGCTTCGGTTGCGAACAATTCGCATGCGTCGGACCGGCTTACCCGGGGCTTACATCGTCTGCGTCGGACGCTCCGAGGCGAGCAGGCCGGCGATCAGGTTCTCGATGCGGGCACGGGCCGCCTCGCCGTCGCCGGACTCGTTGAACTGCACACCGATGCCGGCGGTACGGTTACCCTGCGCGCCGACCGGGGTGATCCAGACCACCTTGCCGGCCACCGAAACGCGCTCGCTCTCGGTGATCAGGGTCACCAGCAGGACCACCTCGTCACCGAGGTTGTAGCGCTGGGCCGTGGGGGCGAACAGGCCGCCGCCCTTCAGGAAAGGCATATAGGCGTTGTAAAGCGCCACTTCGTCCTTGATCTTCAGCGACAGGATGCCCTGGCGCGGCGAGTTGGCGTTCGAGTTCATGCGAATCCTGGGCGAAGGCCGTCAATCCCTGCATCGTAGTGGAGTCACTCGCCAGCCGCCAAGCCATCGCCGGACGCGGCCCAACCCCAGCGGTCGAAAATCCAGGGCGAGGGAAGATCCGCCGACAACTTGATGAAAAGCGGCCCGGAAGGCGACGTCGGCAGGTCGAGGCAGCGGCCGCCGTCGGCGGCTTGCCGCGTGGCGGACCAGGGAAAGACCCGCGTCGCGCTGCGATCGACCACGGTCAGGCGAAGTCGGGCGGCCCATAGCGGCGACGGCTGCCAGGGTAAACCGATGGACCGGCCGGCTGCCGTCGGCAGACCCAACTGGCCATAGCGCTCCGGTCGCGAAGCCATCCTTTCCATCCGTCCGCGGCTCAACGCGGTCTGGGTGGCGTGCGAAAGCAGCGCCTCGTGCTTGATCGCCGCGGCGGCCGGGCTCATGTCCAGGGTGAAGGCCGGACCGGGCCGTGCCGTGCCATGAACCATATAGTCGATGCAGGCCGCCGTATGACCGAGGCGGTCGACGGCAAGCCGGGTCAGCACGTGGCAGGCACCATGGTCGGGGTGACGATCACCGAGCGCGGGCATGGCGACCAGGGTCGGCGACGCCTCGGCAATGGCCTCGGCAAAGGCCGACAACGCGCCCTCATGGTTCCTTCGCAACTGGTCGGTGATGCCCATGTCCGACCAGCCCAGCGGGAAGATACGGTCCGCGGGCACACCCAGCCGCACCAGGGCGGCCGCGACTTCACCCCGCCGGCGCGAACCCCAGCGCCGGCGCGCGGCGGCATCGATCAGCAGGCGCCGTTCCATCCAGCGCTGCGGCCAGGGATTGTTGTCGCCATTGGTCGCCAGCAGGACGGTGACATCGCCGCCGACGGCACGCACGGCCTGGATCAGGCCACCCGTGGCGATCGTCTCGTCATCCGGATGCGGCGCGACGACCAGCAGACGCGTGGCAGCGGTAAACACCGGCGCATCCTCGGCACGGTACGGATTCGTCGAAAAAGTCGTGGTCAGCATGCGTTCGGGCGGCTCCGGGGCGATAAGGTCAACGCCAGCGTGCCAGAAGCTCCAGCAAGAGCAGGTCAACGCGGAGCGGTCCGCGGAGCGCCTCACGCGTGCGATTCGCGTGCCCGTACCAGGCATCCAGACCTTCGTCGTCCAGCCCGCTATCCAGGGGTGGCGCGCCCGCGGTCGCCCGTGCACGCGCCTCGTCGGTTACCGCCTGCGCCGCGAACCAGAGGTATTGGGCAGGCGCGCTGGCCTGCCAGCGCTTAGCGATATCCACCGCGTCGCCGCGGCCGGCGGCCAGCGCCTTCAGGTCGTTGCGCACTTCGGTACGCTGTTTGAGCGAGCCGTCGGCGGTCCATTCCAGGGCCTGTCCGGGGTTGCCGAACGCCGCATCGAGCGCTGTTGCCGCATCGGCGACGCCCTGCCCGGCCAGCCAGGCCAGCGATTCCTCGCGCGGGGGGATGGCGAAATCGATGCGCTGGCAGCGGCTGCGGATCGTTGCCGGCAGCCGCCACGGCGCATCGGCCACCAGCACCAGCATGGTCGATGGCGCCGGTTCCTCGAGTGTTTTCAACAAGGCATTGGCCGCTGCCGCGTTCATCACGTCGGCCGGATCGATGCTCGCCACCTGCCAGCCGCCGAACTGGCTGGACATCGACAGGCGCTGCGACAGATCTCTTATCTGGTCGACGACGATCTCGCTGCGGGTCACACCGTCCTTGCGCAGGCCAAGACCCAGCGCGACGTAGTCCGGATGACTGCCGGCGGCGAACAGCAGGCAACTGCGGCAGGTAGTGCACGGCAGGCCATCTTCGGGGCGCTGGCACAACAGGCCACGTACCAGGAGTTGCAGGAAATCGCGCTTGCCCAGACCCGCCGGGCCGGCCAGCAGCAAGGCGTGCGGCAGCGCGCCGCGCTGGCGCCGCGTCTGCAACCGGCTCCACGCCTCGCGATGCCAGGGACGAAGATTCATCGGGGGACCTCCACCAGTGGTGCGATCGCGGCGATCGCTTCGGCCAGCACGGCTTCGGGCGATGCGCTGGCGTCGAGCAGATGGAAACGGTCCGGCTCGGCCTGGGCGCGTTCGCGATACACCGCGCGCACGCGTTCGAAGAAGCCATCGGCCTCGGCCTCGATGCGGTCGGCTTCGCCGCGGCCGGCCACGCGTTCGCGACCGGTGCTGACCGGCAGGTCGAGCAACAGGGTCACATCCGGGCGCAGCCCCATCGCGGCCCAGCTTGCCAGTTCCTCGATCCGTGTGAACGGCTGGCCACGACCGCCGCCCTGGTAGGCAAAGCTCGCATCGGTGAAGCGGTCGCTGACCACCCAGCGCCCCCCGGCGAGTGCCGGAACGATGACTTCGCGCACATGCTGCGCGCGCGCGGCGAACACCAGCAACAGCTCCGCTTCGGCGCAAATGCCGTGCGCGGGATCGAGGAGCAGCGAACGGACCGCTTCACCCAGCGGCGTGCCACCGGGTTCGCGGGTAAATACGGGATCGACACCGGCCGCTGCCAGCCAGGCACGCAGCCCGGCGAGCAAGGTGCTCTTGCCCGCGCCTTCGCCACCTTCGAGGGTCAAGAACCGGCCTTTGGAGGAAACATTCTTCACGGGCAGCGCTTCAACTGGTAGCAGGCAACGGCGCGATTGTGCTCGTCCAGCGTGCTGGAGAAAACATGGCTGCCATCGCCGCGTGAGACGAAATAAAGCTCCTTGCCGTCGGCCGGATGCATGGCCGCCTCGATGGCCGGACGACCGGCCAGGGCGATCGGCGTCGGCGGCAGGCCGGTGCGCGTATAGGTGTTGTACGGCGTATCGGTCGTCAGGTCGCTCTTGTGGATGTTGCCACCGTAGCTCGCACCCATGCCGTAGATCACGGTGGGGTCGGTCTGCAGCAACATGCCGAGCTTCAGCCGGCGGATAAAGACGCCGGCGATACGTGGGCGCTCATCGGCGCGGCCCGTTTCCTTCTCGACGATCGAGGCCAGGATCAGGGCTTCGTACGGCGTCGCCAGGGGCAGGTCCGGCGAGCGCTTCTCCCAGGCCTTCTCGAGCGTCTTCTGCAGGTCGGCATGCGCGCGCCGCAGGACACCGAGTTCGCCGTCGCCCTTGATGTAGGCATACGTCTCGGGAAGGAAACGCCCCTCGGGCATTTCGCCATCGGCACCGATACGCTTCATCAGTTCCGCATCGTCCAGCCCGGCGCCGTCATGACGCAACGTATCGACCGCGGCCAGCGCGCGACGCAGTTCGGCGAAGTTCCACCCGTCGACAATGGTGAAGTTGTGCTGCATGACCTTGCCCGCGGCCATGTTGCCCAGCAGATCGCGTGGGGTCATGCCGTTCTGCAAGGCGTATTCGCCGGCATGCAGTTTTCCGGAAACCCGCATGCTGGTGGCCAGCACGCGCCAGTAGAACGGCGAACCGGTGCTGATCCCGCGCCGGCGTAACTGCCGTACGATTTCCTTGAACGGCGTGCCGCGGTCTACCTCGATGCTGTCGCCCTGGGTCTGCACGGCCAGCGGCGCATGGCTGAAACGCGAGAAATCGTACCAGGCATAGGCAACCACGGCGGCCACGGCGAGCAGGACCAACAGGAGCAGGACGCGCAGGAAGGCGCCGCCACGAATATTCATACCGCCAGATCCATCGATCACTCCCGCCCCACGAAACCAAGTGCCCGCCAGTGTGCCTGCATTTGCCGCACGACCGGTCCGGGTTGCCACGCGCTCTCACCGAAAGCCCGAACGGGAAGGATGCCGCGAACGCTCGATGTGAGGAAGACCTCATCGGCCCCGGCCAGTTCAGCGGGAGTCAGGTCGACCGTGGAAGCACCCGTGACGGCGAGCACCTCGGCACGCGCCACGCCCGCCACGCCGCAGCGATCGAGTGCCGGCGTCGATACGCGGCCGGCATGGACGACGAACAGGTTGGCCGCGGTCGCCGAGACCATCCTGCCCTCCATATCGCGCATCAAACCCTCGTCGACCGCCGGATCGTCCCACTCCGACCGCGCCAGCACCTGTTCCAGCCGGTTCAGGTGCTTGATGCCGGCCAGGGCGGGTTGAATGGCGTAGCGGGTACGGCATTCGCGCACGAGCAGGCCGTCATCCACGAGGCGCCGCAGGATCGCCGGCATGTCGGCCACGGCGACGACGCGCGTTCCGGTCGATGAAGGATCGATGGCATAGCCACGTCGGCCCGGCCCCCGGCTGAGCGTGATCCGCACGACGGCGGCGTCGCGGTGCGCGGCAACGCGGCCGACATCGGCGGCAAGGGCGTCGATATCGGGCGGCGCCATCGCCAGACGAGTGCAGCCTTCGGTGAGGCGATGCATGTGTCGATGCCACAGCGGTGCAAGGCCCTCGGCGATGCGGATCGTTTCGAACAGGCCATCGCCATAACAGAAGCCCCGATCCAGCGCCGATACCGCCGATGACGGCTCGCCATCGACAAGGACAGTCGGGACCTCGCTCACGACACGCTGCCGAAGGCGCGCAGCAGGCCGCGCGCCTTGGCCCGGGTCTCGGCCAGTTCGTGGACAGCGTCGGAATCGGCGACGATGCCCGCGCCGGCACGCAGGCTCACATCCCTGCCCTCGGCGGTCAGCGTGCGGATGAGAATGTTCAGGTCCATGTCGCCATTGCGGTCGAGGTAACCGAGCGCACCGGTATACGCGCCACGCGCGGTGCGTTCCAGTGCGGCGATGATGTCCATGCAACGCACCTTGGGACAACCGGTAATGGTTCCACCCGGGAAGGTCGCCGCGATCACCTGGCCTGGCGTGATATCGGTACGGGCGACGCCACGCACATTCGAAACGATGTGATGGACGTGCGCATAGCTCTCGATCGCCATCAGTTCGTCGACCTCGACCGTGCCCGGCACACAGACCCGACCGAGATCGTTGCGCTCCAGGTCGATCAGCATGACGTGCTCGGCGCGCTCCTTGGGGTGCGCGGCGAGTTCGCGCATACGCGCCACATCGTCGTCGCCGGCCATGCGTGGACGCGTACCGGCGATCGGACGCGTCTGCAGCACGCCGCCACGGGATTCGACCAGGCGCTCGGGCGACGAACTGACCACCGCCCAGCCAGGCTGCTGCAGCAACCCGGCGAAAGGCGCGGGGTTCGTGCGCCGCAACGATGCCATCAGCATGGCCGCCGACGGCGCCTCGGCGAATCGCGCACGCCACTGGCGCGACAGGTTCACCTGGAAGATATCGCCCGCCAGCAGGTGCTCATGGACGCGGGCGACACCCGCGAGGAACCGCTCCGGCGGGTCTTCTTCGATGCTCTCGGGAACGACATCGCCCATCGCGACCGGGGCGGCATCCAGATCGGCGGCCAGCATGTCGAGCCAGTCTTCGCCTTCGGCGACCAGGATCGTCGTTCCTGCGAGGTGGTCGACCACGATCGCGGCGGGCGAGCGCAGGGCCATGGCGACGGGCAACTCACCGGATGTCGACGGCAATGCCAGGCTCGGCTCGATCTGCCCCACCAGTTCATAGGCGAGGAAGAGGACCCAGCCACCGTGGAACGGCAAGCCGTCGCCTTCGGCCAGCGTCCGTTCGGCCCGCCACGCGTCGTCGAGCGCAGCGAGGAACAGGCCGTCGACCGCCGTACCGTCGGCACGTCGCACGACGCCGTCGTTCGCAAGCGTCAACGAATCGCCGTCGGTGGCGAACAGGATGTCGTAACGCGACTGCGCGGTGCCCTGGATGGCGCTGGCCAGCAGGCAGGGATAACGCGAAGGATTCGCCGCGGCCGGCGCGAGGAGATCGCGCCGGCCATCGAGCGTGCGGGTGAAGACACCCAACTCAGATGCGCTTGAAAGCAAGCGTACCGTTGGTGCCGCCGAAGCCGAACGAGTTGGAGATCACCGTATCGAGCTTCGCTTCGCGGGCGACGTTCGGGACGAAGTCCAGGTCACAGCCTTCGCCCGGGTTGTCCAGGTTGATCGTCGGTGGCAGCACGCCGTCGCGCATGGCGAGGATCGAGAAGATCGCCTCGACGCCGCCGGCGGCACCGAGCAGGTGACCGGTCACCGACTTGGTCGAACTGATCGGCAGCTTGTAGGCATAGTCGCCGAAGATCTTCTTCGCCGCGCCAACCTCGGAAAGGTCGCCGACCGGGGTCGAGGTGCCGTGTGCATTGACGTACTGCACGTCGGTTGGGTTCAGGCCCGCATCGTTCAATGCATTCTGCATGCACGAGGCCGCACCTTCGCCGCTCGGCGCGGTGATGTGATACGCATCGCCACTCATGCCGAAACCAACCAGTTCGGCGTAGATCCGCGCGCCGCGGGCCTTGGCGTGCTCATATTCCTCAAGCACGAGCACGCCGGCGCCGTCCGACAATACGAAACCGTCACGTTCGGCATCCCAGGGACGGCTGGCCTTGGTCGGCTCGTCGTTGCGGGTGGACATCGCGCGCGCCGAGCAGAAGCCGGCCATCGCGGTACCCGTGGTGGCGAATTCGGAACCGCCGGCTACCATCGCGTCGGCGTCGCCGTACTGGATGAGGCGCATGGCGATACCGATGTTGTGCGCGGCCGTGGTGCATGCCGAGACCAGGGCGATGTTCGGTCCCTTCAGCCCCAGGTAGATCGACAGGTTGCCCGAGACCATGTTGATGATCGAGCTCGGCACGAAGAACGGCGAGACCTTGCGCGGACCGCGCTCATTGAGCTCGATCGAGGTTTCCTCGATCGTCGCCAGGCCACCGATACCGGCGCCCACGGCCACGCCAATGCGCCCGGCATTGGCATCGGTCACTTCCAGCCCCGAATCGGCCAGCGCCTGCTTGCCGGCCGCGATGCCGTAATGAATGAACGGATCCATCCGCTTGACGTCCTTCGGCGGAACATAGGCCGCGGGATCGAAATCACGCACCTGTCCGGCGATGCGCGTGGCATAGGCGGTCGCGTCGAAATGCGTGACCATGCCGATGCCGCTGTTGCCCGCGACGATGTTGCCCCAGGCGGTGGCGATGTCGTTGCCGACCGGCGAGATGATGCCCATGCCGGTCACTACCACACGTCGTTTGCTCATGGTCGTTTGCTCATGCGTGTATTCCTTCGTTTGTTCCTGATGGCCCGCGTCGTGACGACGAGCCGAACCTTGACCATACGGCGGCGAAGGTTACGATATGCAGAAACGAAAACTGCGCCCAACGGCGCAGCTTCCGATATCGCTTCGTTGGTCGCCGGGCAGCCATGCCGCCCCGCCAACCGAAGGACCGATCAATCCTTGGAGTGGGCCTTGATATAGTCGACGGCCTGCTGCACGGTGGTGATCTTTTCCGCTTCCTCATCGGGAATTTCGGTTTCGAACTCTTCCTCGAGCGCCATGACCAGCTCGACCGTGTCCAACGAGTCGGCGCCCAGATCGTCGACGAACGACGCGTTCGTGGTGACTTCATCTTCCTTGACGCCAAGCTGTTCGATGACGATCTTCTTGACGCGCTCTTCGATGGTGCTCATGTTGCCAATACCTCCCGAGGGGAAAATCCGGCGGCATTGTAGTGGCTAAGCCTCGTGGCCGCCAGCAACCCGCCGTCACTAGAAACCGCGCAAAGCCCATCGGGCTCCACGCGAAATGACGATTGTCGCCTAAAAAGACGCCAGTGGCGACTGCCGCGTTCGCCTGTCCCCGGGGCGACCGGTCACAGGGAGTCATCCTCGAGCGTCTCAGGGGCCTGAGACTGAGGTGCCCACGCGCTGGCGCTCACCAGACCCACCCACCCGCGCCTGCCGATCGGCGCACCGAACATGAGTCCCGCAGGCGGGGGCTGCCGTGGCGACCAGGTCAGGATATAGCCATGGGGATGGCCGCTCGCCCAGGCCCGTGGATCGTCCGTGGTCGGTAGCGGCGCGCCAAGACGTGCCAGGTAGGTCACCAGGCCAGGCTCATTGCCGGTACGCGCCATTGGCACGTTTTGGTGAGCGAGTTCGGCGACCTTGCCGGCGAACGCATCAAGGTCGTAACGCGAAAGCACGAGGGTGCGCAGGGCCGGAAGCATGGCGCCGACCAGCAGCAACGAGGCCACGCTGAGCCGAACGACCCGTGACGATCCGTGCGGGACGATCGCGAGCATGCCGGCGATGACCAGCATCGACACGGCATAGGCATAGCCGGCCGAATAGCCCCAGGAAATGCCGACCCGACGAAGCCCGGGCACGATGGCCGCGAGCACGATGGCGACGAGCACGACATAGACGAAGCGATAACGACGTAGATGGACGTACGCCTGACGGGCCAGGGTCTCGATGAAGCGCGACAGCCGGAGGGCGGTAACGGGTGCGGCCCACTGCACGATCCAGGCGACGGCGACCGTCGCGAACAGGGCCCCACCGATCATCCACGCAAGCCCGGCGATCGGCGTCGCCTCGAGTGACTGGTTACGCAGCCACGCCCAGATCAACAAGCCGGCGACGGATAGCCAGAACACCGTCAGCCGACGCAGCGAGAACACCTGCCGGTCGACCCGCAGCATGGCGCCAAGGAACAGGGCCACGCCCGGATACAGTGGCAGCAGGTAATGCAGCTGTTTGCCGCTGACCGCCGAGAAGGCAAGCAGCGCGGGAACGCACGCGGCGATACCGAAACGGCATGTCGGCGTCGCGATCGCCTCGCGTATCGCCTCCCGCGCGCGCGCCCAACGCAACAACAGCGGCCAGGGCAACAGGATCAGCGGCAAGAACGGCAGGTACCAGAAGAAACCACGCCGGTGGGCGAAGCTGTCCACCACGCGTCCCGCCGTCTGCTGGACAAGAAGTTCGTAGGCGGCTTCCGGCCCGATGCCACGCACCGCCAGCCATGCCCATAACGCGGCGGGAAGCGTGCCAGCCAGAACGACGGCGCTGGTCGCGATGTACCAGGTCCATCGGCGCGTGGGCGTCGCCCTGCCCCACCACCCCGTCAATGCCACGGGACCGGCCAGGTGCAACAGCACGACAGGCCCCTTCATCAGCACGCCGAACGATACCGCCGCGAAGAGCAATCCAAGCGACCCGCCGCCATGCTGTACCCGCCTGACAAGCGCAAGGAAAGCCAGCAGTACGAAGAACGACAAGCCAACGTCGAACATCGCGGCGCAGGCGAACAAGGCAAAGTAGACAAAGCCCGCGAGCAGCCACGGCGCCTCGTTCGCTTCGTCGCCGGCCAGGCGCTTCTCCAGTCGCGAAAGCACGGCGACGCAGCCGGCAGCGAAGCATACGCTGACCGCGCGCGCCGCCCAGATCGTGGTGCCGAACACGCTCCAGAAAAGATTGATCAGCCAGAACAGCAGCGGCGGCTTGTCGAAATACGGCGCACCGTTCAGATGCAGGGCGAGCAGCTCACCGGTATGGCGCATTTCCCAGGCGATGCTGAGGTAGCGCGTCTCGTCCACCGGCACTGCCGGCAGCACGGCCAGCAAAGGCAGCAAGAGGAACATCGTTGCCCAGGCGGGGATGCGGGGCATGGGGATGGCGGACGCGGAAAACATGCGACGCATGGTCGCCGCGCGAGCTTAGTTTGGGCTTATGGACACCTTGCATTGGGGGAGCGCACCAGCGCGCTCCCCCAACAGCCCATCAGGGCATGTACATGCCGCCGTTGACGTGCAGGGTTTCGCCGGTGATGTACTTGGCTGACGGCGATGCGAGGAAGGCCACCGCGTCGGCGATGTCCTGCGCTTCGCCCAGCGTACCGAGCGCGATCGGGCCGAGCATGGCCGTGCGCTGCTCTTCGGTCAGTGCACGGGTCATGTCGGTATCGATGAAGCCCGGTGCGACCACGTTGACGGTGATCCCACGCGAGCCTATCTCGCGTGCAAGCGACTTGGAGAACGCGATGATGCCGGCCTTGGCCGCCGCGTAGTTGGTCTGGCCCGGGTTGCCAGTCAGGCCGACCACCGAGGCGATCGAGATGATACGGCCCTTGCGTGCCTTCATCATGCCGCGCATCACCGCCTTGGAGGTGCGGAACACCGAGGTCAGGTTCGTATCGATGATCGCGTTCCAGTCATCGTCCTTCATGCGCATCAGCAACTGGTCGCGGGTGATGCCGGCATTGTTGACCAGGATCGACACCGCGCCGAACTCCTTGCCGATCGCGTCGATCAAGGCCTCGATCGACGCGCCGTCGGTGACGTCCAGCTTGCGGCCATGGCCGCCCAGCGCAGCCATGCGCTCGCCAATCGCGCTCGCGCCGCCATCGCTGGTGGCCGTGCCGATCACGGTGGCGCCCTTGGACGCCAGTTCGTCGGCAATCGCCGCACCGATGCCGCGACTCGCACCGGTGACCAGGGCGATCTCGCCTTGCAGTGGCTTGCTCATCTGAAGGTTCCTGCTGAAGTCAGAAAGGGGAAAGGGATTTACGCGGACCACTCGGTGCGGGCGGCATCGAGTTCCGCCGGGGTGCCGATGGCACGCGCCTCGATCGATTTGTCGATGCGTTTGATCAGGCCGGCAAGCACCTTGCCCGGACCGCATTCGGCGACGCGGGTGACACCGGCGCCAGCCAGCGCCTGGACGCATTCGGTCCAGCGCACCGGCAGGTAGAGCTGTCGTTGCAGGGCGCCCCGGATATCGGCGATCTCGATGTGTACGCGCGCATCGGCGTTCTGCACCACGGGGATCGCCGGTTTCCGCCAGTCGATGCCAGCCATGCGTTCGCCGAGCCGGTCGGCCGCGTCGCGCATCAGCATGCAGTGGGAGGGAACGGATACGGGAAGTTTCACCGCCTTCTTCACCCCCAGTTCGGCCAGGCGCGCCAGCGCGCGATCCACCGCGTCGATGTCGCCGGCGATCACCAGCTGGCCGGGCGAGTTGAAGTTCGCCGGGGCGACGACCTGGCCTTGCGCGACTTCGGCGCAAACCTCGGCGATCTGTGCGTCGTCACCACCGAGGATAGCCGCCATCGAGCCGGTGCCTGCCGGCACCGCGGCCTGCATCAGGCGTCCGCGCTCGGCGACCAGGGCGGCAGCATCGTGCAGGGAAAGCGCACCGGCCACCACCAGGGCGCTGTACTCGCCGAGGCTATGCCCGGACAGCATCGCCGGTGTCGCGCCGCCAAGCTTGCGCCACACCCGCCATACGGCGACGCTCGCGGCCAGCAGCGCCGGCTGCGTGTTTTCGGTCGCGTTGAGGCGATCCAGCGGACCTTGTTGCGAGATATCCCATAGATCCACGCCCGCACCGCTCGACGCCTCGTCGAACGTGGCCTTCACTTCCGGATGGACCGCCGCCAGCTCGGCCAGCATGCCGACACCCTGGGAACCCTGGCCGGGAAAAACGAAAGCGAGCGAAGACGAGACGTGAGACATGGACGACTACCGATGGCGACGGGAAAACGTAAATGGTGCCAGCATCGGCCGCCGAAAGGCAGATGTCGCCGGCGTCATCAATAACGCAGCAAGGCCGATGCCCAGGTGAATCCGCCGCCGAAAGCCTCCAGCAGCAGATTCTGGCCACGCTGGACCTTGCCCGAACGCACGGCGAAATCGAGCGCCAGCGGCACCGAGCCGGACGAGGTATTGGCATGCTGGTCGACGGTGACGATCACGCGGTCCATCGACATGTTCAGCCGCTTGGCGGTCGCCTCGATGATGCGCAGGTTCGCCTGGTGCGGGATCAGCCAGTCGATCTCGGACTCGACCATGCCGGCAACCTGCAAGGTTTCCTCGACCAGCGAATCGAGCGTCTTGACCGCGACCTTGAAGACCTCGCGCCCGCTCATGGTGATTCGCACCCCATGGTTCGGTTCGTCGCTGAAGCCGACCGACACGCCCACCGGGCTGTAGAGCAGGTGTTTGAACCCACCATCGGCATGCAGGCAGGTGGCAAGGATGCCCGGTTCGTCCGAGGCTTCCAGCACGACGGCGCCGGCACCGTCGCCGAACAGCACGCAGGACTCACGCTCGGTCCAGTCGACCATGCGGGTCAGGGTTTCGGCGCCGACCACCAGCACGCGCTTCGACTGGCCGCTGCGAATGAAGCTGTTGGCGACGCCAAGGGCATAGACGAAGCCCGAGCAGGCCGCATTGACGTCGAATGCCGCGCAGCCATTGGCACCCAGCCGGTGCTGGATCAGGCAGGCGGTGGACGGAAAGACGAGATCGGGGGTGGTGGTGCCGAGCACGATCAGGTCGAGCTCGCTGGCCTTCACGCCGGCCGCCTCGAGCGCGCGCTGGGCGGCCAGGAAGGCAAGGTCGCCCGTGGTCTCGCCGTCGGCGGCGATATGCCGCTGGCGGATGCCCGTGCGCGTGCGAATCCACTCGTCGGTGGTGTCGACGATCTTTTCCATATCGGCATTGGTCACCACGCGCTCGGGGAGCGCGCTGCCGGTGCCGATGATGCGGGCGTATTTCAGAATCGTTCCCCTCGGCTGGGCCGGTCGGGGCCTGCGCAAGCGTCGGCCGACCTTCTGGCGAATCGTGAACGGCCACCAGGGCCACGTGGATTCGCAGAACGCAAAACGGCGCGTTACCGCGCCGTCTGCGGAATCATTCTCCGGAGGAGAAGATCAATCCTCTACTTCGACCGCACCACGCGTTTCGATGACCTTCTTGCCACGGTAGTAGCCGTCCTTGGTCACGTGATGGCGCAGGTGCACCTCACCGCTGGTCGGGTCGGTCGACAGCTGCACGGTGGTCAGTGCATCGTGCGAGCGGCGCATGCCGCGGGTGGACGGGGTTTTGCGGCTCTTGGCAACTGCCATGACTCTTCACTCCAGCGAAATCTATCGATTCTTGAGTTCGCGCAATATCGCGAACGGGTTTTCGGAAGCACCCTGCGCGGACGGATCGTCCTCGTCAGGCCCAGCAATGTCGTCGGGCAGCGTGCTGTCCGGATTGACCGGAACGAGCGGCAACACCAACAGCAATTCATCTTCGATCACGGAGGCCGGATCGAGCTTTCCATCTTCTTCCACCAGCAGCGGCTCGTAGCCTGGCGGCAACGCGGCCTCTTCCCGTTCGTCGACAAGCAGGCCCAGCCTGGTATCCACCTCCACCTGCAGCACGAAGGGATCCAGTGACCGCTGACAGATCAGGGTCAATGGCGCCCGTGCACGCACGGCGACATAGGCAATGCCAAACTCGTCCCTGCCGAAGTCCAGTTCGTAGGTCACGTCGCCGTCAGGCGCAGCAATGACCTCGCCCAGCCGGGGGAAACCGGACACGGGCAAAACACCCTGGAAGGAACGCCGCGCCGAAACCATGCGCCAAGCGTCCACGGACGATGGCAGTGTCACGGACATAATCGCGAAATGTTAGGCACGGAAGCCCCTGAAGTCAACACTTTAGCGAAGGAAGGGAGCGGAGGACGGCAAGTATGGCGCATCCCGGCCCGCCGCGCCGGCTTTTGCCCGACCGGCCCCGTTCAGGCAGACTCCCCTTCCCGGCCGTTCCCAGCAAAGGATCCCCTTGTTCGCCTACGCCGCCTATGGGCTAGTCCTGCTCCTGCTGGTCGCCATCGGCCTGATCGTCGGCGTCCTCATCGTGAGCCGCTCGCGCCGGCGGAATTCGTCGTTGCAGGACCTGCTCGACCACGCCGATCACCTGGAATGGGACCTCAAGGACTGCCGAGAGCGCCTGCAGAAAGCCCATGCGGTCATGACGGTGAGCCCCGACCTGCCTGCCGCCGGCGAACTGGAAGCCCAGCAGGCGCTGGATTCGGGCCTGCGCGCCCTGCTCCAGCAACGGCTGTGGATCCGCGATCAGGCCCCCGCCGCCAGCCAGCGGGAACTGGACGACGCGGTCAACGCCCTCGCCCGCGCCCGTCAGCAGCTCGAACCCAGGCTACGGGCCCTGGACGAGGCGCAGAGCGCCCTTGACCTGGCGGTGCGCGAACATATCCATCGGGAATTCTGACGATGATCACGCCACGCATCATCCTGGCCTCTACCTCCCGCTACCGCGCGGAATTGCTCGGTCGCCTGCTGACCGACTTCGAACGACGTTCGCCGGGCACCGACGAGGCCCCGCTACCGGATGAAACCCCCGGCGAACGCGCACTGCGCCTGGCCGTGGCCAAGGCCGAAGCCGTGGCGGCCGCCGAGTCCGGCGCCCTGGTCATCGGTTCGGACCAGGTGGCGGAACTCGATGGCCGCGTGCTCGACAAGCCGGGCACGGCCGAGGTGGCACGTGCCCAACTGGCCGCCAGTTCGGGCCGAGACGTCTATTTCCAGACCGCCGTCTGCCTGGTCGATACCCGCCCGGGGCACCAGCGCATCGCCACCGCCCTGGACCAGACCCGGGTCGGCTTTCGCTTGTTGGCCACGGAGGAAATCGCCCGCTACGTGGAGCGCGAAAGCCCGCTGGACTGCGCGGGCAGCTTCAAGTGCGAAGGTCTCGGCATCAGCCTGTTCGAACGTATTGAAACGGACGACCCGACCGCCCTGGTCGGATTGCCACTGATCGCGCTGGCACGCCTGCTGCGCAATGCCGGCATCGCTATTCCCTAGGGAGCCTCTGATCTATTCCACGCCTGCGCGGAATAGATCAGAGGCTCCCTAGCCGCGATATAGGCCTGCCAGAAGACGCAGTCACCGCCGCTACCGGACACCGCCGACGGCACACGGATCCGGTAGAACGCAATGCGCTTGCGACCGCCAAAAAGGTTCAGCCGCGACAGCGGTTGTGGCGACTCGACCCGTGTACATATCGACGATAACCACGACTGCCGCTCGCGCTCGCGCAAGGCGGTTTCTTCCACCGCGAGCAATACGGTCTGTCCGCTGTATGCCGCGCGTAACGCCGGCTCGTCGAGCCGCCATATCGCCAGCTGCGGCGCGCGCCCATGTTTGGTATTGAGCGGATTGTCGAGTGCGTATACCGGTACGGTTCCGCCAAGCTGGAAGTCCAGTTCGGCGGCGAGCATGAAATTGTCCGCCACCAGCACCCGGTCGCCGCCAAGCAGGCGGCGCGCTTCGACACCGCTCTCGCGCCAGCCGACGAAGTTCGACGGGAATGCCTTCACGTCGGCCAGCATGGTCACGCCGTCGCGACTCGCGGCCAGCGCCAGGTAACCCATGCCCAGGAGTTGCACGGCACCGGCGAGGGCAAAGGCAACCACCAGGAAACGACGTGGCCAGCGACGTCGCCACGCCTCTTCGCGCAGTAGCACAGGCAAGGCCGCGAGCAGGGGCAGATACCCCGGCAGGGGCCAATGCACGCGAAAGCGCAGGTCGTCGGCGAACAGGCCGAAGAAGAAGTACGCCAGCAGGAAGGTCGCCGCGACGACCGCCATGACATCCCACGATGGTTCGTCGCGCCGTCGCCAGCTCCGCCATGCCGCCCACAGCAGCAATCCATAAAGCAGCGGCGTGCAGGTCAAGGCCTGTTCGAGCGGCTGGACCAGTGCATCGACGTGGAACGCCCAGGGATTGCGCTCGACCAGTTGGAAGCCGATGCCCACGCCGCGCTGCGCGAGGTTGAACACCAGTAAGGGAATCAAGCCCAGCATGGCGATGAGCATCGCCAGCCAGAAGCCCGGTCGACGCCACTGCGCGCGCCCTCTCGGGGTAAGGACGAACAGCAGCAGGCCGGCGAGCATCGGCATCGCCGCGCGGTAGTGCGTCGTCCACGCGATCGCCAACGCCGCACCGAGCAGCGCCCACTGCCAGGTGCGCTGCTCATCGAGCGCGCGAATCAGCGCGTACAGGGCCAGCATGATGGCGAACGTCAGCGGCACATCAGGCAGTGCGAGTACACCGAGACTGCCCGCCAGGGGCAAGGCGAGGCATAGCAGCCCGGCCTGCCAGCCGGCGCGTGCATCGAAGGCGCGGCGGGCGAACGCCACGACCAGCCATGGCAGGGCGGCACCAATCAACAGGAAGGGCCAGCGCATGCCCAGCAGGCCATGTCCGGCAACCGCCTCGCCCAGGCGGACCAGCCACGCGGTCAGCGGCGGCAGGTCGCTATAACCCCAGGCCGGGCGCAGGCTTTCCTGCCAGTAGAACGCTTCGTCGCCGAACGGCGAGAGCGTCGCCGCCACGCCGAGCTTGATCGCCTGCAAGATGAAGAAGGCGATAAGAAACCCACCTCGCCAGCCTCGGTCGCCGACGGCTACACTCCAGCGATCACGCATCGTTCCGACCCGGCCAGAAGGCGCTTCTCTCGATCATGTCCGCAACGACTCCGCTTCGCGATGAACTTACGCACCAGCGACTCGAGGCCGCGCTGGCCCAGGTCAATGGCGTCCTGCTCGGCAAACCGCGCCAGGTGAAACTCGCCTTCACCTGCCTGGTCGCCGGTGGGCATCTGCTGCTCGAGGATGTGCCCGGCGTCGGCAAGACCACCCTGGCCCATGCCCTGGCCGCCACCCTCGACCTCGACTTCCAGCGTATCCAGTTCACCAGCGACCTGTTGCCGTCGGACATTATCGGGGTCAGCGTCTACGAGCGCGATACCGGTACGTTTCGTTTCCACCCCGGGCCGATCTTCACCCGGCTGCTGCTCGCCGACGAGATCAATCGTGCAACACCGAAGACCCAGAGCGCCCTGCTCGAGGCGATGGCCGAGGGACAGACCACGGTCGACGGCCAGACCCATCGCCTGCCCGCGCCCTTCTTCGTGGTCGCCACGCAGAACCCGCTCGACCTTGCCGGCACGTTCCCCTTGCCCGATTCGCAGCTGGACCGTTTCATGCTGCGCTTGAGCCTGGACTATCCGGACGCCGCCGCCGAACGTGCCCTGCTCGCCGGTACCGATCGTCGCGACTTGCTGGCGAAGCTGTCGCCCTGCCTCGATGCCGAAGCGATCGCCACGCTGCACGCGACGAGCCGGCAGGTCACGGTCAGCTCGGCCCTGCTCGATTACCTGCAGGCCCTGCTCGCCGCCAGCCGCAAACATGCCGACGTACGTGTCGGCCTGTCACCGCGGGCCGGGCTCGCCCTGCTTGCCGCCGCGCGCAGCTGGGCCCTGGTCAGCGGCCGGCATTACGTCATCCCCGAGGACGTGCAGACGGTCTTCGTGTCGGTCGCCGCGCACCGGCTGATCCCGGGCAAGGGCAGCCAGCGCGAATCGATCGCTCGCAGCCTGCTCGCCGAGGTCGCGGTCGGCTGATGAGCCTCGCCGATCGCTGGCACCGGATCCAGGCGCTCGCCGAAAGGCGATTGCCGTCACTGACCCGCATGCGCCAGCGCGAAGCGCTGCCGATCGTGCTGCACCGCCGGCGCATCTATATCGTGCCCACCGGCTTCGGCCTTGGCTTCGCCGTCCTCCTGGCGGTGATGTTGGTAGGTTCACTGAACTACGCGAACAATGCCGCGCTCCTGCTCACCTGCCTGCTTGGCGCGGCGACCGCCGGCAGCATGCTGAGCGCGTTTCGCGTGCTCAACGGTCTTGGTCTTGGCGGCTTGCGCGCCGGCAACGCGGTCGCCGGCGCGTCGTTGCCTGTCAGCTTCGAGGTCACCGGCGGCGCACGCGTGCGTCCTGGCGTACACCTGGACGCCAATGCCCAGAAGGTCGGTGTCGTCGTACCCCGGCAAGGGGCCATCACCGTCGAATTCGCGTTGCCGACCGAGCATCGAGGCTGGCAACCGTTGCCACGCATCCGCGTCTACAGCACATGGCCGCTGGGTATGTTCCGCGCCTGGAGCTGGCTCAATCCGGATGAATCCGTGCTGGTCTATCCCCGACCGGAAGCGTTCGGGCCGCCGCCGTACGAACCGCAAAGCGATGCGGACCGGGGGCGGCCGCGCAGCGGCGACGAACTGGCGGCACTGCGCGACTACCGTCCGGGCGACCCGCTGCGACAGATCGCCTGGAAACTCAGCGCGCGTCATCACGACCTGCTGGTGAAGGACCTCGAGCAACCTTCGCCAAAGCGCGACTGGCGACTGGACTGGCAGAGCATGCACGGCATGGACAACGAGTCGCGCATCTCGCGCATTGCCCGCTGGATCGACGAGGCCCATGGCGAAGGCCGTCGCTGGAGCCTGCAACTGCCCGACCGATACTTCGATGTGGCGCAGGGCGACGAGCATTACCACCGCTGCATGACCGCCCTGGCCCTGCAGCCATGACCGGCCATCGCCCATCGCTGCGCTCGACGCATCCGGCCGAGGTGCCGTTGTCGCCGCGTGCGTTCGACCTGCTCTGCCTGACCATGGCCTGCGTGCTCGGCCTGCATGCGGTGCACCTGCCCTGGTGGATGGTCGCGCCCCTGGCCGTTGTCCTGGTCGGGCGCTGGCAACAACGCCGACGCAACGGCAAACGCGCGCCGATATGGTTGAAGCTGCCGATGATCGGCTTGCTGCTGGCCGCCATTGTCGGCCACTACGGCAGCTTGTTCGGTCGCGAACCGGGCAGCGCCTTCGCCGTCGGCCTGCTCGTGCTCAAACTGCTGGAGAGCGAACGCATTCGCGATGCACGCGTCGGTATCGCTTTCGCCTGTTTCGCGCTGATGAGCGCGCTGCTGTTCGAGCAGGGCATGGTCGTGACCGCGCTGGTCGCACTCGCCCTGGCGCCCGCGCTGGCAACCTTGCGCTCGCTCGAGCCCGCACAGCCGGAGACCAGCCTGGCCGGCAGCCTGCCGCCGGTCCTGTTGACCCTCGCCGCGGCCATTCCGCTGGCCTTGTTCGCCTTCCTCTTCGTGCCGCGCCTGGGCTCGCCGCTATGGGGCACACCGGGCAACGACCAGGCCCGCACCGGCCTCAGCAACCAGATGGCGCCCGGCGACCTGACCGAATTGCTGGTCGACGATTCCCCTGCCCTGCGCGTGGTCTTCGACGGTGCGCCTCCGCCGAACGTGCAACGCTATTTTCGCGCCTTCGTCATGTGGCGTTTCGACGGGCGCGCCTGGGCCTACGGTGGCCCGGGCCTGGTCCGCCGCGCATCGACCCTTGAGCCGGGACGCACGACTTCCTACGAAATCACCCTGGAACCGACCCACCGCCGCGTCCTTCCCGCGCTGGACGTACCGCTGGCCGCACCCGAGAACGCGGACCTGTCGAACGACCATGAGATCTTCGCCCAGCACAATGTGGACGAAGCGCGTCGCTACCGGCTGACGTCCAGCGTGACCTACCGGCTGGACCCGGCGCTGGACGATCGCAGCCGCGCCCTTGGCACCAGCCTCCCGGCCGGGTTCGACCCGCGTGCCCGCGCACTCGCCGAAGGCTGGCGACAGCAATATGGCAACGACGACGCGGCCATCGTGCGTGCGGCGCTGACGCTGTTCCATGATGGCGGCTTTCACTACACCCTGGCGCCGGCACCACTCGGTCGCGACAGCATCGACGACTTCCTCTTCGATACGCGCGAAGGATTCTGCGAACATTATTCGTCCGCCTTCACCTTCCTCATGCGCGCCGCCGGCGTGCCGGCGCGCGTGGTCACCGGTTACCAGGGTGGCTACTGGAACACGATGGGCAACTACCTGCTCGTACGCCAGTCCGATGCCCATGCCTGGAGCGAAGTGTGGCTGGAAGGACGCGGCTGGACACGCGTCGATCCCACCGGCGTCGTTCGCCCGGGCCGTATCAGCGAAGGCGCCTCGGCGAACACCGGCAGCGGCGCCGCCTGGTACCAGGACGGCTGGTTGAAGTCGCTGCGCAACCACTGGGATGTCGTCAACCAATGGTGGGGCCGGGGCGTTATCGGATTTGACGCACTACGCCAGCAAGGCCTGCTGACACCTTTCGGGATCCGCCAGGCGAGCGTCGGCACGCTTTCCATCGTGCTGGCGATCGGCTGCGCGGTACTTGTCGTCGTGGCGCTGGGCTGGGCATTGTTCCAGCGACGCGACGGCGACGCCTGGCAGGTGAGCATGGCCCGACTCGAACGAAAACTCGGTCGTGTCGGTATCGCGCGTCGCGCCAGCGAGGGTCCCCAGCATTATCTTGCGCGCGCGGCGCGCGCCTTGCCGGCGCGCCGGAAGGAACTTGAAAGGATACAAAGGTTCTATCTGGACGCCCGTTATGGTCATGACAAACCGCCGCCTGAATCATTGGTGTCATTCCGCCGCATGATTCGGGACTTTCATCCCGGTCGCATGGTCAAATAGCAGCCATCCCCCCGGATCGCGACGAGAGCGTCGCGAGCCGGCAACCCACAGGGAGATTCGTCATGTCCATGTACAAACCGTTGGCCGTAGTCGCTGCGACGCTGGCACTGGGTGCCTGCGCCACGGTTCCCAAACCGCTCGAAGGCACCTTCAACGACGTATCCACCGCGAACGCGCAGCAAGGCGGCGCACCGGGTGCGAAGGTCCGCTGGGGTGGCGAGATCATCAAGACCGAGCCGGGTCCGCAACAGACCTGCTTCTTCGTGTTGTCCGAGCCGCTCGACAGCCAGGCACGCCCGACCGGTGGCCATGACGGCCAGACCCAGGGCCGCTTCGTCGCCTGCCGCGATGGCTTCTACGATCCGGAAGTCTTCACCCGTGGTCGCGAGATCACCGTCACCGGTACCGTGCACGGCGCCGTCTCGCAGAAGGTCGGCGATTTCGATTACGCCTACCCACGCGTCGAGGCCGATGTGGTCTACCTGTGGCCCAAGCAGGTCGCCTACCGCTACCCGCCGGGTTACTACGACCCGTTCTGGGGCCCGGGCTTCGGTCCGTATGGCTATGGCGGTTACGGCGGCTGGGGCCCCTGGGGCTACGGCGGCTACGGTGGCGGCTACTGGGGCGGCCCGAGGCGGGTGATCGTGGTACCCCGACCGGTACCGCACAGGTAAATAAAAAGCCCCTCGAAAGAGGGGCTTTTTTCAGGCTCTTCCCTCTACCCCGGGGGCCAATGCATCTGTCGCCCCGCAAGCAGGTGCACATGCAGATGGAACACCGTCTGCCCGCCATGCTCGTTGCAGTTGATCACGGTGCGATAACCATCCTTCGCCAGGCCTTGCGCGCGTGCGAATGCCGCCGCCGCGAGCAACAGTTTGCCGAGCAGTTCGGCATCGGCCGGCTGCGCATCGTCCAGCGTAGCGATCGCCCGTTTCGGAATGAACAGCACGTGCACCGGCGCCTGCGGATTGAGGTCGCGGAAGGCGAGCACGTCATCGTCCTCGTAGACGATATCGGCGGGGATCTCGCGGCGGACGATTTTCGCGAAAATGGTATCGCTCATGTTGTTCCTTTAGCCCAGGGACTGGCGGCTGCCAAAAGCATGCGCCAGTGTGCTGCGATCGACGAACTCCAGTTCGCCGCCGAGCGGTACGCCATGTGCGAGTCGCGTGGGTCGCACGCCGGCCGCACGGGCCAGTTGCGCGATGTAGTGCGCGGTCGCCTCGCCTTCGACGGTCGGATTGGTGGCGACGATCATTTCCTCGATCTCACCTTCGCCCAGTCGCTCGGCAAGCAACGGCAGGCCAAGTTCTTCCGGACCCAGGCCATCGAGCGGCGAAAGCCGCCCGAGCAGCACGAAGTACTGCCCGCGATAGCCGGTGGCCTGCTCGATCGCCACCAGGTCCGATGGCGACTCGACGATGCAGATCACCTGGCGATCGCGACTGCTGCTTGCGCACAGCGTGCAGACCGGTTCCTCGCTGAAGGTGCGGCAGCGCGTGCAGTTGCCCACTTCGCGCATGGCCTTGTCGAGCGCGCCGGCGAGCTTCAGCCCACCCTCGCGCTCGCGTTCCAGCAGGTGGAAGGCCATCCGCTGCGCACTCTTGGCACCGACGCCCGGCAGGCAGCGCAGGGCTTCGACCAGGTCGCCAAGCAGGCGCGATCCGGTGCTCATCCCTAGAACGGCATCTTGAAGCCGGGCGGCAGGTTCAGCCCGGAGGTGACGCTGCCAAGCCGACCCTTGCTGACCTCGGCGACCTTGTTCACCGCGTCGTTGACGGCGGCGGCGACCAGGTCCTCGGCCATTTCCGGATCATCGGCGAACAGCTTGCGGTCGATCTGCACGCGACGTACCTCGTGACCGCCGCTCATGGTGACGGTCACCATGCCGCCGCCGGCGCTGCCGGTGACTTCGAGCTTGGCGATTTCTTCCTGCGCGCGCTTCATTTCGTCCTGCATGCGCTGGGCCTGTTGCATCAACTGGCCGATCTGTCCTTTCACGTTCTTGGCTCCACGGGTCTGACGGATTGCGGCACGACGCGCGCATCGAACTCGCGCTTGAACGTCTGTACCAGGGGATCGTTCTCGATGGCTTCCTCGGCGGCCGCCTGCGAGGCGCTACGGGCCTCGGCCGCACGATCGGCCGGCGTTTGGCTATTGCCGTCGTCGGCGATGAAACGCAAGCGCACGCGCCGTTGCATGGCGTTGCCGATGCGCTCTTCCATCTGGCTGGCCATGGGTTCGACCGCCAGGTGCATATGCGTGGGTTTGAGCGCCAGCGTCATCGTCTCGCCGTCGATGCCTCGCAACGACGCGTTCTGGGCCAACTGCCCAAGCGGGCCGCGCAGGTTCGCACGCTCGATCAGCTCGCCCCATTCGGGCAGGCCCCGGGCGTCGACGGCAAGCGGTTCGGTGGAACGTACCGGGGCTTCCACGCGCGGAGCGACGGGAACGGCCGCCTGCGGCGCGGACGGCGCAACGACCGGGGCCGAACGCGTTGGCGCGGGCGGTGGCGTCGGACGTGCCGCCATTGGCGCTGGCGCCACGGGCGCGCGTACCGCACTGCCACCGTCGTCGCCGGGACGGAAGGCAAGCATGCGCAGCATCGCCATCTCGAAGCCGGTGCGGGCGTCCGGTGCCAGGGCCAGTTCACGGCGTCCGGTGGTGGCGATCTGGTAGTACAGCTGGACGTCCTCGGCGGCGAGGCGTTCGGCCAGGGCCGGCAGGGTGTCGTCGGCACCTTCCTCACCACGGTAACCGGGCACCAGTTGCACCAGCTGGATGCGATGAAGCACGGTTGCCAGGTCGTCCAGGACACCGCCGAAGTCCGGCGAGAACGACGCAATGCGATCGCACTCGGCCATCAGCTTATCGCCGTCGCCGGCGGCCAGCGCCTCGATCAGGCCGACCACCTGGCCACGCTCGACACTGCCGAGCATCGCGCGCACGTCGCTGGCCGCGAGGGCGCCGGCACCGTAGGCGATGGCCTGGTCGAGCAGGGACAAACCGTCGCGCAGCGAACCGTCGGCGGCCCGCGACAGCTCGACGATCGCCTCGTTCTCGTATTCGATGCCTTCAGCGGCGAGGATGTGCCGCATCTGCCCGGAGATCTGCTCGGGCAGCAAACGCTTGAGGTTGAACTTCAGGCAACGCGAAAGCACTGTCACCGGCAGCTTCTGCGGATCGGTCGTCGCCAGCAGGAACTTCAC
>DASYLE010000053.1:0-18943 GCA_036009745.1 Luteibacter sp. | reverse complement strand
AGCTTCAGTGCCACCGCCACCTACGTCATCCTCGCCAGAAAGATCCTTCGTCTGGCCCATGCCCTCATTACCAAGAACACCTTTTTCGACGCTAAAATTTTCGCTACCGCTTGCGCTTCAACATAGGATCTCCCACAAGGTTGCTGCCATCTGCACATCAACAAGGTCGCCGCGGCCCGCTCCTACGGAGCGAGCCCCATGGTATGGCGATTGACCGCCCGCACATCGCGCACGAAATCGCCGAACGGCACATCGGTGATGCCAACCAGGCCGATGTGGCTGTTCTCGCCGTCGAGTACACGACCGGTCACGGGCTGGTCGACGTATTCGAACCAGTGCGTGCCGACGACGACACCGCTGGCGGTGGCCGCGTCGACGAACTTCGCATAGGCCTTGCCGCGCTCGCCTTCGCTGGCCACGGCAGCAACGCCACTGCCGAAGGGGCCCCGATCGGCCGAGCCGAAATGGAACTCTGAAATCAGCACGGGCTTGTCCAGCTTCCGGAAAGCGGCGACATCGAAACCGTGCTCTGGCAGATCGGTATACATATTGATGCTGACCACATCGCACCATTGGGCACAGGCCGCCTCGACCTCGGGCGTACGGACAGCCAGGCGGCCGCCAAGGAACAGGTGGTGCGGATCGGCCCGCTTGAGTTCGTCGGCAACGGTGTGGAAATACGTATCCGCATACAGCCGCAGGAAGGCGACGTAGTCATCAACGATCGCCGGCTTTGCCTCCGAAGGTTCGGGCGCGGCGAAATCCGCGGCGAGCAGTTGCTCCCACGACGCGATCGACACACCCCATGCCACGGCGAGCTTGCCGGCGTCGCCGTACTTCTGCCGTAGCTGCGCGACGAAAGCCTGCTTGGCTGGGCTCTGCGGCCCTTGTTTCAGGCTGCCCACGGCCAGCGCCCACCGGCCCTGCGGACCCATGCCGGCCCAGGCCAGTTCGTTGTCGGCGAAGTAGCCGAGCAGCCAGGGATCGTCGCGCACGCGCTTCGTGGCAACGGCCACCGCCTTGCGCGTGGCATCGACGAAGCGCGGATCGAACGGATCGGGCATGCGGCCCCAGTAGTCGTAGCCGGTACTTACCGTGTTGTAGTCGCCAGCGATCAGCACGGGCACGGTATAGGCGATGCGACCGGCTTGGGGCAGCGCCGGATCGCTCCAGTTGCCTAGCGTGTTGAACGACCACGAGGTGAGCCTGTCGAGCGTGCGCTGTCGCCACGCATTCGCCCAGTCCGTGCCGAACGCGCGATACAGGTTCGCCGCGTAGAAATCGAACCAGCGGCCATGGTTGAGCCCGTTGTCGCGCTGCGAACCCTGGTCACTGCGACTATCGGCGCTGCCGTAGAACGCGGCGAAGGCCCCATCGGCCTTCGGCAATCCGGTAAACATGTATTCGCGGCCTTCGACATAGGTCCGGCCGCCGTCGGCGACGACCGCGTTGACGCCGAGCGAGAAGAACGCATGGCCTTCGGGCGTCACCAGCCACCAGCGGCTCCCGCGTTTCTCCGTGCGGAACCAGCCGCTGGCCTTCGTCGCAGGCATGTCCATGCGACCGCCGTAGCGATCGATTCCCTTGACGACCGCCATTTTCGGCGGCGGCGTTTTCAACGCATCGTCGCCGCTTGCCTTCTCCGGCCAGGTCGCCCGCGTGTATTGCCCATGGCTGTCGACGATCCCGGTGTATGCGCGACGGACATCGTCCTCGCCACTGACGTCGAGCTTGCCGAAGAGCAACGTCTGCGCGGCATTCGGCGATGGCATCGACAGGCTCACGGAGGCGACATGCGCGGTGTCGAGCGTGCCGTCGACCGCGGTCGCCACGAGCACCGGCTTGCCGGCGGCGTCGAAGGGCATCGGCGGACCTGCCTGCATGCCGAAGGCGCGCGGCGATGTCGCCGCCAGTGGCAAGGCCAGCGTTTGCGGCGGGCCCGCTGGAATACCGACCGTCGTGCGCAATCGTCCCTGCGCCCTGTCCGCGATCTCGATGACCAGGGTCACCGCCCACGGCATGCCGTTCTGTACACGCAGATGAAGCGTGCGCTTCCCGGACCAGTTCCAATCCCCGGAAGCAGGCGTCACCGTCAACCGCGGCAGCGCGGCGGGTTGGAACGCAAAGGGCGCCTGCGCGACGCCATCGGCGGCGGGCAGCACGCTACCTGCCTGCACCGAATCGGCCTGCACATGCCAACCGCGGTCCGGATGGGCGAGATCGATGCTGGCCATATCCGCGTGCGAGCAGGCGGCAAGCGACACGAGGGTGGCAAGGAGCAGATGGCGACCGGGATTCATGCGCGACGCCGCCAGAACCAGTACACCGGCACGCCACAGGCGATGATCACGAGGCTCATGCCCGCGTTCGCCGGTTCCGAGATCGCGGTGGCGATGATCACGCCAAGCACCGTGACGACGAACAGCATCGGCAGCCAGGGATAGAACGGCACGCGATACGGCGAAGGCTCGTCGGCCAGCTTGCGGCGATACCAGAAGATCGTGGCGATGCCGGCCGCGTGCGACAACCATTCGCCGACGGTCGTGTAATCGAGCAAGGCACCAAAGCTGCCGGACAGGGTCAGCACGATCGCCCACGCGCCGAGCGCGACCAGGGCTACCTGTGGCGCGCGCGTGCGCGGCTCGATGCGCGCCACCGGTTTGAAGAACATGCCGTCCGCGCTCATCACCTGCAGCACGCGCGCGCCACCGGCGATGGCGATGCTGCAGTAGCCGAAGGTCGAGCAGGCAATGCCGACCGCGATGACCGTGCCGCCCGAGGGACCGAACAGGCCGCGCATCAGGTCCGCCGCCGGCGCGACGCTGGCGGCGAGGCCGGCATGGCCGAGCCCCGCGAGGTAGGCGAAATTCACCAGCACGTAGCACACGACCACGCTGGCCATGCCCAGGCCCAGTGCGCGCGGCAAGGTGCGCTGCGGATCGCGGACTTCGCCGGCGAGGTCGTTGAGGTAATGGAAGCCGCCGTAGGCGAACAGCACCGGCAACAACGCACCGATAAAGATGCCCGGCGACACCGCGTGCGTGGCATCCGTCGCCAGCGCCATGCCGAAGTGACCGCGCGCGAGGACCAGGCCGACCACGATCAGCAGGGCGATCGCCGCCAGCTTGAGCAGGGTGAAGATGTTCTGCATCAAGGCGCCGGCACGGATGCCGAACAGGTTCACTCCGACGATGAAGGCGATGGCGCCGACCGCCAGCGGCTTCACCCATTCATGCGACAAGCCCACCGCCGAGCAGGCGTAATCGGCGAAGGTGGTCGCCACCGCGGCCACGCTGCCCGGGTAATTGATCAGCGCCATCGTCCAGCCGAACAGGAAGGCCGGCAGACCGCCGAAGGCTTCGCGCAGGTAGACGTACGTGCCACCGGCCTGCGGACGGCGTGCGCCAAGTTCCGCATAGCTGAGCACGCCGGCCAGGGTCAGTGCACCGCCGGCCATCCACAGCAGCAGCAAGGCCCAGCCGGAACCGGTGCGCTCGGCGACAGTCGCCGGTGTGCGAAAGATACCCGCGCCGATGACCCCGCCGATGACGATCATCGCGGCGTCCCAGACGCCGAGGCGGCGGATATAGGCGGTGGTGTTGGGGATGGGATTGGGCATCGGCCAACGATGCCATGGATCGGGGCGCTTGTGTCAGCGCGAAGGAATCCCGTCCACCAGCCGCCGCGCCAGCGCGTGGTAGTCACCGCCGAGATGGTGGTCGCCGGGGATCGGATGAACGACGATCCAGGGTGGAAGACCCGGGTCATCGCAAACCGAATCGGTGTCCTCGTTCTTCGGGTAGTAGCACACGACCGGTGGCTGGCCGTCGAGCGCCAGCAGCAGAGGCTTGGAATCGTAGTGGCGAACCGGGTTGACCCACTCGAACAGCGACTTCACGTGCGAGGCGAACCAGCCACTGATCATGTAACCCTCGAGCTCGATCTCGAAGTTCACATCGTGGCTTGGCGAAAGCAGGACCAGCTGATTGATGCGCGCGCGATTGGCCGGGCTCAGCCGCTCGACGATCGAGGGCAGTACGTCGGCACCGAAGGAGAAACCGACCAGCCAGATGCGCTTCTTGTTCCAGCGCGCCAGGTACCGGGTCATGATCGCATCCAGGTCGCGCGCGGACGCCTCCGGCGAACGTTCGTGCCAGTAATACTTGAAGGTGCTGATGCCGAGCACGGGGATGCCGCTTTCGGCGAAATCGTTGCCCAGCTGTTTGTCGAGGTCGGCCCAGCCGCCGTCACCGGAATAGACCACGGCCATGACGTCATCGCGGCCGGCGGGCGCGGTGACGCCCGGCGTGGCCTCGAGGATGACACTGGACTGGTCGATGCTCAGGCGCGACCACGGATGCCACGCCAGCATGAAGCCGGCGACAAGCACGGCCAGCACGATCAGGACGATCCAGCGGCGCCTCATCGACGCACCACGCCGGACAGGCCGCCGGAGATCAGGCTGGCGACATTGGCCAGGACGACGGGCAGCGCGATGCCGCGCGGGATGGCCAGGTAGCGAGGTTCCCATTCCGGATCGAACTTGTCCTTGTAGCGGTGCAGGCCGCGAAAATTGTAGAAGCGTTCGCCACGACCGAAGACCATCGCGCCGAAACGGGTCCACAGCGGTGCGCTGCGCCGGTTCTGCAGGCCGTACAGCGGCGCCATGCCGAGATTGAACCAGCGGTAGCCTTCGCCCTTGGCCCACTGCATCAATTCGATGAAAAGGTAATCCATGATCCCGGCCGGCCCATCGGGTGTGTGACGCATCAGGTCGACCGACGCTTCTTCCTTGTTGTCGGTCAGGAACAGGTTGGCGAAGGCGATCGGTTCCTCGCCCTGCCAGACCACGGCCATCGGCGTGCGCAGCAGATAGGTCGCGTCGAACGAGCCCAGCGAGAAGCCTTTCTCGCGCACGCGTTTGGCACGCAGCCAGGCATCGGAGATCGCCTTCAGTCGCGGCAACAGCGGCAGCAGCGATTCAGCCGGCACGATCTCCAGGCGCAGGCCATCGCGCTGCAGCTTGTTCACCGTATTGCGCAAGGTCTTGCGCGACTTGCCGTCGAGGTTGAACGCATCCAGGCGCACCCGCGCTTCCTCGCCGAGCTTGAGCAGGTGCATGCCGACGTCGAGGTAAAGGTCCACGTCTTCCGGGCGTACCTGGTAGAACATCGGCCAGCCGCCGGCGCGCTCGCACTGCTCGCGGAAACTCCAGACCAGTTCCTGGCGCGCGGTGTCGTCGGCACCGACCGGATCGCCCATCGCGATCCAGCTCAACCCCTCGATGCGGTACATGATGAAAGCCTTGTGCGCCGCATCGAACAGCAGGCTCTTGTCGCCCATCAGGGCCAGGTGTGCCTGCGCCGACGGGAATTGCTTGATCAGCGGCAGTGCCAGCGCGATCTCGGCCTCATCCGGCGGCGGCCGCCGCGAACGCGCCGGACGGATCAGGTTGGCCAGCGCGAACAGCAGGCCGACCGCGGCGATACCGGCCAGCGCGCGCAGCGCACGCGACGCACCACCGTGGTAGAAGCTGAACTGCCACCAGAGGTCGTCGGTGTACTCGACCTGCTTGAAACTGAACATCACCAGCCAGCCCGCGCAGGCGAGCACGGCGATGATGGCCACCGACCATCCGATCGAGAACGGCGCGCTGAACATCGAGGCACGGCGGTAGAAATGCCGGTGCGCCGGCGCCAGCGCCAATGCCAGCAAGCCGAGCAAGGTCGCTTCCTCGTAGTCGATGCCCTTGAGCAGCGAAAACACCGCGCCGGCGACCAGCAGGACCAGGGTCAGCACATAGGCGGCATCCAGTCGGCGTTGCAGGCCGCGTGCCAGGATCAGCAGCAGCATGCCGATCACGCTGCTGAGAAAATGCGAAACCTCGAGCACCGGTAACGGCAGCACATGGCGCAGCACCTCCATCCGCGCCGGCAATGCGGCGGTGACGCCGGAGAAGATCAGCACGGCGCCGCAGACCAGGGTCAGCACGGCGAAGAACGGCGGCAGCAAATCGGCGAACCACGGCGAGAGACCGGTCTTGCGCGCCAGCCCGCGCAATTCGCGGAAGACCACGACCACGGTCGCGGCGAACAGCGGCAGCAGATAATAGATCGCGCGGAACATCGCCAGCGCGCCAAGGATCGAAGCTTCCAGGCCCGAACCGGTGGTCGCGCCAAAGCCTGCGAGGAATACTGCCTCGAACACGCCAAGGCCACCCGGCACATGGCTGATCAGGCCTGCCAGCTGGGCAATCACGAAGATCGCCAAGAAATGGCCGAATCCGGCATCCACCGCGCCGGGCATCAGCACGTAGAGCACGCCGGCGGCGAGCGCCCAGTCGAGCGCGCCGACCACGATCTGGCGCGCCGCGGCGGCCGGCATCGGCAAGTCCAGGCGCAACCGCCAGATACGCAGCGGACGCTTCATCGCGCTGCGCCAGAACATCCACACCAGCGGCACGATGCACAGCGTGAGGCCCAGCGGGATACGCAGCGCGACCAGGGGCAGGCCTTCGGGCAAGGGCACCGCCAGCAAGGTGACACCAGCCAGGGCGAACAGGCCCAGCCAGAAGCTGACCGTGGTATGGAACACCACGCGGGCGATCTCGGTGGGCGACAAGCCCGATTGCACGTAGAAGCGGTAGCGGATCGAGCCGGAGATCAGCAGGGCCATGCCCACGGTGTTGCTGAAGGCATAGCTGATGAAGGAAATCAGGCCGACCCTGCTCGCGGGCAGCTTCCGTCCGATCGCGGCAAGCGCGAAGCGATCATAAAAGGTCATGACGGCATAACCCGCGCCGGTCAGGGCGATCGCCAACGCGACCCGCCAGCTCTTCAGGCCATGGACATAGGCGCCCACTTCGCGATAACTGACCTCGCTGGCCAGCCGGTGCAGCGCCCACAGCGCCAGGCACAGCATGAGGATCGACAGCAGCGGGCCCGCGATCCGGCGCATGAACGCCGCGCGTTGCGTCGTTCGCGCCAGGGCATCAGTTTCCACCCGGGCCTCCGCCCCCTTTTGTTCCACCACTCGAACGCGCCTTTGTCGGTACGGATAAACGAATAGGGTGCCACACCTGCCGCGCTTTCATGCCGTTTTTCGACAAAAACCGGCCACTTCGGGTCAACTAGAACCCATAGCGCAGGAAGCCGCCGTCAACGGCGACGATTTCGCCCGTCACATAGCTCGATGCCGGCAGCGCGAGAAAGGCCACCGCGCCGGCCACCTCCTCCGGCTCGCCGATCCGTCCCATCGGCGTGTGCTCGATGACTTCCTCGAGGTATTCGGCGTTGGCCAGCGCCGGCTCTGAACGCTGGGTCCGGATGTACCACGGCGCGACCGCGTTGACGCGGATGCCGTCCTCGGCCCATTCGCAGGCCAGGTTCCGGGTCAGCTGATGCAGGGCGGCCTTGGTCATGCCGTAAGGCGAGCCGGTGCGCACATGAGTGATGCCCGATACCGAGCCGATGTTCACGATCGCCGCGTTGCCGTGCTGGGCCAGGTGCGGATGCGCCAGCCGGCACATCTCGAATGCCGAGAAGACATTGATGTCGAACAGCGCGCGATATTCCGCCTCGCTGTAGTCGAGCGTCGGCTTGGGCACGTTGCCGCCGACGTTGTTGACCAGGATCGACAGGGGCATGCCGAGGTCGGCGATCCAGTCGAAGATCGCCAGACGGTCCTCGTGATCGGCCAGATCGGCGGCCATGGCCAGCACGTCGACCTCCGGACACTCTTCAGCCAGTTCGGCACGTATCTGCTCCAGGTGCACGTCGTCGCGCGCGACAAGCAGGATGTCGGCACCGAGGATGGCCAGTTCGCGCGCGCAGGCGTAACCGATGCCCTTGCTGGCGCCGGTGACCAGGGCCGTGCGGCCGTCGAGGCGCCAGTTGGCGAGTCGTGGGTGCATCGCGTCTTTCCTTCGGGGTCGGCGCATCCTACACCGCTTGCCGCGTCCGGCCGATGGCGTAACACTCCGCCGGCACCCTCACCCGGGAATCGTCATGCCGCGTCATTCGTTCCTGCTCGCCCTCGCCCTGCCGGTCGCCCTGCTTGGCGCGTGCTCGAAACCACCGCCGCCGGCCGATCCGCCGCAACCGCAGGCCAAGGCCGAACACATCGCCTCGCCGCTCGATCCCCTGCTCGAGAAGGAGCAGCGTGCGAAGGATGTGCAGAAGACCGTGGACGACCAGGCCAAGGCGCAGAAGGCGGCAATCGACGCCGCCTCGCAATAAAACGCGCGCTAGCGCGGTGCGCAGAAGCAATACGCATACACCAGCGGCCGCCCCGGCTGGGCCTGGCTGAAGAGTTTCAGCTCGGGCGCCAGCTGCGGCACCATCGCCAGCCATGACGGCAGCGACAGCCCGGCCGAACGGGCCACACGCACGCTGGCGCTGTCGCCGAAGTTCACCAGGAAGCGCTGGAACGAACCCATCGGCTGCTCGGCATAACGGACGTGGAAGTCCTTGCCGAGCTTCGCTTCATTGGCTGCGTAGCGGACGGCGTCGTTGAGCCCGCCGAGCTGGTCGACCAGACCGCGGTCGAGGGCCTGCTGGCCGGTCCAGACACGGCCTTGCGCGATCGCGTCGATGCTGGCGAAATCCTTGCCGCGGGCCTTGGCCACGCTGCCGACGAAATCGCGATATCCCTTGTCGATGATGCTCTGCACGACCTGGCCGACCTTCGGATCCAGCGCCCGGGTGACATCGAACGCGCCCGCCATCGGGCCCGTCGCGACACCATCGCTACGCACGCCGATCTTCTGCAAGGTGTCCGGCACGGTGTAGAACATGCCGAAGATGCCGATCGAGCCGGTGATGGTGTTCGGCTCGGCGAAGATCCGCCCGGCATTCATCGAGATCCAGTAGCCGCCACTGGCGGCCATGTCGCCCATCGAGACGACCACGGGGATGCCCGATTCGCGGGTCAGCTCGACTTCGCGACGAATCTGTTCGGCCGCATAGACTTCCCCGCCGGGTGAATTCACCCGCAGGACCAGCGCCTTGGTACGGCGGTCGTTGCGCGCCGCGCGGATCAGCGCGGCGGTCGATTCGCCACCGATGCTGCCATTGGCTTCTTTCCCGCCGACGATTTCGCCTTCGGCGACCACGACGGTCACCCCGGGCGCCAGCAGGTTGGTATCGGCCATGGCCGCGCCATAAGCCTCGTAACCGACCTGGCGGAAGCCCTGGTCGCGCTTGCCGGCGGCTACGCCATCGTGGCGCATCATGGCGTCGATCTCGACCGGCGTGGCCAGCCCGTCGATCATGCGCTGCTCGAGTGCGAGCTGGGCCAGGTTGCCGTGCGCGGCCTGGATCCGCTGCGGCAGCTCGTCGACATCGGCGCGCAGGGCGGCCGGGTCGATCTTGCGCAGCGCGGCGACATCGCCGATCCAGCTGGACCACAGGCCGCCCAGCCAGAAGCTGTCCGCTTCCTTCGATTCGGGCGAAGCATGGTCGAGAATGAAGGGCTCCGCGGCTGACTTGAACTGGCCGACGCGGAACAGATGAACGTCGACGCCGAGCTTGTCCAGCAGGTCCTTGTAGAACAGCCGGTAATTGGCCAGCCCGGTGATCATCACGCCGCCCTGCGGATCGAGCAGGACGCGATCGGCATGCGCGGCAAGGTAATACTGGCCCTGGTCCATGCCGGCGCCCCAGGCGACCACCGGCTTGCCGGCGGCACGGAAACGGTCCAGCGCCGCGCCGACCTCGCGCAGGGCGGCAAAGCCGCCGGCATGCAACTGGTCGGGTTCGAGCAGGATGCGGCCGATATGCGGATCCTTCGCCGCCGCGTCGATCACCCCGACCAGGTCGCGTACCTGCACCTGTTTGGGACGCTGCCCGGTCAGGCCGCTGAGGGCACGCGCCACTGGATCGGTGTACTGCTCGACCAGCTGGCCTTCCGGATCGATCACCAGCACGGTGCCGTTCTCAAGATTGCGCGCCGTACTGCCGCCCATGTACAGGCCGCCGATCAGCAGGAACAAGAGCAGGAAGAACACCAGGTTGATGATGACCAGGCGCGTGATGTTGATGCCCCGCCCCAGGCCCAGCAGGAAGCCCCCGAAACCCGAGCGCCGGGCCGGCGGCACCCGTCGTTGTGCGGGAAGCTCAGGCGGTAGCGGCGGATTGTGCGACTGGTCGGTCATGTGAGTTCCGGGAGAGGTGCGCCACGCCAGCGGGCGTCGCGCGCGATACGGTAGAAACGGACGAAGAGCAGTATGGCCGACATGCTAAGGCCAGCGATCAGCCCCATCCACATGCCGCGTGCGCCCAGCCCCTGGTGGAAGGCCAGCCACCAGCCAAACGGCATGCCGATGACCCAGTAGGAAATCATCGTCAGGACCATCGGCACACGGGTGTCCTTCAGGCCACGCAGGGCGCCATTGGAGGCGACCTGGATGCCGTCGGAGAACTGGAACAAGCCGGCCAGCACCAGCAACTGGGCGGCCAGGGCGATCACCACGGCATCGCCGGTATAGACCTGGGCAATGAAATGCGGAAAGCCGAGCATGAGTCCCGACGAGATGATCTGCGTGAACAAGGTCAGCAGAATGCCGCAGAACCCGGCGTAACGCACGCCGACCGGATCGCCGCGGCCGGCGGCATGGCCGACCCGCACGGTAATCGCCATGGCCAGGCCGAGAGGGATCATGAAGAAGAACGACGCCACGTTGATCGCCACCTGGTGACTGGCCACCACGGCCTCGCCCAGGGTGCTGATCGCCAGGGCCACGGCGACGAACAGCCCACCCTCCATCAGCAGGGTGATCGACATCGGCAGGCCGATATGCAGCAGCTCGCCGATCAGCCGCATGCGCGGCCAGTCGAAGCGGTCGAGCAGGCCCAGGCCGCGGTAATTGCGGTGGTTCAGCACGAACGTCAGGAAACCGAGCATTTCCAGCCAGAGCACGGTTGCCGTGGCGATGCCGGTTCCGCGTGCGCCCAGCGCCGGCAGGCCGAACTTGCCATACATCAGGACATACCCAAGCGGCGCCAGCACGACCAGGCCGCCGAAACTGAAGCACATCGATGGAATCGTGAGCGACAGGCCTTCCGAGAGGCCGCGCACCGCGAAATACATGGTCAGCGCCGGTGCCGCCCAGCTGATCGCATGCAGGAAACCGTTGACGTCGGCGCGCAGTCCGGGCGCCGTGCCGATCAGGTCGAGCAGGGGCGAGGCATGGCGGACGATAAACCAGAGGCAGATGCCCATCATCAGGCCCAGCCACATGGCCTGGCGGAACACCGCGCCAATCTCAGGGCGTCGACCGGCACCGTCCAGATGCGCCACCGACGGCGGCACCGCCATCATCATGCCGATGCCGCTGACGATCGCCAGCGACCAGACGCTGGTGCCGACCGCGACCGCGCCCAGCGTATGCGCGTTCAGGTGCCCGGCCAGTACCGCGTCGACCACATTGGTGCCCACCGCGCTCAACTGGGCAAGGATCAGCGGAAACGCCAGACGGATCGTGGCGCCGATTTCTCGCCGTACACGGGCGCGGTCGGGACGGAACATGGGGGAGTACTGCTGGAAAACCTGGGCCAGCGATTGTAGAGCATGGGCTAGCGCTTACCCTGCGATGCGTCCTCATGCCATCATCCCGCCTCGCATCGAAGGGGGATCGGGGTGAACGAAGGCACGGGCGTGGACGACGGGAAAGCTCTCGAAACGGTGAAGGTGGAAACGGTTGTCGAACCGGCGCCGGTCATCTATTGCGCCAACTGCCAGGCACCCCTGGCGGGCAAGTTCTGCCATGACTGCGGCCAGTCGGTGAAAAGCGTGGTGCGGCCGGTGTCGCACATGCTTGAAGACACCATGGACATCCTGTTCCATGTCGACGAGCGCATCGTCCATACCCTGCCCGCGCTGTACCTGAAGCCCGGTTACCTCACCCTGGAATATTTCGCCGGGCGCCGGGTGCGCTATGTGGCGCCGTTCCGGTTGATGTTCGTGTTCTGCCTGCTGGCTTTTTTCCTGAGCCACCTGGCCATTTCGATGAACACCCGCTGGGACGGCACCGACGCCAAGACCGTCGTTTCCGACACCACGGACGACTTCGCCGATGCCGACAAGCCGCGCGATGTGCGCCGTACCTACAACGAGTGGCATCAGGCCATGGTCGATCCGAACGTGCCCGAAGTGGCCAAGGTCGCGATGCGCGCCAAGGACCCCGACATGCGTGCCGCCGCCAACGCCCGCCTGGCCCAACTCGGCGGCGAGCCACTGTCGAACGACATCCAGGACAAGGTCGAGAGCAGCGGCGACAAGAAAGTCATGCATTCGACCTGGCTGAACGAGAAGGACGCGGTCGATATCCCGTGGCTGCCGGACGCATTCAACGCGCGCCTGACCAACGGCATGATGCATATCAAGAAAAATATCGAGGACATGGCCAATGGCGGCCAGGCCCGACGCGAGGCGGCAAGGCGCACGGTCGATGGCCTGTTCGCGGTGCTGCCGCAGACCATGTTCATCATGCTGCCGCTGTTCGCCATCCTGCTGAAGATCTTCTACGTGTTCCGGCGCCGGCTCTATATGGAGCACGTCATCGTCGCCCTGCACAGCCACGCCTTCATGTTCCTGTCCCTGCTGCTGATGGTCGGCCTGGGCCTGATCGCCGGCTGGGTCCGCCCCCACGCCGCCTGGCTGGCCCGCGGCCTGGGCTGGGTCGAACTGGCCATGGGCCTGTGGATCCCGGTCTACCTGCTGCTGATGCAGAAGCGGGTCTACCGCCAGGGCTGGTTCATGACCCTGTTCAAGTACTGGCTGGTGGGCAGTTGCTACTTCTGGCTGCTCGGCTTCGCGGTGACCATCGCGCTGATGGTGAGCATGGCTCACTAGATCGATCTGTAGGAAAAAGTCGGCCCTTCGGCCCACTTTGTGCACAGCGTCAAAAGACCCGCAGCAGAATGTCAATAGTTTCCGACAAACATGTGAACATTGACTGACAGGTTTTTCCAATCGATTGATTTAAAAGCATATTTCAGCTTGGTTAAAACTTGCGCAAGATGTAGCGAAGCCCGTCAAAATGCGCCTTTGGACCCCTTGATCCGACCTTCATCCACAGACTTATCCACAGGTCCTGTGGATAAAGGGGAAAGCCCCGCAAGGTTAGGGACTTACCCTTCAATCCTGTGACAGGGTGAGCGTTTTGTGTCCAAGACCATGATGCGCACCGATTAGTCGCTGGCGATTTTTTAAGCAGCCCGGCGAATGCCCTGCCGTGGTCGCGGGCCCCCGGTTACACTCCGCCACGACATGCCATCCGTTATCCGCGTCGCCCTGCCCGTACCCCTGCCGACCCTGTTCGATTACCTGCCTCCCCCGGCGGGTGAAGCGCATGCGGGCGCGCGCGTGCTGGTGCCCTTCGGCAAGGGCCGGCTGGTCGGCGTGGTGATCGACGCGCAGGCCGAGGCAGCCGTCGGCGGCCACCGGCTCAAGCGCGCCATCGAACTGCTTGACGACGAACCCCTGCTCGACGCGGAATTGCTGAAGAACGTCGCCTGGGCCGCCGACTACTGGCTCGGCGCGCCCGGGGAGGCATTCGCCAATGCCTTACCCATCGCGCTGCGCGAGCCACGCCCGCTGCCGCCGCTCGGTCGCGAAGCCTGGGCGCTTACCCTGGCGGGGCGCAGCGCCCTGGATGCCGGCAGCCGACGCCGCGGCAGCCTCGACCTGCTGCGCGCACTCGCCGACGGCCCACGCGCCGCCGATGACCTGCAGCTGGCCCTGGACAACTGGCGCGATGCCGCGCGACGGCTGGCCACCGCTGGGTTGATCGAGAAGCTCGAACTCGACGAACTCGCCCTGCCCCGTCCTTCGGCTCCCGCACCGGCGCTCAGCGACGAACAGGCCGTCGCCGTCGCCGCGATCGGCGAAGCCCTGGGCACGTTCCAGCCCTTCCTGCTGAACGGCGTCACCGGCAGTGGCAAGACCGAGGTCTACCTCGCCCTGATCGAACAGGCCCTCGCCCAGGGCAAGCAGACCCTGCTGCTGGTGCCGGAGATCGGCCTGGCTCCGCAGACCGTGCGCCGCCTGCGCGAGCGCCTCGGCGTCGCGATCGAGGTCCTGCACTCCAATCTCTCCGAAGGCGACCGAGCGCGCGCCTGGCTGCGCGCGCGCAACGGCAGCGCCCGGGTCGTGCTCGGTACCCGCTCAGCGGTGTTTACACCGTTACCGCAGGCCGGCCTGATCGTCGTCGACGAAGAGCACGACGGCTCCTACAAGCAGCAGGAAGGCTTCCGCTACCACGCCCGCGACCTTGCCCTGGTCCGCGCCCGCACGCTCGGCGTGCCGGTGGTGCTGGGCTCGGCGACGCCGTCGCTGGAAAGCCTGGCCAATGTCGAGGCGGGCCGTTACCGCAGCCTGCTCCTGCGTGCGCGCCCCGGCGCCTCGCAGCCTACCCGCGTGCAGATCGTCGACATGCGTGCGCAGCGCCTCGACCACGGTCTCTCACCCATCCTGCTCGCCGCCGTCACCGCCTGCATCGGGCGAGGCGAACAGGCGCTGGTCTTCCGCAACCGCCGTGGCTACGCGCCAGTCCTGCTTTGTTACGACTGCGGCTGGCACGCCGACTGCCCCCGCTGCGAACGGCCGATGACCCTGCATGCCGGCCGCAAACGGCTGATTTGCCATCACTGCGACCTGCAGCAGCGCGTGCCTGAAACCTGCCCGACCTGCGCCTCGCATAACCTCAGTCCGCAGGGCCAGGGCACCGAGCGCCTGGAAGAGGCCCTGGTCGCGCGCTTCCCGGAGGTGCCGGTGCTGCGCATCGACCGCGAGACGACGCGACGGCGCGGCAGCTTCGAGACGATCCTCGACCAGCTGAAGGACGACAAGCCGGCGATCCTGGTCGGCACCCAGATGCTGGCCAAGGGCCACGACCTGCCCAACCTCACCCTGGTCGCCATCGTCGGCGTCGACGAGGGCCTGCACAGCGTCGACTTCCGTGCCGGCGAACGCCTGTCCCAATTGATCGTGCAGGTCGCCGGTCGTGCCGGCCGCGCGCGCAAGCCCGGCAATGTGATCCTGCAAACCCATCATCCCGACCACCCGATGCTGCGCACCCTGCTGCAGCAAGGCTATGCCGCGGTGACCCGCGACCTGCTCGCCGAACGCAAGCTGCTGCAACTGCCGCCGTACGGGCATCAAGCCCTGCTGCGCGCCGACGCGCTCGGTCGTCACGAAGTCGATGCTTTCCTCGCGGAGGCGGCAAATGTCATCGGCGATCTCGAATCCCTGCGCATCGCCGGCCCGATGCCGGCGCCGATGCCGTTGCGTGCGGGGCGTCATCGTGGGCAGTTGCTGATCGAAGCCGACACGCGCGCGCGTTTGCATGCGTGCCTGCGGCCGTGGCAGGGCGCGGTGAATGCCTTGCCATCGGCGCGCAAGGTGCGCTGGTCGATCGATGTGGATCCAGCCGACCTCTACTGAGCCCGCCCTTATTGTGGGAGCGAACCCTGTTCGCGAGTCCTTTGAGGCCAGACGCCAGACGCCACAGGGCCGAATGCCCGCTGCAGCGGGCATTTAGAACGATGCGCGCAGCGCCTCCGCTTAAACGGGGTCCCCTATGAGCGGACCGCAACACCCCACACAAAAAAACCATACACTCAAAGTTCGACACCACCAAGGCCATCGCATGCGCGCCATCTTCCTAGCCGCCGCTATCACGCTAGCCACCGCAAGCATCAACGCCGCCGAAGCACCATCGCGCGACCATGCCATGCTGACAACGATCGCCAGCGCACCGAGCAGCGATGCATTGCATGAGACGATCGCAAAGCTGGTGACTTTCGGCACGCGGCACACCTTGTCCGACACCACCTCGGACACCCGCGGCATCGGCGCCGCACGGCGCTGGGTGAAGACCCGTTTCGAAGCCATCGGCAAGGATTGCGGCGGCTGCATCTCGGTGGTGACGCCATCGCAGACCGTCACCGGCAAACGCGTACCGAAACCAACCGAAGTGATGGACATCGTTGCGATACAGAAAGGCAGTGAACCCAATCGCGTCATCGTCATCACCGGCCACCTGGATTCGCGCGTCACCGATGTAATGAATGCGACCAGCGACGCGCCAGGCGCGAACGACGATGCGTCCGGCGTCGCCGCCGTGCTGGAGACCGCACGGGTACTCTCGAAGTACAAGTTCAAGGCGACGCTGGTGTACGCAGCGCTGTCCGGCGAAGAACAAGGCCTCTACGGCGGCAAGGTGCTGTCCGATTACGCCAAGGCCCAGGGCTGGCAGGTGCAGGCCGACCTCAACAACGACATCGTCGGCAACTCGCACGGCCAGGACGGCACGATCGACAACCACACCGTTCGCATCTTCTCCGAAGGCACCAAGAGCAACGAAACACTGGAGCAGGCGAAATATCGTCGCTACCACGGCGGCGAAGTCGATTCGCCGTCACGCAATGTCGCCCGTTACATGGCCGACCTCGCCGACCGCTACATGCCCGGCTTCGATGTGCACATGGTCTACCGCACCGACCGCTACGGCCGCGGCGGCGACCAGGTGCCCTTCCTCGAAGCTGGCTACCCGGCAGTGCGTGTCACCGAGGCGCATGAGAACTACACCCGCCAGCACCAGGACCTGCGCACCGAGAAAGGCATCGTCTATGGCGACACCATCGAGGGCGTCGACTTCGGCTACCTGGCCAAGGTCACCACACTGAACGCCCTGACCATGGCCGCGATGGCATCGGCACCGGCGACGCCGACCGATATCACCATCGACGGCGCGGTCAGTTCGGATACCACGGTCAAATGGAAGCCGGTGCAAGGCGCGACCGGTTATCGCGTGTGGTGGCGCGACACGCTTGCGCCGCAATGGGAACATCAACGCTTTGTCGGCGACGGCAACAGTGTGCTGCTGAAGAACGTCGTCATCGACGACTGGTTCTTCGGTGTCAGCGCGGTGTCGGCCGATGGCTATGAGAGCCCGGTGACGTTTCCGGGAGATGCGGGTTCGTTCTGATCTTGCCGTCATGCCGGCGCAGGCCCACTGCTGTCCGGGGAAAAATGCGTGACCACAGCGTCGGCCTGGTGCAAGACAGCGATTGGAAGTCACGTCCTCAAAGGACTCGCGAACAGGGTTCGCTCCCACAAGGTCGCGGCAACCTGCTCCTGTGGGAGCGAACCCTGTTCGCGAGTCCTTTGGAGCCAGACCTTTCAATCTAGCCAACATAGATACACGGCGATCAGCCGGCTCGTGATCCCGGGGCCCCGTTGAGCAGTGAGGTCGGCGGGCACGCGATCGGGGTGGCCTCTTTGGGTTACTTTTCCGGGCCATTCCAGAGTGACTCGGCCTCCGGCAGGAGGGCGAAACACCGGGCGATAAGCGCCGACACGATCGCGGAAACGCCACCAAAGAGCCAGGCACCCCATTTCGCCAAGCCCGCATGAAACGTATCGCCGATCCCGAGTCGGTCTCCGGCTTCTCAGGTCACAAGCCAGTGGCCACAACGGCCTGCGCCGGGGCGACGGTGAGGGACCGTGTGGCGCTCAGGTACCTCTTGGTTTGGCGCGGTGTGTCGGCACTGCCGACCACGGATCGTCCGGCCAGGGATGCTTCGGATAGCGCCCCTTGAGTTCCTTGCGCACTTCCGGATACGTACGTTCCCAGAAACCCTTGAGGTCCTGGGTCACCTGGATCGGCCGCCCCGCGGGCGATAGCAGGTGCAAGGTCACCGGCGTGCGGCCGTCGGCGATGCGCGGCGTATCGGCGAGACCGAACAGCTCCTGCAGCTTGACCGCGAGCACGGGCGACGCGCCCGGATCGTCGGCATCGCTGGCGTACTCCAGACGCCGGCTCATACCGCTCGGCACCCGCAGTTCGTCGGGCGCCATCGTGTCGAGCGCGCGGCGCTGGTCGTAGTCGAGCATCGAGGACAGTGCCTGCGACAATTCCGCAGGCTGCAACGCATCCAGTCTCCGCTTGCCGGTCAGATGAGGGGCAAGCCATGCGTCGAGTGTCGCGAGCAGGACGGCGTCGGAGACATCGGGGAGCGCCAGTTCGGGACGCCAGGCGCGTAGCGCGGCGATCCGCGCGCGCAAGCGGCGCGCCGTCTCGCTCCACGGCAAGGCGCCGATACCACGCGCGCGGATCACCGCGAGCAGGGCCGGCAAGGCATCGGCGGGGCCGACGGGAACGCTGCGGCGCTCCAGTACAAGTTGATCGAAGCGCCGTTCCGCAAAGGCTTCCACCGCATCTCGCTCGTCGTTCCAGCGCAACACGCGCTCATCGACGAAGCGCGACGGATAGTCGCGCTCGAGCGTGCGCGGATCGAACGGCGCGGCGGCATAAATCAGGCTATCGCGGGCTTCGAACCGCAGGTCGAGCACGACCAGCCAGGGTTCGCCGTGCAGCGCGGTGTTTTCATGCAAGCGCGCCCCGCGACCGTTGGCGAGCTGGTAGCGCAGCGGATTGTTTTCATCGCGTCTGGCGACGCGGTCGGGAAAGGCATGCAGCAGCAGATCGCCGACCGCGTGGCTATGCGGTACGCCACTGGCACCGCTGCGCACATCGAGGCGACGACGCCAGCCCGAAGCCGCCTTCTCCACCGCGGCGAGCGCGCCGGGATCGGCGCCACCGCCACGCGCGGCACGGGCACCGCCATCACGCCATACGTGCAACGCGGAAACGCGCACGCGAAAATCGTCATTGCGGGCGAATTCGCCACGCAAGGGTGAACGCGCTTCCATCAGGGCGAGCAGGTCCGCGACCAGGCCGCGCAACTCCGGCGGCGCGCGCAAGGCGGCGGCCGCCAGTCGCGGTGTTGCACCGAGCTCGAGCATGCCGCGCCCGACCGCGGTGATCCGTGCTGTCGCATCCAGAGCGCCTAGGCGCTGCAGCAGTTCGCGTGCCTGCGCCATCGCGCCGGAAGGCGGCGGGTCGAGCCAGGGCAGGCTCTCGCTGCCCCAGGCGGCT
>DASYLE010000052.1:0-9284 GCA_036009745.1 Luteibacter sp. | reverse complement strand
CGGCGTGCCGAGGCTTTGCGCGAAAGCTTCAGCGCGTGGCGCAAATGCTGGCTCGTCTAAGGCAGCAAAAGCCCGTCATCTTGAGCTCACGGCCCCAAGGGACTCGCGAACAGGGTTCGCTCCCACAGAAGCAGGTTGCCGCGACCTTGTGGGAGCGAACCCTGTTCGCGAGTCCTTTGGGGCCGTGACTTCCCGATCGCCGTCTTGCTTTTGCGACGCACTCACAATCGACCGATCAGGCCGCTAACCCTCCCCTACTCTCCCGCAAGGAACGACGAAGCGTCTGCGGCGACTGGCCAAAGGCGCGGACAAACGCGCGCCGCATCCGCTCGCGATCCCCGAAACCAGTCTCCCGTGCCACGGCATCGATCGCATGCCTGCCGCCTTCGAGCAGGGTGCGCGCGGCCTCAACGCGAAGCTGTTCGATGGCGCGCGCCGGCGACTGGCCGGTTTCCTGGCGGAACGCGCGGCTGAATTGCCTGGGGCTCAGGTGCGCCACCTCGGCCATCCGCTCGATCGACAGCTCCTCCGCAAGATGGTCCGCTGCCCAGGCCAGCGCGCTCTGGATGCGATCGGACTTCGGTTCCAGATCCAGCAGTGCGGAGAACTGCGTCTGCCCACCCGAACGACGGTGGTAGACAACCAGCTGCCGGGCGATCGACCGCGCGACATCGGGACCCAGGTCCTTTTCGACGAAGGTCAGCGCCATATCGATGCACGCCGTCATCCCCGCCGATGTCCATATCGGACCATCGGCGACGAAGATGCGATCGTCCTCGAGACGGACTTCCGGAAACGTCTCCGCAAGCGTGCGCGCGTAGTACCAGTGCGTCGTCGCCCGACGCCCGTCCAGCAGTCCCGCTTCGGCGAGCGCGAAGGCACCCGTGCACGATCCGCCGATACGACGCGTGGTCTTCACCGCGTTGCGCAGGAACTGCAGCACGGCTTCGGCATGTCCGGCGATGAAATCATGTCCCGGCACGATCAGCGTATCGAAGACCTGCTCGCCGAAGGCCACCGTATCGATGGACATGCCGCCGGACGAGCGCAGCAGGCCGCCATGTTCGGAAAGCAACACAAGTTCGTAACGATGATCCGTGACGTGATGGTTCGCGAACTCGAACACGGTCGTCATCGCCATGTTGAGGATCTGGAACCCGGGGGAAAGAACGATGCCGACGGCTTTCACATGCATATCAGGTGACCCGAAAAGGTGTTTCCACGACGTTGAGGCCATCTTAGGCCGCGCCTAATCTTGGCGGCAACATCGGTCTTCCGGCTTTCAACGGAATACGCGACTCCGACCAGAACCATTCATGGCGCTGCGTACGGCTGCGCCCGATCGATGCATCCCATACGTCGATCACACCCAACATCCGAGGCTTCGATAAAGATGAGTTTCTTCAAGAAAACCGCCGTCGCACTGGCGCTCGCCACCGCCATCGCCGCCCCCGCCGCTTTCGCACAAGGGCACGGCAAGGTCCTGATCGTCATGTCCGGCGCGCACACGCTGGAACTTCGCGAAGGCAAGCAGTACGCCACCGGCTACTACCTGGACGAACTGGCCGTCCCGCTGCGCAAGCTGCTCGATGCCGGCTATACCCCTGTGTTCGCCAGCCCGAACGGCGAAGCGCCTTCGGTCGACGCCAAGTCGAACGACAAGATGTTCTTCGGCGGCGACGACGCGAAGCGCGCCGAAGCACTCAAACTCGTACAGGGCGAGAGGGACCTCAAGCATCCCAAGGCGCTCTCGGCGATCATCGCCGAAGGCACGAACAACTATGTCGGCATCTTCATTCCTGGCGGCCATGCGCCGATGCAGGACCTGTCCCGCGACAGGGACCTGGGCAAGATCCTGAAGAGCTTCCACGACACGGCACGCCCCACTGGCGTCATCTGCCACGGTCCGACAGCGCTTCTGTCGGCACTAAGCGACCCCAACGCATTCCGCGACGCGCTCGCCAGGAACGACTACGCCACCACCGCCAAAATCGCCACGGGTTGGCCATACGCCGGCTACCACCTCACCGTCTTTGCCACCGGCGAGGAGCGCGGGCTCGAGGGCACCTCCGGCCAGCTCGGCGGCTCGGTGATCTACTACGCCGACGATGCGCTCGCCGAAGCCGGCGCCCACGTGGAGCGTGTAGCCGCTTATCACAGCAACGTCGTAGTGGACCGCGAACTGGTCAGCGGCGAACAGCCGTTCTCATCGGACGAATTCGGCGATGCGTTCGTGGCGAAGCTTGAAGAGAAACCGACCCATTGAACCATTCATCGTGAGCGCAGGCATTTGCCTGCGCTCACGATGTCGTAGAAGGCTAGTTTGCCGCCGACCTCATCGAATTGAGCAACGCGCTCTTGACCCGCGGAACTTCACTAAGCAAAGCCACGTGGGCATCGATCTGTTCCACGGCGGTTTGTACCAGCTCAGCGATGCGCCGTTCCGGATGTTCAACGTCACATCGCCTCGCCAGTTCCATCAGATGCTTTTTCGCTCCGGTGAAACTCTTGCTCCCCCCAAGCGTGAGCGCAAGCGCATCGTGCGGCAGGTAAGCCGTTGTATTGACGATGTCGTAAGCCGGGGCCATGCGGGCATCGGCAACCGCGGGGTGCGTATAGAGCAAGCCGAAGTTCTTCAGGTGCGCGTCGCCATTGCCGACCACCACCGACAACGCGACCATATCGAACAACTGCGCCAATGACTCCCTGGCCCGCTCCGCGGGACAATTGATGCGAATGACTTTTGCAAGACGCTCGTAGCTGCCTTCATACTTTTGCTGCGTACCTAAACCCATCAACGTGGACATGTCTTCGAAGCCTGACGGCACGCCTTCAGGCCGGTCAAAGCGACGCATCACGAAGAGATCGTGGTTGTCCGACAGAAAGAATTCTGGCACCGGAATGCCCGCCGCACGGGCAATCGACATGCATACGAATTCATTGATAGCCATGCCTGGATACTGCGCCTGACCGCTTTTGACGATGAGATCGCCCGCTATCGCCGTCGCCTTTGACGCGCCTTCGCCTCGTTCGGGCACCAGCACCTTGGGTTGCACGCCAGACACGCCCGTACGCAGGAGGTACCTATCCACGAGCTCGTCAAACAGGTTCTCCGTGCCATTCCAGGCAAGGATCTCCGAAAGTCGTTCGCCACCAGCCACCGGGTTGCGTGAGTGCAAAAAACGTTCGATCTGCGGCGACGCCACCTGCACTCGACCGATGACACCGTCATGCCCGGTCAGGGTCAACAACAGCATGGGATCGAGCCTGGTCACCTTGGCCAGGCGGAGGCGCAGTTGTTCCAGTACGAAGCCTTCGGGAAGGCTTTGCTGGAAGATCGGCGACAACTCCCGGCTACGGTATGCATCACGCCGCGCCGGCATCGTCAGGCTTATCGCAATATCGGGCGTGCTACCGGTGTACCGAAAATCGTAACCGTCGGTATCGGCGTGCAAATCGCCGCTGGGTCCCTGGGGCGTCAGCACGCGCGCCTGGGCGATGCCTTCGATCTCATTCACGATAAATCTCGCCCAGTTCCTCGATCGTCGGCCGCCGCGCGGGCTCCAGCCGGCATGTCGCATCCAGGGCGGCGATGGCACGCGCGTAGCTTTCCATGGCAACCGAACCACGCCCCTGCTCGAGCAACACGAGTTTGGACCGCGCCATACCCGCACGGTCGGCGAGAACCGCCTGGGTCAATCCGCGGCGTTTACGTAGCTGCCGGAGCTGGCTGCCCAGACCTACCATGAGAGTCGTCGGGTCCATGTCCGAAATATCGGACATTACCGATTAAATGTCAAGTCTGCCGGACATTTTATCCCTTTGGACCGCGAGTACAGGCACGGGACCTGCACTCGCGATGCCCCGTTACAACCAACGACCGTAGCGACGGATGTAGATCAGTTTCACCAGCTGCGTGAGTACGCAGTAGCAGACCAGGGTCAGGGCCAGCCAGGCGAAGTAGATGCCCGGGAGCGGGGTCATGTTGATCTTGGCGCCGAAGCTGGTGAAGGGGATCAGCATGCCGACGACGATGATCAGGCTGGTCAGGGCCAGTACCGGTGCCGATGCCACGCTTTGCAGGAAGGGCACGCGGCGGGTGCGGATCATGTGCACGATCAGGGTCTGCGAGAGCAGGCCCTCGATGAACCAGCCCGACTGGAACAGCGACTGGTGCGCGACATTGTTGGCGCCGAAGTAGTGCCACATCAAATAGAACGTGGTGATGTCGAAGATCGAGCTGACCGGGCCGATCCAGACCATGAAGCGGCCGATGTCGCCGGCGTCCCACTTGCGCGGCTTGCGCAGGTATTCATCGTCCATGCGGTCGAACGGGATCGACAGCTGGGACAGGTCATAGAGCAGGTTCTGCACCAGGATCTGCAGCGGCAGCATCGGCAGGAAGGGCAGGAAGGCGCTGGCGACCAGCACGCTGAAGACGTTGCCGAAGTTCGAGCTCGCCGTCATCTTGATGTACTTCATGATGTTGCCGAAGGTGATGCGTCCTTCGATCACGCCCTCCTCCAGCACCATCAGGTTCTTCTCGAGCAGGATGATGTCGGCCGACTCCTTGGCGATATCCGTTGCCGTGTCCACCGAGATACCGACATCCGCTTCGCGCAATGCCGGCGCATCGTTGATGCCGTCGCCGAGGAAGCCGACGGTGTGGCCCATGCGCTGCAGCGACTTGACCACGCGCGCCTTCTGCAAGGGCGACATTTTGGCGAACACGGTGGTGCGCACGACCATCGCGTCGAGCGCGTCGTCGTCCAGCTCTTCGATATCGCGACCGAGCGCCGAGTGAGCGACGTCGAGGCCGACTTCCGAGCAGATCTTGCGGGTTACCGCTTCGTTGTCGCCGGTGATGACCTTGACCGCTACGCCGTGGTGGTTGAGCGCGCGGATCGCGGTGGCCGCCGAATCCTTCGGCGGGTCGAGGAAGGCCAGGCAGCCGACCGCGGTCAGTTCCGTTTCGTCGGCAATGCCATAAGGACGCGGATGCACCGGCTCGCGGCGGATCGCCACGACGAGCACGCGCAGACCATCTTCGTTGAGGCGACGGGTCATCGCGCGGATCTCGCGGCGCTTCTCGTCGGTCATCGGTACCAGTTCGTCGCCGATCTTCGCGTAGGCGCAGATCGTGAGCATTTCCTCGACCGCGCCCTTGCACACCAGCAGGTGCTCGCCATCGCCGTCGGCGACGATCACCGACATGCGCCGGCGCTGGAAGTCGAAGGGGATCTCGTCGACGATCCGATAACGCGACGCGGCGTGCTCGAGGTCGCGGTGGGTCAGCACCGCCTTGTCCATCAGGTTCTTCAGGCCGGTCTGGAAGCGGCTGTTGAGGTAGCCATATTCCAGCGCCTCGTCCGACTCGTCGCCGTCGAGGTCGAGGTGGCGCTCGAGCACGATCTTGTCGAGGGTCAGCGTGCCGGTCTTGTCCGTGCAGAGCACGTCCATGGCGCCGAAGTTCTGGATCGCATTGAGGCGCTTGACCACGACCTTGCGCTTGGACATCGCCAGCGCGCCCTTGCCCAGGTTGGCGGTGACGATCAGCGGCAGCATTTCCGGGGTGAGACCGACGGCGACGGAGAGCGCGAACATGAAGGCTTGCAGCCAGTCATGCTTGTCCAGGCCGTTGATGACGAAGACGATCGGCACCATCACCGCCATGAAGCGGATCAAGAGCCAGCTGACGCTGCTGATGCCGCGGTCGAAGCTGGTCTGCACGCGCTGGCCGGAAAGCGTATGCGCCAGCGAGCCGAGGTAGGTACGGCCACCGGTCGCCAGGACCACGGCGGTTGCCGTGCCGCTGACCACGTTGGTGCCCATGTAGCAGATGGTCGGCAGGTCCAGCGGGTTGCCGCCATCGCCCGCGCTTTCGCCGCCATGCGGCGCGGCCTTCTCCACCGGCAGCGATTCGCCGGTAAGGATGGCCTGGCTGATGAACAGGTCCTTGGCGCCGAGCAGGCGCAGGTCGGCCGGGATCATGTCGCCGGCACCGAGATGGACGATATCGCCGGCGACCAGTTCCTCGACCGGCACCTCGATGCGCTCGGCGTGGCCGTCCTCGGCGCGCCGGGTCACGGTGGCGGTATTGCGCACCATCGCCTTGAGCTTCTCGGCGGCGTGCGAGGAACGGAATTCCTGGGTGAAGCTCAGCAGCACGCTGATCCCGACCATCACCGCGATGATCACCGGCCCGGTGAAATCATCGGGCTCGGTGAAGATCTGCACGATGGCCAGCACCAGCAGCACGATGATGAACGGGTTCTTGAACGCGCGCAGCAGCTGCAGCGACCAGTGCGGCGGCTTCTCGTGGGTGACTTCATTGATGCCGTCGCGGTCGAGCCGCTCGGCGATCTGGCCCTCGTCGAGGCCATCGAGGCTGGTATCGAACTCGGTCAGCAGTTCGACGGCAAGGCTGTGGGCGTAGTGGGAGACGGTGCTGCGTGCGGCGGTGACAACGGGCGCCTTGTTCTTCTTCATGACTCGCTTTCCTGGGGCGCGACACGGCCGCAGGCGCGAGCAACGTCAGCCTGGGCTGGCGTTCCGCACCGGATGGCGACCGGCATCTGGATCGATAGTGGCCGGGACGCTCCGCGAAGAGGCCCCGTTGGCTAAATCGGTGATCATGACGGCGAAAGATTGCGACTCGTCGGTTTCGCCAGGCTTTCTTCGAGCGCACGCGGACGCGGCACGGTGATCGTGCGCGGGGACGCATTGCGGGAACGCCGGCGGGCCAGCGCGAAGGCGAGACGGCGACCGAACATGCGGGCACCGGACATATCTAGATTGAGCTTCATGGCTCGCTCCTCGGATTGACGATTGCCTTGGGCAACCGTCGAGGGCGAGTCGGCCTTTCCCTTAGTCGAGGAAAGCGCCGGCTGACCGGAAACGGTCGCCGCAGGCGATGATGTTGTTCAGCGCCGTCATCCGATGCTCGCGGATGTCGGCGCGTCGACTAGGGTAGACGTCCATATGCCTTGATGTTTCGACAGGATTGCCCGCGGCGCGGACGCGCTGGGGCGCGCAAATTGTCGTGCTGCAGCGCGTCAGTGTCAAGCGTTTCGATCGCTTTCGGTCCCCGTTGACGAAGTCACAACGTGGCCCCCTGTCATGATCGGCCTACACCTACAGGGCCTCTACTTTTCCATGACGATCATCCAAGCGGGCGAGGGTCAGGACTCGCCGCACCTCGCCAAAACCCCGACCGGCATCCAGGGCCTCGACGATCTCACCCTCGGTGGCCTGCCCAGCGGACGGCCGACCCTGCTCTGCGGGGCTGCCGGCTGCGGTAAAACCTTGTTTGCCATGACCTTCCTGGTCAACGGTGCGACCTTGTACGACGAGCCGGGCGTCTTCATGAGCTTCGAAGAGCGCGCCAGGGACCTGGCGGTCAACGTCGCCTCGCTCGGCTACAACGTCGACGAACTGGTCGCGGCGAAGAAAATCGCCATCGACCACGTCCATATAGAACGGTCGGAAATCGAGGAAAGTGGCGAATACGACCTCGAGGGCCTGTTCGTGCGCCTGGGCTATGCCATCGACATGGTCGGCGCCCGCCGGGTGGTCCTGGATACCATCGAGGCGTTGTTCTCGGGCCTGACCGATACCGCCATCCTGCGCGCCGAACTCCGCCGGCTGTTCGCCTGGCTGAAGGACAAGGGCGTCACCGCGATCATCACCGCCGAGCGCGGCGAGGGCCAGCTGACCCGTTACGGCATAGAAGAATACGTGTCCGACTGCGTGATCCTGCTCGACAACCGGGTCGAGGACCAGGTGACGACCCGGCGCCTGCGCGTGGTCAAGTACCGCGGTTCGGCCCATGGCACCAACGAATACCCGTTCCTGATCGACGACCAGGGCATCAGCGTCATGCCGATCACCTCGGCGGGGCTGGGCCACCGCATTTCCCAGGAAGCCGTGCCCACCGGCATCGCCGGGCTCGATGGCATGCTGGGGATCGGCGGTTACTACCGCGGTTCCAGCGTGCTGGTCTCCGGCCTGGCCGGTACCGGCAAGTCCACCCTCTCCGCCTCCTTCGTCGACGCCGCCTGCGAGCGTGGCGAGCGCTGCCTGTACTTCGCCTTCGAGGAATCGCCGGACCAGGTCGTGCGCAATATGCGCTCGATCGGCATCGACCTGAAACGCCATATCGATGCCGGCCTGCTCCGCTTCGAGGCCACCCGGCCGAGCCTGTACGGCTTCGAGATGCACCTGGCCCGGATGAATCGCGATATCGAGCAGTTCGAACCGTCCGTCCTGGTCGTCGATCCGATCTCGGCCTTCCGCGGTCCATCGACGGAGATCCACTCGACCCTGATCCGGCTCGCCGACATCTGCAAGACCAAGGGCATCACCGCGCTCTTCACCAGCCTTTCAAGTGCCGGCGCACAGATGGACGAGAGCGATCGCAGTGTGTCCTCGCTGATGGACACCTGGATTTCATTGTTGGACACGGAGGCGAATGGCGAGCGCAACCGCGTGCTCTACCTGCTGAAGTCGCGCGGCATGAATCACTCGAACCAGTTGCGCGAATACCGGCTTACCAGTCACGGCGTGGAACTGATCGAGCCATATCTCGGCCCCGATGGCGTGCTGACCGGCACGGCCAGGACCGCCCAGGAGGCACGCGAGCAACAGGCGTCGATCGCACGGACCCAGGCGACCGAACGACGCCGCCGCGAACTGACGCGCAAGCGTGCCTCGACCGAACGGCAGATTGCCGAAATGCGCGCCATGATCGAGGCGGAAGAGGCCGAAGTCGCCACCCTGATCGAGCAGGAGGAAGCGCGTGAAACCCTGCTCGGCAGCGAACGAACCGAGATGGCCAGCCTGCGGGGAGCACGCCATGAACCCCAATGATCGAATACCCGGGCCCATGATCGAAGCGGAGGACGAGTCGCTGGATGATCCCGGAACCTACAGCCTGCGCCTGTATGTCGCCGGCCAGACCCCCAAGTCGCTGACCGCCATCGCCAACCTCAAGCGCATCTGCGAGGACCATCTGGCGGGCAAGTACTCAATCGAAGTGGTCGACCTGCTGGTAACCCCGCAACTGGCCGCCGGCGACCAGATTGTTGCGTTGCCAACCCTGGTCCGGCGCCTGCCGCCGCCGTTGAAACGGATCATCGGCGATCTTTCCGATTTCGAGCGGGTGCTGGTCGGACTCGATATCCGCACTGCCCCGGCCACGTCATGACCATGCCGACAGAACAGTACAAACTCAGGCTTTTCATCACCGGCTCGACACCGCGCTCGACCCGCGCGATCGAGAACCT
>DASYLE010000051.1:0-9189 GCA_036009745.1 Luteibacter sp. | reverse complement strand
CGGCAACTACCGGGCCATGGCCATCGATTCGGGTAAACTTCGCCGATGCCGACGCTTCCCTTTTCCCTTGTGGTGATTACCCATAACGAGGCAGCGAATATCGCCCGCTGCCTGGACAGCGTGCCGTTCGCCGCCGAGAAGGTCATTGTCGACAGCGGCAGCACCGACGATACCGTAGCCATTGCCCAGGCCCATGGCGCCCGCGTCGTCCACCAGGACTGGCTGGGTTTCGGGCCGCAACGCAATTTCGCCACCACCCAGTCGAGCCACGACTGGATCCTGGTGCTCGACGCCGACGAATACCTGACACCTGAACTGGCCGCCGAACTTCAGGAACGCCTGCCGGCCCTGCTGGTTGACCCGACCACCCCGGCCGCCTGGCTGCGTCGGCGGACCATCTATATGGGAGCGCCGATGCGCTGGTATCGCCCGGCGGTCGGCGAACGCATGGCCCGGCTCTACCACCGCGGCCGCGCCCACTGGACCGACGCCCGCGTCCACGAATCCTTGCGATTCGATGGCCGCGCGCCGACCCTGGCTGCGGCCTTCAACCACGTGAACAATCCCAGCCTGGTCGAGAAGCAGCTGAAAGTGCTGCGCTACGCCGAGCTGAAGTGCCGGGACTGGCTGGACAAGGACAAGCCGGCACGCATGTGGCAGGCGCCCTTCGTGTTCTGGCTGGCCTTCATCAAGGATTACCTGTTCCGTCTCGCCATCCTCGATGGCTGGCGTGGCTATGCCATCGCGCAGACGGCCGCTTCCTACGCTGTCTATAAGCGCATGCGCTATTTCGAGATGCGCCACAATCCGGCCTCGCGCGACACCGCCGCGAATGCCCTCCACCGACACGGACTGGATCGTTGAGCAAGCACTATCTCCTGTACGGCTCCGAACGCTATGCCCTGGCCATCCTGCGTCCCTTGCAGGAGGCGATCCGCGCGCGCGGCGACCAGGTGGCCTGGTTCTTCGATGGCCCCGGTGGCGAAGACCTGGTCGCCGGCGAGACCTGGCTGCGCACGGTCGAGGAAGTGCGTCATTTCAATCCCATCGCCGTGGTCACCTCAAGCAACGCGGTGCCGCATTTCTTCCCCGGGGTGAAGGTCGAGACCTTTCATGGCTTCGACGCCGGCAAGCCGCGGCACATCTATATCCGCGGCTTCTTCGATCTTTATTGCACGACGGGCCCGAAGGACACCCAGGCCTTTGGCGAGATCGCCGCGAAGGTCGGCCACTTCACCGTGCGCGAGACGGGCTGGCCAAAGCTCGACCCGTTCCTGCGCGAAATCGCCGGCCCGATACCGCCGGTGCGCCAGCCGCCGGTGATCCTTTACCACTCGACGTTCTCGCCCTCGTGGAGCGCCGCCGAGATTCTCCACGACAAGGTCCGCGAACTGTCGCGCGACGGCCGCTACCGCTGGATCGTCACCTTCCATCCGAAGATGAACCCGGGAACCCGCGACAAATACCTCGCGCTGCAGAACGAGTACCTGCGCTTCGCCGACAACGACAACATCCTGGAACTCTTCCCCCAGGTCGACATGATGTGCTCGGACACCTCCTCGGCGCTCAACGAATTCCTGCTCACCGGCAAGCCGGTGGTTACCTTCAAGAATCGCCGCCCCGGTCCGCAACTGATCGACATCGACGATCCCGAACAATTCGCGCCGGCCATCGAGTGCGCCCTGTCGCGCCCGCCCGAACTGATGAAGGCGATCGAGGACTACGCGAACAGCATCCACCCCTATCGGGACGGTCGCTCCAGCGAACGCGTCCTCGACGCCATCGACGACTTCATCGCCGCCGGCGGCCGCAGCCGCAAGCGCAAGCCGCTGAACCTGTGGCGCAAACTGAAAATCCGTCGACGTATCGGCTATTGGGGTCCTGCCTAGTTCCTGACCGCACCTCCCCTCCCCGACAGTCATTGTTTTAGGAGAACTACTACATACGAGCCGATGATTGCGCGCCTATTTTCAGGACGCCGACTTACAGACCTGTAAGCGGACGTCCGGCCCGGGCGATGTCGGGTCACATGGAAGCTGTACATCAAGGAGATCCATATGAATAGCCTTGCATCGATCACGCTCCGCACAAGCACGAGAAAGTACATTGTTACAGCCATGGCAGCAGCCGTCCTCGTCTTCACGGCAATGCAGACGAGAGCTGGAGCCGGCTCCTCTACAGTCGTGAGGAACCTTCAGTCAGGCCAATGCCTCTACCCGACCTCGCCGGCCCAAGGCGCCCCCATTCATCAAGCGCCCTGCGATGGTTTCGACAGCCGATCCTTCGGGGTCGAGTATGTAAACATGCAAGGCCGCGAGGTACCTGTGCAAAAGGCAATGTTTCGACTCAGAAACGTGCAGACGAACATGTGCCTGGATCTGGCCAGTGCATCGAACGGGAACGGTGTTCCCATCGTTCAGAATCCCTGCAGCGGAACGCTCACCCAACAATGGTCCAGACAAGGACCTCTGGGCCTGGTCAACTATTATCAGTTGGTTAATCGCTCTAATGGAAAATGTCTCGATGCAGTGATGAACGCGTCCCATGTGCAGCAGTGGCAGTGCGGAAACGGAAACAACCAGTCCTGGTGGGCCACGTACTGATCCCGCAATTCAGGACTCGCTTGCCATGCCCGGTCTCGCGTGATCGTATGGCTTGAAGTGACGGGCGCACAAAGCGCCCGTCACTCACCGCGCCTCGGGAAGGGGCGATACTATGAAACGGATGCCATGATCCATGTCGCTCCTGCATTTTGCGCCCCTCGACTACGAAGCCGGCGGCGTTCAAAGACTACTTCGAGGCGTCGCCATACGACGGGGTGAACAGGTATTCAATGTATCCCGCACCATCGACGGTCGATTTCCAAATGACGACGGCCAGCCCGAGATCGTCGGCTTGCCGCACTGGTACCACCGCTTCAAGGCGCTTCGGACCTTTTCAATCGGCTGCCACGCACGCAAACATCCTGGAGCCGTCGCCTGGGACGACCTGTCGACTTGGCGGGAGGTCGCCAGGCATCGTCCGGATGCCACGTTATATGACCATGGCGTGTCCATGCGAAACATCGGTCACACGGGTATCGGCGCCGCGTGGCGACGTGTACGCCACGTCATCACTTGTTCGGTCGCCCAGGCGAATCACCTCCAGACGACCTGGCCCACCGAAGCTGAAATCGAGATCTGCCCGAACGGCCTGCCTCGCGATTTTCCTGTTCCCGCGACTCTGCCTGTGCGCATCGATCCGGGAAGGCGCCGCATCCGGATAGGCATGGTCGGCCGCCTGTCATTTGAAAAAGGCCACGGCCTGATGCTGCATGCGCTCAAGCATCTGCATTCGATGGGCGTGGATGCCGACCTCGTCATCGTGGGGACCGGACCCCTGGAACTCGCAATATCCGAGTTGGCCAAAACGCTGCATCTTGGCAAGCACGTCCTGATGCCCGGCTACGTCCAATCCGTGTCGAGCCTTTACCGACACCTGGACCTTGTCTGCCTGCCGTCACTATGGGAATCCTTCGGCCTCGTAGCGATCGAAGCCGGTGCGTATGGCTGCCCGGTGGTAGCGGCGGACCGCGGCGGGCTTGCCGAGGCAACCGGGTCGGGCGGAATTCTGGTCAAGCCGACCCTCAGCCTGGGGTCCTATCGTGAACTCGTTCCTTCGTTCGCCGACGATCAGCAGCGAACGCGTCTGGGAATTGAGCGCAAGGAAGACGAGCCCTGTGCACTGGCCCCCACCGACCTGGCTGAGGCGATTATGAGACTGCTCTCATGTGGAAGGGTCTATCGAGATCTATCGAGGAACGGCTTCCATCGGGCAACGACCCTGTTTACCTTCGATGCCTACGTTCGCCGCCTGAGTTGCATTTTCGACCACGCCTGACAATTTGACGATATATAACAGCACCTTATATTTGGCCCATGAGCTCCCTCACCTCGTCCCTGGCACCCTGTTGCGCCATCTCGCCGAAACGCTCGACGGCGCCGTAGAGGACACTTAACGCACAGGTGGGACTGGATTGCCGGCCACGCTATACGTCGGTGGTGCGGACCTGGTCCAGCTTAGCCCGTCGTCGATCCGCACCATCGCAAGCCGTCCGCCCAGGCACTGGAGGAGGAACTCTCCGCGCCACTGTCGACCGTCTTGCGCGAAGCGCTCGATGCCGTGTGAAGCTCTTTCACTGAGCGGCTCGACACGGCGAACGGTGCCCTGAAACGGCTCTGAGGAAGCTCTGCCGGCAGGCCGTCAGGGCCCACGGGGCGGGGGGACGGCGCCCGGTCAGCCGTAGCGGCCGGCGAGCGTTTAGACTGGGCCCATCCCAACACGGTGACAGAGCCCTTGCCCCCGACCCGCGCCTATACCCGCTCCGAACATCTTCGCGCCCTGTGGCCCTGGCTGCCGTTGTGGCTGGTGTTCGCGCTCGTGGCGATCTTCTCGCATGGCCCGATGCCGATGTTTTCCACGCGCACCCTGGCCGTGGCCTGGGAAATGTGGACGCATAACTACTGGCTGGTCCCGCATATCAACGGCCAGCCTTACAGCGAGAAAGTGCCGCTGCTGTTCTGGCTGATCCATGCCGGCTGGTTCGTCTTCGGCGTCACGGACATCTGGCCGCGCGTACTGGAAGTGCTGTTCGGCGCAACCCAGCTGGTTCTGATCACGGCATTGTCGCGACGGCTGTTCCCGGAGCGCCCATGGGTCGCCAGGGCGACGCCGTGGATGCTGCTGGCGCTGACTTACGCGTTCCTGTTCGGCCAGCAGATCATGTACGAGGTACTGCTCGCCTGCTGCGTGCTCTCCGCCCTGCTCTGCCTGACGCCGACCGCGCGCCGCGCCGAGCCGCGCTGGTTCCTGTTCGCCCTCGCTGTCGGTGCCGGCCTCCTGAGCAAGGGTCCGGTGATGTTCGTCCATGTCGCCTTCCCGCTGCTGCTGGGGCCGCTATGGAATGAGTACGCGCGCGCCAATCCGAAGCGTTGGTATGGCTTCGGCGTACTGGCCCTGCTCGGTGGCGGTGCGATCCTGCTCGCCTGGGCCTTACCGGCCGGCTTCAGCGGCGGCGAAGCCTATCGGCAACGCCTGTTCTTCACCCAGACCGCCGGTCGCGTGGTCAAGGCTTTCGATCACGCCCAGCCGCCCTGGTGGTACCTGATCTACCTGCCGGTGCTGATGTTCCCGTTCAGCGCCTGGCCGCGCGCGACCGCGGCCCTGGTCATGCTGCGCCGGCCGTTCAGCCCTGGCGTGCGCTTCCTGTTCTGCTGGCTGCTGCCGACCTTCATCGTCTTCTCGCTGATCAGCGGCAAGCAGGCGTATTACCCACTGCCCGAGTTCGGTGGCGGGGTCATGCTGATCGCCGCCGCGATCAGCCTGCTGCGCGAGCGCCATCCTGTCGCGGCGAACCACTATGCGCTGGGCACCTGGCCGCTGGCGGTCGGCGGTTTCGTCATCGCCGTGGCCTTGTTCGTCTTGCCGGGACTGGTTGCCAGTGGCCGCATCACCAATGTGTGGCTGGTCGACATGGCGCCCTACAGTCGCTTCTTCGGTGTGGTGTTCCTGCTGCTTGGCGGCCTGCTGCTGATGCGCGGCCGCGGCGAGACCCGGCGCCTCGCGGTGGCCGGCCTGATCGGCAGCCTGGCCCTGAATTCCCTGTGGACCCTGGGTGCCTGGCATCGCTACGACCTCGCCCCGGCCGCGGCCTATCTTGGCCAGGCCGATGCCGCCGGTCGGCCGATCGGCAACCTCGGCCCCGAATACAACGGCCAATACCATTTCGCCGGGCGCCTGACCCACCCCTTGGTGCGGCTGAACGCCATGCCCGGATCGAATGCCACCGATGACGATGACGCGCCGGTCAGCGATGGCATGAGCCTGGAGGACTTTGCCCGCCAGCATCCCGAAGGCCTGGTGGTGACCTACCGCAACAAGCCGACGCCGGACGACCTGCGCTATGCCCTGCTGGTCCAACCGTCCCGTTCGACCTGGCTGATGATCTGGAACGCGCCCACCCTGGCCGCGCTCAGTGCCGGACGTATCGCGCCGGAACCGGTCCAGCCGACTTTGCTCTACCCGCCCGATTACTGGCGCCAGCGGAACGTGCATTGAGCGAGATGCTCGACCGTTTGCTGTCGCAGCGGGATGGTCCGCGCGACGGGGCCTTGCTCCGGTTTTCGCTGGGCAACGCCTTGCTAGGTGAAAACCGGAATGAAGAGGCTGCCACGGAATTGCGCCGCGCGGTTGGCTTCGACCCGACGTATTCGGCGGCATGGAAGCTGCTGGGCAAGGCCTTGCTGGCCGCGGGCGATCGTGACGGCGCCGCCGAAGCCTGGCGGCAAGGCATCGCCGCCGCCTTGAAGCGCGGCGACAAGCAGGCCGAAAAGGAAATGGGCGTCTTCCTGCGGCGGCTGGAAAAGCCCGTACCGTAGTCAGAGGCGGGCCGTTGTGCGAACCCTGTTCGTGCTGCTCCTTTCGCGTCACGCCCGCCAGAGCTGGCGATCGGAAAGGCCCGGCTCCAAAGGACTCGCGAACAGGGTTCGCTCCCACAACAGCGCTAGCGGTACGGGCTGGGTCGATCGTCCGCGGTAAACCGCTTGTAGTGCCACTGGTACTGCGCGAACGCCCGCTCCACGCAGACCTCGACGCCCCGATTGAGCGCAGCGCAGGCGACCTTCAGGTCATCGCTGTCGATCCCCTCCGGCGCCGGCAGGATATGGATCCGGTAGCCCTGCCCTTTAGGCAACCGTTCGGCAAAACTGAACAGCACCACGGCGCCGGTGCGCGCCGCCAGCCGCGGCAGCAGCACCATGGTCAAGGCATCGACACCAAAGAACGGTGCGAACTCGCCCTCGCCCTCACGCGGCTTCTGGTCGGGCAGGATGCCGACCGTGCCACCGGCCGCCAGTCGCTTGTACAAGGTACGCACGCCAGCCCCTTCGGCGCGCACCTGCTCCGGCGCCAGCGACCCACGCACCTTGCGCAGCAGCGCTTCGACGGCGGCGATGCGCGGCGGGCGGTACAGGATCGCCATCCGGGTCCGGCTGCACAGCCAGTAATTCAACAGTTCCCAGCAGCCAAGGTGCGGCGCGGCGACGATCACACCCTTGCCCGAGGCCAGGGCGGCGTCGAACAGCTCACCGCCGCGGACTTCTCGAACCAGTCCCAGCGCGCGACCGGCACCGGCGCCCCAGATGCTGGCGATCTCGGTGACCGACTTGCCGCTCTCTTCCATTGTCTCGGCCAGCAGCGCGTCGAACGCCGGTGGGGACAGTTCCGGCCGGGTCAGGCGCAGGTTCACGGCGGTGTACTTCGCCGAACGACCGCCGCTGCGCAACGACCAGCGGCCGATCAGGGCCCCGATCGCATGAACGGCACGGAGGGGCAGCAGGCTGACCAGCCTGAGCAGGAGATAGACGAGGTAGATATCCGGACGCATCGACAAAGTGTAGGGCAGTGCCGCCGATCCTTCGCGGATCGCGTCCGAAACGCTAAGCTGTGCGCCAGCCGCCCTGCCCGCCGGAGCCCATGATCGCCCTGATCCAGCGTGTCGAATCCGCGCGTGTCGAAGTCGACGACCAGATCGTCGGCGCCATCGATGCCGGCCTGCTCGCCCTGGTCGCCATTGAACCCGGCGACGGCGACGCCCAGGTCGGGCGCATGCTCGAACGCCTGCTCGGCTACCGGGTCTTCGCCGACGCCGAGGGCAAGATGAACCGCTCGCTCGCCGACACCGGTGGCGGCCTGCTCCTGGTCAGCCAGTTCACCCTCGCCGCCGACACCCGCAAGGGCATGCGCCCGAGCTTTACCTCGGCCGCCGCGCCCGAGGAAGGCCGGCGCCGCTTCGACCAATTGGTCGACCGGGCGAAAAGTGCGCACCCGGGGGTGGAAACCGGCCGCTTCGGTGCCCATATGAAGGTACATCTGATCAACGACGGCCCCGTGACCTTCCGCCTGGAAGTGCGATGACTCCACAGCGCCTCGCCTGTTCATTCCCAAAACCACCCCGCAATGGCTTGCGGAGCCCCAGGGTGGCGCTCTGGCGCGATTCTTGCTCATGCCCCTGCGGGCACTTTCCACTTGAAAACTGGTCAGAAAATCACCAAATGGCTATACTGATCGGTTCCTGTACCCAGCGGCGGTCGCATGAATAACAAAGCTCACGAGCAACAGTCGGAAATCAAACAGCTCATCTCCAAGGGTTTGGAGCAGGGCTATCTGACCTATGCCGAGATCAATGACCACCTGCCGGACGACATCGTCGACCCGGAGCAGATCGAAGACATCATGGCGGTGCTCAAGGGCGTCGGCATCGAAGTCCACGATGCCGCGCCGGATACCGACACCATCTCCGATGGCGCCGCCCCCGGCACGAGCAACGACGATGAATCGGCCGCCGAAGAAGCGGTCGCCCTGCTTTCGGCCGTCGATGCCGAAGTCGGCCGTACCACCGACCCGGTCCGCATGTACATGCGCGAGATGGGCACGGTCGAGCTGCTGACCCGCGAAGGCGAGATCGCCATCGCCAAGCGCATCGAGGAAGGCCTGAACCAGGTGCAGACCGCCCTGTCCAGCTTCCCGCTGACCATCCAGCTGCTGCTCGAGGAATACGACCAGCACGTCGACGGCAAGCGCCGCCTGAGCGAGATCCTGGCCGGCTTCGCCGACCTCGAGGAACTCGCTGACGCCGCGCGCGCCGAGGCCGCCGAAGCGCCGCCGGTCGTCGTTGAAGAAGACGCCGAGGCCGAAGCGGAAGAAACCGAGGCCGCCGAAGAGGAAGAGGCGGGCCCGACCGGTCCGGATCCGGAAGAAGTGAAGCGCCGCATGGAAGAACTGCGTTCGCTGCACATCAAGTTCCAGAAGGCCGCGCCCAAGGCTGAGATTACCGACAAGAAGATCGTCAAGCTGCGCGAGCAGATGTCCGAGGCCTTCCTCAAGCTGAAGCTGCCTTCGGCCCTGATCGACGGCTTCGTGCGCAAGCTGCGCGAGGTGGTGAACGACATCCGTCACCACGAGCGCATCCTGATGGACATCTTCGTCAAACAGGTGAAGATGCCGCGCAGCGAGTTCCTGAAGACCTTCCCGAACAACGAGGGCAACCTCGAGTGGGCGGCGGAACTCGGCCGCAAGCGCCAGAAGTGGTCGCCGAACATCAAGGCCTACCGCGAGGCGATCGACGCCGAGCAGGAAAAGCTCGCCTTCATC
>DASYLE010000050.1:0-24134 GCA_036009745.1 Luteibacter sp. | reverse complement strand
TAGGCATCGAGGTCGCGACGCTTGCCGGTACCTTCACCGACGCGACGGAAGGTCAGTTCGCGCAGGCGGCCGATTTCACGCAGCGCCGGGCTGTCCGCGGCGCCCTTGAATAACAGCGCCTGCTTGCCGTCGGGAAGATCGGCCAATAAGTCCGCACGCGCCAGGTCTGCAACAACGCGTTCGGTCGGTTCCGGATGGGCGAGCGGCGCCTGGCCGCCGAAGATCAGCCCACGATGACGACCGACCCGGTAAACATGCCGGCGCATCAGCTTCGCCGCCTGCTCGGTCGAACCGTTGCTGCGCGACTTCAGTTCATCCGCGCCGATCAGCGCGCCGATGCTGAAACCGACGCGCTGTTTGCGCCGGGCAGTGGCCTCGCGCGGCAGCATCGCCGTGCCGAGCGGCTTGGCCAGCATCGACAAGCCATAGAACATCGCCGAATTGCGCGCAGCGATATGCACCGGCAACACCGGCACGCCACCACGCAATGCAATGCGGGCGAACCCGTCGGACCAGGCGCCATCGCGCACGCCATCGGCACGAACGCGCGACACTTCGCCGGCGGGGAAAATAACCAATACCTGACCGGCTTCCAGCGCGCGGAAAATGCCACGCATTTTCGACGCCGCACCCTTGCCGAACACATCGACATTCAGCAGCAACGGTGCCATCTGCGGTACGGCCGTGAGTACGTCATTGCCAAGGATGCGCACGTCCTGGCGTACCGAGCCGATCAGCTGAACCAGGGCGATCGCGTCGACCATGCCCAGCGGATGGTTGGCAACGACGATCAGCGGCCCCTCGACGGGAATGTTCTCGCGCTCGCGCTCGGTGACCTGGCAACTGACCCCGAGGTAATCGAGCATATGCTCGCAAAAACCGAAGCCCTCGGCCGGTACCTGGTCGAGCGTATGGTTGAAACGCGCCTCGTGCGCCAGCTTCTCCAGCATGCCCGCCACCGGCTTGCGAATGCGCGGATGCTGCAACAACCAGGGAATACGGTCGGTTAAGGCCTGTTCGATGCTGAGCATGACCTCACTCCTTGGAATCTGACTGCAATGCTGGTGCCCAATTATGACAGCAAGGTGATGCGGGGGGCAGATTCCTGCGACTTTGGGGAAATAAGTTCCTAGACAGCAATATGCAGGTAGGAGGAAACCCCGCTCAGGAACATCTGTACCGACAGCGCGATCAGCAACATGCCCATCAAGCGCTCCAGTGCCGTGAGCACGCTCTCGCCGAGCCAGCGGAACAGGTAGGTCGAGCTGAGCAGGATCACCGCGGTGGCCAGCCAGGCCAGGAACAGCGCCATACCCCACTCCGCCGTGCGACCGGGCTGGGAATCGGTCAGCAGCAACAGGGCGGCCATCGCCGAGGGGCCGGCGACGCCGGGAATCGCCATCGGCACGATAAAGGGCTCGCCTTCGCCCTGCTTGCCGAAGACGCCATTGCCGTCGTGCGGCGGGAAAACCATACGGATGCCGATCAGGAACAGCACGATGCCGCCGGCGATGGTCACCGACTCCTGTTTCAGCTGCAGGAGCTTGAGGATGTACTGGCCGCCGAGCAGGAAGGCGACCAGTACGCCGAGCGCGATCAGCAGCTCGCGGATCATGATCTTGCGCCGGCGCTGCGGCGGCACGTCCTTGAGCAGGGCCAGGAACAACGGGATGTTGCCCAGCGGGTCCATGATCAGGAACAGCAGGATTCCCGCCGATAACGTCGTCATCTGCGCTTCCATCGAATCTCCTTGTGCGACCGCCTCCCCTGGGCAGAGGGGACGGTGGTTATTGATCTGTTCGCAGATCCAGCACGCTACCGCGCGCCGAAGCGCCGGATGCGGAGAGCAGGTAAATAGCCGCTTCCGCCGTGGCAGCCGGCAGCGGTCGTTGCATGGTGTCCTCGCCATAATAGGCGGTACGTCGCAGCGCTGTGCGCATCGGTGCGGGCAGCAAGGCGTGTACGCGCAACGGCGTGCCGGCGGTTTCACGATGCAAGATCGTCGCCATCCGTTCGAGCGCGGCCTTGGCCGTGCCGTAGGCACCCCAATGGGCACGCGACAACAGCTCCGGATCGTCGAGCACGAAGACCACCGCGCTGTCGGCCGCGGCGGTGAGCAGGGGCATGCAGGCTTGAGTGAGCGCGAACGGCGCCGACACGTTGACCTGCAGGCCGCGCAGCCAGTCGTCCGGCTTGTGCATGGCGATCGGGGTCAGCCCGTCGAAGTGCGCGGCGGCATGGACGATACCGTCGAGCCGCCCCAGCTCCGCCTCGATACCGTCGGCCAGTGCGGCGTAATCGTTCGGCGTGGCGCTTTCCAGATCCAGCGGATGGATCACCGGCTGCGCCCCGCCTTGCGCGACCAATTCGTCGTAGAGCTTCTCGAGCGGGCGCAGCTTGCGACCGGTCAGCACGACGGTCGCTCCTGCGCGCACCGCTGCGCGCGCCACTTCGCCACCGAGGCCACCCGTGGCGCCGGTGACGAGGATCACGCGACCGGCAAGACTGTCCGTCGCAGCCGCCCAGTCGCCGGGCAGCCGCGTATTCGCGAGCGCCATCAGGAATGCATTCCCGTGACGTCCACCGCCATCCGGCGCAATTCGCCGGCGGCATGCAGGTCTTCGACAATGTCGCAGCCACCGATCAGCTCACCCTGCAGGTACAGCTGCGGGAAGGTCGGCCAGTTCGAGTAATGCGGCAGGCTCGCACGAATCTGCGGATCGGCCAGCACATTGACCGCGAAGAAGTCCGCTTCGGCCGCGATCAGCGCCTGTACCGCACGGCTGGAGAAGCCGCACATCGGAAATTCAGGTGTGCCTTTCATGAAAAGCACGATCGGATGGCCGGCCACGGTGGCCTTGATTCGCTCGACGGCGTCCATAGGTCTATTTCATCGTTAGAATGCAGCGGATGCGTATTGTAGCAGCGCTACGGCCTTGGGCCGTCCGATGACACCCTCTTAACCCCAGCCACCGCTAAGGAGTAAAGACATGGCGATCGAGCTTCCCCCGCTCCCCTTCGAACGCAACGCCCTCGAGCCGCATATCTCGGCCGAAACGCTGGATTTCCACTACGGCAAGCACCACCAGGCCTATGTGACCAACCTGAACAACCTGATCAAGGGCACCGAGTTCGAGGATGCCAAGCTCGAAGACATCGTCAAGAAGTCTTCCGGTGGCGTCTTCAACAATGCCGCCCAGGTCTGGAACCACACCTTCTACTGGCACTCGATGAGCCCCAAGGGCGGCGGTGAGCCGACCGGCAAGCTCGCCGACGCGATCGCCAAGGCGTTCGGCTCGTTCGACAAGTTCAAGGAAGAGTTCACCAAGTCCGCCGTCGGCAACTTTGGCTCGGGCTGGACCTGGCTGGTGCAGCGCCCCGATGGCTCGCTCGGCATCGTCAACACCTCCAACGCCGCCACCCCGATCACCGGCACCGACAAGCCGATCTTCACCGCCGACGTCTGGGAACACGCGTACTACATCGACTACCGCAATGCGCGGCCGAAGTACGTGGAAGCGTTCTGGAACCTGGTCAACTGGGAATTCGCGGCCGGTAACCTGGCGTGAAGCTCTGAAGTTGCCAAAAAAGGGCCTGGCGTTTTGCCAGGCTTTTTTTTATGACCGTGAGCGTGATCGCGAAAGGACTCGCGAACAGGGTTCGCTCCCATAAGGTCGCGGCAAGCCCTGTGGGAGCGAACCCTGTTCGCGAGTCCTTTGAGGCCAGGCGCTCAGGATCACAGGCTCTCCAGCGCCGGCTTCGCCTGATCCACGCGATCCAGCGCCTCGGCGACCGCTTCGACACGCCCGCGCAAGGTCGCCACATCCGGCGCGCAGATCGTTGCGTGCCCTACCTTGCGGCCAGGACGAGGCTCCTTGCCATAGTCATGCCAATGCCCGTCCGCCGTGGACAGCACCGGCTTCGGGTCGGGCATTTCGCCGATCCAGTTGAACATCGCGCTGACGCCGCGCGCACCGGTATCGCCGAGCGGCAGACCGAGTACCGCGCGGATATGGTTCTCGAACTGACTGGTATGCGCGCCCTCGATGGTCCAGTGACCGGAGTTGTGCACACGCGGGGCCATTTCGTTGCCGAGCAACTCGCCATCGCGCACGAACAGTTCCAGGGCGAACACGCCGACGTATTCCAGCTTCTCGGCCAGGGTTCGCGCATGCGCGACGGCCTTCGCGGCCAAGGCATCGGAGGTATCGGGCGCCGGCGCCACGCTCATCGACAGCACGCCGTGGGTGTGCCAGTTATGGGTCAGCGGCCAGGTGCGGAAATCGCCATCGCGCCCGCGCACCGCGACCACCGACAACTCGCGTTCGAAAGGCACGAAGGCTTCGAGGATCAAGCCGTGCGCCTGTGCCTGGGCGCCAAGCGCGCCCCAAGCGGCGTCGATGTCGTCGGCCGAAGTCAGGCGGAACTGCCCCTTGCCGTCGTAGCCGAGGCGGCGGGTCTTCAGGATCGCCGGCGCGCCCACCGCGGCCAGGGCGGTTACCAGTTCCTCGCGGCTATCGACGGTGCGGAATTCAGGCGTGCCTAGCCCGCATTCGCGGAACAGGGTCTTTTCGGCCAGGCGGTCCTGGGCCACGGCGAGGGCCTGGGGTGCCGGGTGCACACGGGTATGCGAGACCAGCCATTGGGCCGTTTCGGCCGGCACGTTCTCGAAATCGAAGGTGACCACGTCGACCTGGGCGGCAAACGCGGCCAGGGCCTCGGTGTCGGTCCAGTCGGCCACCACCAGCGGCGAGACCTGACCGCCGCAGGCATCGGCCGCACTGTCGACGACCAGGGTCCTGACGCCGAGCGGCGCCGCGGCCAGGCTGAGCATGCGGGCCAGCTGACCACCGCCCAGGATGCCGACGACAGGAAGGCGACGGGTCACGAACGCGGGTCCGGATGATCCAGCACCGCCTGGGTCTGCTCGGCACGGAAGCGCTCGAGGGCGTCGGCGATCGCGGTGTCGTGCAGGGCCAGCACCGAAGCCGCCAGCAGGGCCGCATTGGTCGCACCGGCCCGGCCAATGGCCAGGGTACCGACCGGGATACCCGCCGGCATCTGCGCGATCGAGAGCAAAGAATCCATGCCATTCAATGCCTTGGACTGAACTGGTACGCCAAACACCGGCAACCGGGTCTTCGCCGCCAGCATGCCCGGCAGATGCGCCGCACCGCCAGCGCCGGCGATGATGACCTGGATGCCGCGGCCGACGGCCTCCTCGGCATAGCTGAAAAGCAGATCCGGCGTGCGGTGCGCCGAGACCACGCGAACCTCATGGGCCACGCCCAGCCGGTCGAGCATGGCGGCTGCGTGCTCCATCGTCTCCCAGTCGGAGCGGGAACCCATCACCACGCCGACGCGCGGAACCGAGGTAGAAGTCATGGCCGGGGCATCCAAAAATCGCTATTGTAAGGACATTCTCCAGCTACAGGCATGACCCTCGGGTCTCACATGGACAAGCGCCTACTCGACATTCTTGTTTGCCCCGTCAGCAAACGCCCTGTTCGGCCACTGAAGTCAGGTGAACTGGACTCGCTCAACCAGGCCATCCGGGCCGGCCAGGTCGACACCGTCGCCGGCGAAAAAGTGACCGAGGTCCTCGCCGAGGGTCTGGTCACCACCGACGGGCAAGTGGTATATCGCATCGATGACGGCATTCCTGTCATGTTGCCGGATCAGGGTATCGGCACCGTCCAGTTGACAGGGTTTGCTACCGCCGGTTGACGGCGCATGCAAACGTGAACTACATCACAATTAAAAGCCGGCCCTGACTCACAATCGACGTTCGGGCGGGGGCCAGCAAGATTCCAGGAGTGGCGATGAACGCCAGCGAGTCGTCCAATGTCGTCGACCTCAGTCAGCGCCTAGATCCGCGCAGCGAGCGCGTGGGCGAACTGCTGGTGGCCGTGCGCGGCATCGCGACCAAGCGGCTGCATGCGCTCGCCAACCACATGTTCGAGAACGTCGACGACGCGTTGTTCGACCTGGCCGAAAAGGCCGAGAACAATGCGGCGCAGACCCAGTACTTCGATGGCATGCGCGAGGTGCGCAAGAAGCGCGCGCTGGTCGAGCGTGCCTTCCTCGGCCAGGTCGCCAAGGACCTGGCCGACTTCTCCGCCGGCCGCGCCCGCGGTGCCGAAGCGGAAACCTCCGGCCGCGGCATCCTGGCCAACGTCGAACTGACCCTGGTCGGTGAGAACGAGCTGGAAGAATCGCTCGCGATCACCAGCATGATCGGCAAGAACGAGTCGCGCATGGCGCGTGCCCTGTTCGCGGTCAACCAGCGGCTGTCGGTGATCTGCGGCGGTAACCGCATGGACGACGCCAGCAACCCGGTCGGCCCCGCCGCCCTGGCCAACGCGTTCCGCCAGTCGATGCGCGAGCTTGGCGTTGAGGTCCGGGTCAAGCTGATCATCTACAAGCTGTTCGACCGCTATGTGCTGGCGGGTATCGACGAGCTGTATGAAGAAATCAATAACGAACTGGCCAGCGCCGGCGTGCTGCCGCAGTTGCGTCACGAAATACCCGGTCGTCGCAGCGAAGTCCCCGCCTCGTCGGTAGCAACGGCCGGTGGCGAGATGGAAGCCGGTGACGGCGGCGGTGCCGTGCAGCAGGGCGATTACTCACCCGAATTCATGCAGTCGCTGCATGCGCTGTTCAATGCCCGTCGCCACGGCGTCCCGGCAGGCGAGCCCATGGCCATGGGGAGCCACGCTACCCACGCGGTCCACCATCACGGCCCGGCGCCAAGCGCCGCCGAATTGCTCGGCGCGCTGACCCTGCTGCAAAGCCAGATCTCGATCCACCCGGCGACATATACCTCGACCACCCAGGCCGACGTATCGCGCGAAGTGGCCCAGTTGAAGGAACAGTTGCTGGCGCAGATCGGCCAGCTTCGTGGCCAGCAATCGGCCCATGTCGCCAGCGTCGACGAAGACACCATCGACCTGGTCGGCATGCTCTTCGAGTTCATCCTCGAGGACCGTAACCTGCCGGCCGAGATGCAGGTGATGCTCGCGCGACTGCAGATCCCCTACCTCAAGGTGGCATTGCTGGATCGCCGCCTGTTCGCGCAAAAGACCCATCCGGCGCGGCGCCTGCTCGACGCGCTGGCCGATGCGGCGAAGGGCTGGTCCAGCGATGCGGACCGCGACCATCGCCTGCACGACAAGATCAAGACGATCGTCGACCGCCTGCTGCACGATTTCGACGACGACATCCGTATCTTCGAGCGCCTGTCCAGCGAACTGCAGGAATTCCTCGATGTCAGCCGCCGCCGTGCCGATCTGGCCGAGCAGCGCGTCGCCGAGTCCACCCGCGGTCGCGAGAAACTCGAGCATGCGCGCCGTCGCGCCGCGCAGGAAATCATTTCCCGGATCGGCGAGCAGTCGCTGCAACCGCTGATCTACGGCGTGCTTACCCGTGCCTGGGCGAATTACCTGGTGCTGATCCTGCTGCGCCAGGGTGAACAGTCGACGGAGTTCCGCGAAGCGTTACGCTTCGTCGACGACTTTATCGCCAGCGCGCGCCCCGCCCATGACGCCGGTGCCCGTCGCGAACTGCGCCTGACCCTGCCCGGCATCGAGCGTGCGCTCCGCCGCGGCCTGGCCGCGGTCGCTTTCCAGGACTCCGATACCGAGCAGCTGCTTGCGCAGTTGCACGCTTTCTACCGCTCGCAGCTCGGCGAAGTCATGCCAGTCAACGAGTCGGGCACCATCATCGCCAGCGTGCTGCCGATGCCTGAGGCGATCCAGGCGATCGCCGAGCCGGAGGCACTGCCGCAGGAAGAGGACGAAGAAGAAGACTTCCTCGACGAGGACATCGAAGAGCGCTTCATGATCCAGGCCACCGAGCTGAAAGTCGGCCAGTGGCTGGAGTTCGTCGATGCCGACGGCACCAGCGAGCGGGCCAAGCTTTCGTGGATCAGCCCGATCAGCGGTCGCTACCTGTTCGTGAACCGCCGCGGCCTGAAGGTCGCCGACCACAGCATGCCCGGCCTCGCCGCCAGCTTCGCCAACGGCACGGCACGGATCCTTGAATCGACCCTGCTGTTCGACCGGGCCATGGACGCCATCGTCGAGCGCCTGCGCCAGCCGGGCGCGGAGCAGCCGGTAGCAAACTGATGGCAAGCAAAGAACGTCCCGAATCCGGCCTCGTCATGCCGGACGCCGAATACATTGCCGCCGATGTGACGCGCGCCTTCGCCGAGGACATTGGTACCGGCGACGCCACGGCCGACCTGCTACCCGCCGGGGCCCGAGCGACCGCCATCCTCACCTGTCGCGAAGACGCCGTACTCGCCGGTGCCGCCTGGTTCGACGCCTGCTTCCGCCGCCTCGATCCGGCCGTCGACATCCAGTGGCAGGCCACCGACGGCGATCGCATCGCACCGGGCAGCCGCATCTGCCGCCTGCAGGGCAATGCCCGCGCCCTGGTCACCGCCGAACGCTCGGCGCTGAATTTCCTGCAGTTGCTGTCCGCCACGGCCACCGTCACCGCGGCCTATGTGCGTGCCATCGAAGGCACCCGGACCCGCGTGCTCGATACCCGCAAGACCCTGCCCGGCCTGCGCCTGGCGCAGAAGTACGCGGTGCGCTGCGGCGGTGGGGTCAACCACCGGGTTGGCCTGTACGACGCGATCCTGGTCAAGGAAAACCACATCATCGCCGCCGGCGGTATCGCCGAAGCCGTGCACGCGGGACGTGCCAGCCATCCCGACCTGTTGCTGGAAGTGGAAGTGGAGAACATCGACGAACTCGGCCAGGCCATCGACGCCGGCGCCGACCGCGTCATGCTGGACAACTTCAGCCCGGAAGCCCTGGTCGAGGCGGTGCGTTTCGCCAATGGGCGCGTGTCGCTGGAAGTGTCCGGCAACGTCGAGCTGGACACGATCCGCGCGATCGCCGAAACCGGTGTCGACTACATCTCCAGCGGCGCGCTGACCAAGCATGTTCGTGCGATCGACTTCTCATTGCGCCTGCAGCTCGACTAGCCCCTTGCCCCGACGCGCCATCGACCGCACAGTAGAGCGATGGCCACGTTATCCGACCTTTTCCTGCTTCTTGTGCTGGGTGCCGTCGTCGGCATCTGGCTGAAGATGACCCGCGCCCGCGAGGTCGCCGTGCGTGAGGCCCGGCGTCTGTGCGAAAGGCATGGCGTCCAGTTGCTGGACCAGAGCGTCGGCCTGCGCGGTTTGCACCTGCGTCGCTTCGGCACGAAGCGACGGATCGAGCGCTGCTATGGGTTCGAGGTCAGCAGCGATGGGGAAAGCCGGCAGTCCGCGCGGTTGTGGATGGCTGGCGATGCGATGACCGGTTTCAGCCTGCCGACGCGCGATACGCGTGGTTTGGAAAATGTCGTGCCCCAGGAAGAGCAGGCCGCCCTGCCAGCGCCGCCCGCGGCGAGCAATGTGATTCCGATGCGGCCGCGCGGTACACGGCTGCATTAAAGCCGGCGACCGGAACGGCACGGCCCTAAAGGACTCGCCCACAGGGTGGGCTCCCACAGGGCACGGCAAACTTCACTTGTGGGAGCGAGCCCTGCTCGCGAGTCCTTTGAGGCTGTGCCTTTCCAGAGCTGGCAACCGGGCAAGTCACGGCCCCAAAGGACTCGCCCACAGGGTGGGCTCCCACAGGGCACGGCAAACTTTTACTTGTGGGAGCGAGCCCTGCTCGCGAGTCCTTTGAGGCTGTGACTTTCCCAAGCCTGCAACCGGGCGAATCACGGCCCTAAAGGACTCGCCCACAGGGTGGGCTCCCACATGGCACGGCAAACTTCACGTGTGGGAGCGAGCCCTGCTCGCGAGTCCTTTGAGGCCGTGCCTTTCCAGAGCCTGCAACCGGGCGAGTCACGGCCCTAAAGGACTCGCGAACAGGGTTCGCATACAAAAAAAGCCCGCGGACGTAAACGTCCACGGGCTTTTTTCATACCTGGCGCGCCGAAGCGCGCCAGGTAGGCGTATTACTTGGCGGCCGCAGCCGCGGCAGCAGCGGCAGCAGCCTTCGAGGCGACCTTGGCGGCAGCGGCGGCGGCGATGTCTTCCTTGATGCGGGCAGCCTTGCCTTCCAGGCCACGCAGGTAATAAAGCTTCGCACCGCGAACCTTACCCTTGCGCTTCACTTCGACCGAATCGATCGCCTGGCTGTGCGACTGGAACACGCGCTCGACGCCGGTGCCATGCGAGATCTTGCGCACGGTAAAGGCGGAGTGCAGGCCGCGGTTACGCTTGGCGATGACGACACCCTCGAACGCCTGAACGCGCTCGCGGTTGCCTTCCTTCACCTTCACATTGACGATCACCGTGTCGCCAGGGCCGAAATCCGGCAGCTGGCGGGTAATCTGCTCGGCTTCGAACTGTTGGAGGAGCTTGTTCATGGCACACCTGTCAATTTTCGTTGCTGCGGTCGTTCCCGGCCGCACCGTTTAGCCGCGAGTATTCACGGCGAAATTCATCCAGCAATGCACGCGATTCCTTATCGAGTACACGCCGCGTAAGTAAATCCGGCCGGCGCAGCCAGGTTCGACCTAGCGACTGTTTCAGGCGCCAACGGCGAATCGCCGCGTGGTCGCCGGAAAGCAGCACCTCCGGCACGCCACCCCATACGTCGTGCTGTACGGGACGGGTGTAATGCGGGCAATCCAGCAGACCGTCGGAAAACGAATCCTGCTGGGCGGAAAGCGCGTCGTTCAACGCGCCTTCCTGTAGACGACCCACCGCATCGATCACGATCGCCGCGGCAAGCTCACCACCTGACAGCACATAATCGCCGATCGAGAGCTCCTCGTCGACCTCATGGGCCAGCAGACGTTCGTCCACTCCCTCGTAACGCCCGCAGATCAAGGCGATTCGCGGCATACGCGCCAGCGCTTCCACCTTGCCCTGCGTCAGTCGCGCACCTTGCGGACTGAGATAGATCACATGCACCGGTTCCGGGGCACTGTCGCGCACGGCCGCCAGGGTCGCGCGCAACGGGTCGATCAACATCACCATGCCGGGGCCACCACCGAAGGGGCGACCGTCCACGGCACGGTAGTTGTCGGTGGCGTAATCGCGAGGATTCCAGGTATTCACCTGCAAAAGCTCGCGCTGCTGCGCCCTTCCGACGACACCGACCGCAGCCGACTGGCTGACGAAATCGGGAAACAACGTGACGACATCGATACGCATGATTTCAAGCCACCTGCGATCGATACCGCTTCAGAATTCAGGGTCCCAGTCGACCGTCAGGCGCCCGGCGGAAAGGTCCACCGAATGCACATAAGGTCCCTGGACAAAGGGAATCAGCCGCTCGCGCTCGCCGTTCCGCACCACCATGACATCGTTGGCACCGGTCGCGAACAGATGACTGACCCGACCGAGTACTTCGTTGTTCAGGGTGACGACCTCGAGACCCTCGAGATCGGTCCAGTAAAACTCGTCCTTGGAGGGAGCGGGCAGTTGTTCGCGGGCGACGGTGATTTCGCACCCGACCAGCAAAGCTGCCTGTTCGCGGTCATCGATACCGGGCAGACGGGCTACCAGCCCCTTGCCCTGCGCGCGACCGTCGATCCCTTGTATCTCCTTCTCCACGCCCGGCGCGCTGAGCTGCCAGGGTTGGTAGTCGAAAATACGTATGCGGGGCTCGGTCCACGATTCCAGCTTGACCCAGCCCTGCACACCATAGAGTCCGACAATGCGTCCGACGCGGACGCGCTTCTCGGACCCCGACGACATCAAGCAGCAAGCTTACCGGCTTCTTTCACCAGCGCGCGGACCTTGTCGGTCAGCTGGGCGCCCTTGCCGATCCAGGACTGGACCTTGGCGACGTCGAGCTCAAGACGCTTGTCAGCGCCCGAAGCCACCGGGTTGTAGTAACCGACACGCTCGATGTTGCGACCGTCGCGCTTGTTGCGCTGGTCGGTCACGACGATGTGATAGAACGGACGGCCCTTGGCGCCACCGCGCGCAAGACGAATCTTAACCATAGTAACAAGCTCCAGAGTTGCCGGGTGCCGGCAGGCGCACGCGATGCGGGCGCGGTAAACGCGGCATTTTAACGGATATTGCAGAAAATGGAAGGGGTTGGCCCACCAAGGGCCGGAATACCCCTGGAGGATCAGCGCATCGGCGGGAAACCGCCGCCCATGCCCTTCATGGCGCCGCGCATCTGCCGCATCAGGCCCTTGGTACCGCCCTTGGACAGCTTGGACATCATCTTCTCCATCTGCATGAACTGCTTCAGGAGGCGATTGACGTCGGCGGGCTGGGTACCGGAGCCGCGGGCGACGCGGGCCTTGCGCGAACCGTTCAGGAGATCCGGATGGCGGCGCTCCTTCTTGGTCATCGAGCCGATGATGGCGACCATGCGCTTCAATTCGCCGTCGTTCACCTTCGACTTCACGCTATCCGGAATGCTCGACATCCCGGGCAGCTTGTCCATCAGGCCGGCCAGGCCGCCCATACTGTTCATCTGCTCGAGCTGGTCGCGCATGTCATTGAGATCGAAACGCTTGCCCTTGATGACCTTCTGGGCGAGTTTCTGCGCCTTTTCCTGGTCGACCTTGCGCTCGACTTCCTCGACCAGCGACAGCACATCGCCCATGCCGAGGATGCGCTGGGCCACGCGCTCCGGGTGGAACGGCTCGAGGGCATCGGTCTTTTCGCCGGCGCCCATGAACTTGATCGGGCGACCGGTCACATAGCGTACGGACAGCGCGGCGCCGCCACGGGCGTCGCCATCGGTCTTGGTCAGGATGACGCCGGTCAGCGGCAAGGCCTCGGAGAAGGCCTTGGCCGTATTGGCCGCGTCCTGGCCGGTCATCGAGTCGACCACGAACAGGGTTTCGATGGGATCGAGGGCGCCGTGCAGCGCCTTGATCTCGGCCATCATCGCTTCGTCGACGTGCAGGCGACCGGCGGTATCGACGATCAATACGTCGATCACTTCGCGACGGGCGGCGTCCATGGCGGCGCGCGCGATGGCGACCGGATCCTGGCCGGCGGCCGACGGGAAGAAGGACACCTCGACCTGTTCGGCCAGGGTGCGCAGCTGCTCGATGGCGGCCGGACGGTAAACGTCGCAGCTGACCACCATCACCCGCTTCTTCTTGCGCTCCTTGAGGAAGCGCGCCAGCTTGGCCACGGTCGTGGTCTTGCCCGCGCCCTGCAGGCCGGCCATCAGCACCACGGCCGGCGGCTGGGCAGCAAGGTTCAGCTCGGTATTGACCGTACCCATCACGGCGGTCAGCTCTTCGCTGACCACCTTGACCAGGGCCTGGCCCGGCGAAAGGCTCTTCAGCACTTCCTGGCCGACCGCACGCACCTTGACCCGTTCGACCAGCGCCTGGACCACCGGCAAGGCGACATCCGCCTCGAGCAGGGCGATCCGAACCTCGCGCAGGCTCTCGCGAATGTTTTCCTCGGTCAGCCTGCCGCGCCCGCGCAGGCGGTCGACGGTGGCGGATAGGCGCGTGCTGAGCGATTCGAACATGGCGAGCCGACAATATTCAGATATACGAAGCGCTGATCATACCGCAGAAAGCTTCCTTCTCCCCCAGGAGGAAGGTGCCCGGAGAGCGGATGGGGTGTACGAGCGCCCTCGGCGCCGACCGAGAGCACCCGCGTTCGTGTTTCCTATTTAACGACGCCGCAGACAATCCGCGCCCCGCCGCCACCGAGCGCCTCGGGATGGTCGGAGTGGTTGTCGCCGCCGGCGTGGATCATCAGCGAATGCCCCTTCAGCTCGCTCAGGTGCTTAAGTCGCGGGGCCAGCACCGCGGTGCTGCTCTTGCCGTCGGCCGTTACGGTCAGGGCCGGCAGGTCGCCCAGGTGACCGGTATCGACATACGGCCCCCCATGCTTGTCGGTCTTGGCCGGATCCAGATGGCCACCAGCGGCCAGTGCCGCGCCCTTCTTGCCGTCCTTCTCACCCGGGTCGCAGCTCGGGTTTGCATGCAGGTGGAAGCCATGTACGCCGGGCGCGAGCCCCTGCAGGTCGGGAGTAAACACCAGGCCGTACCTGCTCTCGGTTACGGTGATCGAACCGGCCGGGGCTCCGACACCGTCGGCTGAAACCGCATTCATGGACACGCTCAGCGAGTTCGTCGCCGCTTGCGCGCCGACACAGGCAAACGCGGCGATAACGGCACAGGCGATTCGTTTCATGGGCTTGGTCTCCTTTTCGAAAGAACTTTCGATACTGCACCCTGCGTCATGAAAGTGTCCATGCCGGCAAATTCCTGCTGCTTGCCTAACGGGCGCGCCACGCCGTCTTGTGCGCGCCGTGGAAGCAGGCCAATGTAATCATCAGGCCGGTCACGGCCACCCCCTTCCAAGGAGCGTCCATGCGTCATCGATCCCGTTTCGCCGCGCTAGCCCTGCTCTGCCTCGTACCCCTGGCCGCCTTCGCGTCCCAGGGGTACGTGACCGGCAACGTCAATCTTCGCGCCGGTCCGGATCTTGGCTACCCGCCGATCATGACCGTGCCGACGGGCAGCGACATCGACATCCAGGGCTGCCTGGACGATTACAGCTGGTGCGACGTGGTCGTCGCCGGCAATCGTGGCTGGGTCGTCGGCAATTACATCCAGTACGTCTACGAAGACCAGCGGGTCTACGTGCCGGATTACGGCCCGCGCCTGGGCATCCCGGTGGTGACCTTCGTCATCGGCACGTACTGGGGCAATTACTACCGTGGCCGTTCGTTCTATAACCAGCGCGACTACTGGTATAGCCGGCCGATGCCGCATCGTCCGCCGCCGCCGCGACCGGGTTATCGTCCACCAGCGCGACCGCCAGGCTGGGACCATCGCCCGGGCGGTGACAACCGGCCGCCGGGTGGCGATCACCGGCCGCCACCGCGTCCGAATCCAGGTAACGACCATCGTCCGCCACCGCGTCCAAACCCGGGCAATGACCACCGACCACCGCCGCGCCCGAATCCTGGCGGTGAGAACCGGCCGCCGCCGCGACCGAATCCGGGCGGCGAAAACCGCCCGCCGCCGCGGCCGAATCCGGGTGGCGATAATCGACCGCCGGGCGGTGGCCGACCGCCGGGCGGGAATGGGCAGGGCCGGCCGCCGGAAGGCGGGCATGGACCGGGTGGCAGGCCGCCGGAGAATCACCAGCAGGCGCGTCCGGCGCCGAACCGTGGCGACGGCAAGAACGACGATCATAAGTAGATGCAAACAGAAAGGGCGCGAAAGCGCCCTTTTCCTTGTCGCGAAAGCCGTCTGCATCGCACTGGATCCCTGCCTGGCGCAGGGATCCAGTGCGATGCGATCAGTTAGCGCGGCTGCAACAGGTCCCAGCGGTTGCCGTAAAGGTCTTCGAACACCGCCACGGTCGCATACGGTTCTTCGCGCGTAGCCTCCAGGAAGCGCACGCCCGCGGCCTCCATGCGCGCACGATCGGCATGGAAGTCGTCGGTATGGAGGAACAGCCAGACCCGCCCACCGCCCTGGTCGCCGACGCGCGCGACCTGCTCGGGCTTGTCGGCACGCGCCAACAACATGCAGGCGCCGACCGAGCCTCGCGGCGCGACGCGCACCCAGCGCTTTTCCAGCGACATGCGCGTGTCCTCGATCAGCTCGAAACCCATCGCGTCAACGAAAAAGGCGATTGCTTCATCGTATTCGCGGACAAGGTAAGCCAGTGCGCCGAGTTGCTGTGTCATGGGAACCTCAGGAAAAAATGCGGGCAATATCGTCGGCATCGAGCAGGCGCCACTCCCCGGAGGGCAAGCCATCCAGCGACAACCCGCCCACGGCGACGCGCTCCAGTGTCTCGACGTGGTTACCCACGGCGGCGAACATGCGCCGCACCTGGTGGTAGCGACCTTCGGTCACCGTCAGCCGCGCGCGACGCGGCCCAAGGACATCCAGGATCGCCGGCGCCAGTGGCTCGGTCTCCGATTCCAGCATCAGCATGCCGCTGGCGAAACGTTCGCCCTCGTCACCATTCAGGTCCCCGGCAAGGGTCGCTTCATAAACCTTGGCGATCTTCGCCTTGGGCGAAATGATCCGGTGCAGCAACTGACCATCGTCGGTGAACAGCAACAGCCCCGAGGTATCGCGGTCGAGCCGGCCGACCGTCGACATGACCGGCGAGCGCAAGGCATAGCGTGGCGGCAGCAGGTCGTACACCAGCCGCCCGGTGTCCTTGCGCGAACAGGTCACGCCCAGCGGCTTGTTCAGCATCAAGGCCAGTCCGACCGGTGGATCGAGTGGCTCGCCGTCGACCCGGATATCGTCATGCTCGGCCTTGTCGTCGGCGTAGAGCACCTCGCCGTTGACGTTGGTGATCGCGCCTTCGCGGAACATCGCGGTGACCTGTTTGCGGCTGCCATAACCCAGGTTCGCGATCAGTCGTACCAGTCTCATGCTTTCACTCCCTTTGCCGCGATCACTTTGAAGCCGTCCTGCACGGTCACCGCGCGGACGTCGTCGAAGCGCGCGGCGAGTATCGATTCATAAGGTAAATGGCGGTTGGCCACCATCCAGAATTCGCCGTGCGGCAAGAGCGCATCGGCGGCGCGCGCGATAAAGGCGCGACCGAGTTCGGGCAGGTCCGCCCTGCCCTGGTGGAAGGGCGGGTTGCTGACGATCATGTCGTAACGATGAGGCAAGCCCTGGGTGACGTCGTGCCAGAACACCTCGAACGGGATTTTGCGGTCCGCGGTTTCCAGATTGATCCGTGCAGGCTCCAGCGCGCGCGCTTCAGCCTCGTACAGGTCGATCGCCGTCACGCCCTGACAGCGGGCAATGATTTCACGGGCGAGATAGCCATAGCCGGCACCGAGGTCGGCCACACGACCGGCAAGCGACGAAGGCAGGTGCGTGGCCAGCAGGGCCGACGCGGTGTCGACGCGATCCCAGGCGAACAGGCCGGGCCGGCTGACGAACCGTCCGTCACCGATCGGTTGCACGTCATCCAGCGCCATCCAGGCCTCGACCGTTTCCGACCGACCCTGCAGGGGCGCTGTCCAGAAAACGCGGCATTTGTGCTTCGACAGGTTCCGCACCGCGCCAGCCAGCGTCGCCAGATCGGCCTCGCCGGACTTCGCCCCCTCCGCATTGGGCATGGCGGCCACGACGATACCGCCGGGGACGGCATGGGCGATCGCCCGCGCCATCAGCGCGCGGGCTTCATCGCGCTGACGTGGCGGCAGTACCAGGACCAGCGAAAACCGGTCGTCCGGCGCGCGCTCCAGCGCATGGAATCCCGATCGCGCCAGTGCATCGGCGAAGGGCTTGAAACTCTGCTCGAATACCCAGCCAGCCTGCCGCCGCTCGCGCAGGATGAAGCCATCGCGCGCCCGCAGGAACAGCACGCGCCCATCTGCCGGCCAGGCCAGTTCGCCGTTGTCGAAGGGGACGAACAGGGCGTCGAGCGCCGGGTCCGTTGCCTGGAAAGCCACCAGAAGTGCGCCTGTGAGGTCGTGGGAACAGGCAATTCTACATCCAGGCGATGAGCCGTCCGCCGCCATCTGTCAAACTACGAGGATGCTTCGACTCACCGAACTCCAGCTTCCCCTCGACCACGCCGAAGGCGCCCTGCGTGCGGCGATCCTCGCGCGCCTGGCCATCGCCGATGCCGATCTGCTCTCGGTCACCCTCGCGCGGCGCAGCTACGACGCGCGCAAGAAGAGCGCCGTCGTGCTGACCTATGTGGTCGATGTCGCGGTCCGCGACGAAGCCGTCGTGCTGGCGGCCGGGCATGCGCAGGTCATGCCGACACCGGACACCACTTACCGCTTCGTTACCAGGGCGCCGGCGCAGCTGGAAACCCGCCCCATCGTCATCGGCATGGGCCCCTGCGGCATCTTCGCCGCCCTGATCCTCGCCCAGATGGGCTTCCGGCCCATCGTGCTGGAACGCGGCACCTCGGTACGCCAGCGCACCAAGGACACCTGGGGCCTGTGGCGCGGCCGCGAACTCGCGCCGGAGTCGAACGTGCAGTTCGGCGAAGGCGGTGCCGGCACGTTCTCCGACGGCAAGCTGTGGACCCAGATCAAGGATCCGAAACACTACGGCCGCAAGGTGCTCACCGAATTCGTCAAGGCCGATGCACCGGAGGAAATCCTCTACGTCAGCAAGCCGCACATCGGCACCTTCCGCCTGGTCAAGATGATGGAGCAGATGCGCGCCAGCATCGAAGCGCTCGGCGGTGAGTTCCGCTTCCAGCAGAAGGTCGACGATGTCCTGATCGAGGACGGCCGCATGCGCGGCGTGGTGCTGGCCGGTGGCGAGACCATCGTCGCCTCGCATGTCGTGCTGGCGATCGGTCACAGCGCTCGCGATACCTTCCAGATGCTGTACGACCGTGGCGTGTACATGGAGGCAAAACCGTTCTCGCTCGGCTTCCGTATCGAGCATCCGCAATCGCTGATCGATCGCGCCCGCTTCGGCCCCAGCGCAGGTCACCCCCTGCTCGGGGCCGCCGACTACAAGCTGGTCCACCACGCCCGGAACGGACGCTCGGTCTACAGTTTCTGCATGTGCCCTGGCGGCACCGTGGTCGCCGCGACCTCGGAGCCCGGCCGCGTGGTCACCAACGGCATGAGCCAGTACTCGCGCGACGAGCGCAACGCGAACAGCGGCATCGTCGTCGGCATTTCACCGGAACAGGACTATCCCGGGCATCCGCTCGCCGGCATCGACCTGCAGCGGCACTGGGAATCGCGCGCCTACGAACTGGGCGGCCACAACTACGATGCGCCGGGCCAGCTGGTCGGCGACTTCGTCGCTGGCCGGGCATCGACGGCGCTGGGCTCGGTCGAGCCCTCGTACAAGCCGGGCGTCCGCCTTGGCAGCCTCGACGACGCCTTGCCAGGCTATGCGATCGAAGCCATCCGCGAGGCGATTCCGGCCTTCGAGAAGCAGATCCGCGGCTTTGCCATGCACGACGCGGTATTGACCGGCGTGGAAACCCGCACATCGTCGCCCGTACGCATCAAGCGTGACGACCACAGCCTGCAGAGCATGAACACACGCGGCCTTTACCCGGCCGGAGAAGGTGCCGGTTACGCCGGGGGTATCATGTCCGCGGCGATCGACGGTATCCGCGTCGCCGAGGCACTGGCCCTCGACATGACGGGAGCGACGGCATGAGCGACATTCCCCAGGCAATACCCGAACCGGGCGACAAAAGCTGCCCGATCTGCGCCGGCGCCGGCGAGGTCTGCTATATCGATGAGGAAGTCGGCTGCCGCGTCTGCGAGCCCTGCCCCATCTGTCACCCCGTCGCGCCGCCACGACCGTCGTAGGAGCGTTTTTGTGGGAGCGAATCCTGTTCGCGAGTCCTTTGGGGCCGTGGCGCTCCAGAGCCGGCAATCGGGAAAGGCAAGGCCTCAAAGGACTCGCGAACAGGGTTCGCTCCCACAGGTTGGGGTTTCTACAACGTGGAGAAGCTCGTCATTGCCGGCACGCTGTCATCGATGCGCGACTTATCCAGGTTCGGCCCGATCCGCTTGCTGAATTCAACCAGCGTGCATTCCGTCGGCTTGACGCAACCGCTCATCGACACGGGCTTCACCGCCAACGCATTGAACCGGTTGTGCCGCAGGTCATCCAGCGATGGCATGACCGTCCTTGTGCGCACGACATAGCCACCAGCCTTCTCGACCAGGTCGAACACCAGCGCGCCGCCGGGCGGGTAATCATCCGGGCGGCTGGCGTCGTGCCAGTCGACGCCGAGTACGCCGGCGATATTGGCCAGATTCGTGTCGTGGCCTACGAGGACCAGGACTCGCGTCGAAGTCGGCGTCAACGCGTCGATGCCTGATGTTCGCCCGGCGGCGCTCTGCAGCGTTGCCAGGATATGCAACATCAGGTTTGAACCCGCGCGAGAGGCCGCCGGCTGGCTCTTCTTCGAGGCCGCGAACTCGGCATTGTGCAAGGTGATCAGACGACCGATCGCCGCGACATCCGCACGCCCCCAGCCGACATCGGCCAGCGGCATGCCCTGTACGTAGGACAGCATCAGGTTCTCGCTCAGCGACCCGGCGCTTTTCATATCCAGTGGCTTCTTGCCGTTGTCACGAGCCGCGGCAAGGCAGGCCACGTCGTTGCAGCCAAGCAATACCTGCTGCAACTCAGCCAGGGCCGGTGACGCTAGCGACGGCGGCGCGACATCGTCGCCATCGTCGTTATTGCCCTTGCCATAGTGGAAAAGCGGGTTGTTGGTTCCCGCGGGCAACCCGCGAAAAGCGAGGTCACAACCCGGTGCCAGGCCCGCGACCAGGGCTTTCGCGCTGGCCCGGTTGCGTGGCGTGCTGTCGCCGATCACATCCACCTCGGCCGGCGATGGGCATGCCTGCGCCAGCGTGCCCTCGGCAACCAGCCGCTTGCGATAGCTTTCACCGAGGGCACGCATGCCCTCCTCGCCGTGCGGCGTCAGGATGCCGGGCGCGACGGGCCAGGCCGGCCACGCGTCGCTGGAGTACACACCAAGTTTCTCCGGCGCGCTGGTCGGCGAGCGCACGCCGTGCCGCATCAGCACGATTTCCAGACGGACATGTTCGGCCGGTGCGGCGAAGGCGAGCACCGGCAGTGCACCGGCGACCAGCAGTGCGAAACGGAACGCGGCCCGCATTACAGCTTCACCGACAGGTCGAGGAAGATACCGCGGCCCGGCAGGCCGAAGTACAGCGCGTCGCCGCTTACCGCCTGGGTGCCCGCGTAGGCGGTGAACTTGTGCACATTGAACACGTTGTTGACGTCCACGCTGATCGAGTAACCCTTGGTACCAAGCGGACCATGATCGGTACGATAACCCGCCGCGGCATCGACGGTGACATAACCAGCGATACGCTGGCTGTTCTGGAACACCGTATCGCCGGCATCGTTGGTGGTGTTGTCCAGGCCGTACTGCTTGCCGAGGAACTTGCCCATCAGGGAGCCGAAGTAGCCCTGGTCGCTGCTGTAAAGCAGGCCGAGCGCCGCGGTGATCTTCGGCGTGCCGGCGATCTGTACATTGCTGTTCTTGTAGGTCGCCTCGTTGTAGCTCGCGTTACCGTACAGGCTGAGCTCACGGGTCAGCGCATAGGTGCCTTCCGCTTCCGCGCCGCGATAGACCGCGCCGCCGCCGTTGATGAAGGTGTCTTCGTTGCCCTCGGGCGTGGCGACCTCGGTCTCGCTGATGAAGTTGGAAAAATTGATGTAGTAGATGTCGGCGCCGAAGGTGAACTCGCGCGAGGCGAACGCGGTACCCAGCTGGTAATTGGTGGTGAGCTCCGGCTTCAGACCCTTCGAACCGTTGACCTGGATCACGTCGATGGGCGGGGCAAGAAAGCCCTTGGCCGCCTGCAGGTAGGCGCTCCAGGAGTCGCTCAGGCGGTCGTGCACGCTGATGCTCGGCAAGGTCGCGTGGTAGGTCGCCTCGTCATATGCCGGTACCGGCGGCGACACTTTGTTCAGCGGCGCATCGAGGCTGCGCGTCACTTCCGAATAACGCACACCGGGGCTGACCGTGATCGTGTCGGTGACCTTCCAGTCGTACTGCAGGTAAGGCTGCACGGTATCGGTGCGGTCGTCGAGCAGGTAGTTGTCGATCGGGCCGTACTTGGTGCCGGTCTTCTGGTTGGTCGTGAAATCCAGCGGAAACTGGTAGCGCGCGTCGAGGCTACGCTCGAGCCAAACGCCGGTCAGCAGCGTACCGGGACCAAGATCGCGGCCGAGGCGCAATACATCGCCAAACGAATGGAAGCCCGAGTCGGCCAGCTTGCCCGGCACGTCGGTCTTGCTGGTGGCGAGCTTCTTGCCCTTGGCGTCGTAGAAGGTCACGCCATTGTCGGCCGGATCGTTGTCCGAGGCGTCGTTGGTCTTGCGCGCCCAATGATCGAAGGTGTTGAGGTAGACCTTGTTGTCGACGTCCCAGTCGCCAAGTTTGCTGGCCAGGTCGATGTAGGTGAAGCTCGAGTAATACGCGGCATTGTTGTAACCGGTGTAGCTCTGCAAGGCCGGATTATTGGTGAGCCCGTAGCGCCAGCCAAAATCGGTGATCTCCTGTTTGGTCGCGCCCTGCACGGTGTTCTGGTGCTCGCGGTTGTAGCTGGTGACGAAGGTCAGGCTGGTGTCCTCACCCAGCTTGGTGACCGTCTTCAGGAAGATATGTTCGCGGCGATCGTCGGTGCCCTTCAGATAGGTATCGCTCGACTCCTTGGAGATATCCGCGAAAACCTTGGTATTGCCGAAGGTCTCGTCGGCAGTGACGCCGCCGGCCTTCGTGTTCCAGCTGCCGATGGTCAGGTAGGGCGTGATGCCCGGCTCGTCGCTGGGATCGCGCGAGCGCAGGGCGACGGTGCCGCCGAACGTGGCGTTACCGATGGTGCTGCCACCGCCGGGGCCACGGTCGATCTCCGCCTGGCCGAGCACATGGTTGTTGAAATAGGCTGAGGTGGTGTGATGGAAGTCGCTGGCATCGCCGAACGGGATGCCGTCGAAGGTGATGTTGAACTGGCCGTCCTGGAAACCGCGGATGCTGATGCCTTCGTTCTTGCCCAGGCCCGGGCCTTCCGGCGAGGTCACGGTGACGCTCGGCGCGTACTTGATGATGTCGTCGAAGTTCGCGTTGAAACGCAGGCCATCGCGAATGAAGCGTTCGTCGATCACCGAGGTCGGCTGGGTCGCGTCCAGCGGCGGTGCGCTCGGCGCCAGCGTATCGACCGCGTTGGCGTGCACGCTGACCGGCGCCAGGTTCATCGCATCGTCGCCGTGCGTGTCAATCGGCGGCAGCGCGCGGGTGCCGGGCGCTGCGGCGGCGGGGACGTTTCCCGGCACGATCGTCAAGGTCGTCGGGGTGACGAAACGATACGTCAGGCCGGTGCCTTTCAGCAGGCGGCGCAGTTGTTGCTCGGCCGGCAGGCCACCCGGCGCGCCATCGCTGCGCACGCTATCGGCGACCTCCGAGCCGTAGACCACCTGCATGCCGGTATCGTGCGCGAAACGGTCGAGCGCCTGGGTCAATGGCATGGCCGCGATGGTTTCGGTGTGCTCCACCGGGGGGGTGGCGGCGAATGCGAACGACGGCGCGCCGCCGGCAAGGACGAGGGCAATGGATAGAGCGAGATACTTCCGCATGACGAGCGAGACCTTCGATGGGATAGGAGGAAGAAGCCGGGCGATGCGATCGCTCGCGTTTTGCCCGATACCTATCCAAGAGTCCCCGGCGCGACATTCGGGTACCGCCGATTCGATGAATTTTTTCTTACAGCGACTTTCGACCGTCGCCCGCACGCGACACGATGCGCACGCGATCGCTCTCGCGCAGCACGGTCACCGACGGAAGCGTGGCCAGATACGCAACGAACGCATCTTTGTCACGCGCATGAAACACGCCGCTGATAAGCGTCGTCGCCACATGCTCGTCCTCGATCACCAGCGGTATGGACGTATAGGCATTGAAGCGACGCGCGACCTCGCCGACCGTGCTGTGCTGGAAACTCAGCGTGGCCGGCAACCAGTCGGTGGCCCGCGCGATATCCGCCGCCGATACCGTTCCGCCACCGTGCTTGCCCAGGCGCACCTGCTGGCCGCTGCCGAGGTCGGCAACGACATTGCCGGTAATCGCTGTACCGGTGAGACGCCGATTGATCCGGCTCAACCAGGTATGCGGCTGGTCCCAGACCATCACCCGCCCATGGATCACGGTGACCGATGTGTCCTGTCCGTCACGGCGCACGTCGAATACCGTACCGATGTCCTGCAGGACATGATCGCCAACCGTGACCAGCAGGGGACGATCCGGATCCTTGCCTACGTCGACCACCACCGCGCCGCGCAGCAGTTCGATACGGCGCTGGCGTTCGTCGAAGCGCACGTCGATGGCGCTGCCACGGTCGAGCTGGATCATGCTGCCATCGGCTAGTTCGACGGTGCGCGTGGCGTCCGCCGAAGCGGCATAGGTTTGCGCAGGCTTCTCGTCAAGCGCCCACCAGCCGCCGCCCGCCAGCATCGTCGCGACGAACAGGCTCGCGCAGGCAGCGATCACCCAGCCCCGGCGCCGGCCATGAGCCGGCGTCAGGCGCGGTTCGTCCTTTGCAAGACGCAGCGGCACCACCTGGCGCTCGGTGGCCGCCAGATCGACAAGCTCCCCGGCATTCAGCGCTTCGAGGCAGGCCGCGGCCTTCATGTCGCCATGCATCCTGGCGATG
>DASYLE010000049.1:0-4629 GCA_036009745.1 Luteibacter sp. | reverse complement strand
GCCCGGTGCGCGCTTGAAATACAGGGTGCGACCATCGATGGTCTGCTTTTCAAGCAGGCCTGCCGCGTCCCAGCGGGCGAACTCGGCGTCGGTAAGATCGGGTATCTGCTTGCGCAGCTTCGCCTTGACCGCATCGGCGTCCAGGGTGAAGTCGATCAGGATGCGGCGCATGCGTTCGCGCTGGAAGGCGAGCGCTTCGCGCGTGTCGGTTGGCAGGTTCTGCTGTGCGAGTGCCGCGGCGATATCGGCCTCGGCGGCCTTGAAGTGCCCGGCATCGATCAGGTCGATGGATTGGCGCAGCGGGTCGATACCGGTCGCGGCCATGCTGCCGAGCGAGGTGGCAAGCAAAAGGGCAAGGACGCCGATACGACATCGCGTCGCCAAGACAGAGGGCAGTACCGCTTTCACTATGCGCGTCCCCAGGCAGAATCCGTCGGATGTGACGTCCTGAAGTCGTTGTGTAACATGCTTGCAAACCGCGGTCAATAATTTATGCTTCCTGTGTGATATACAGGAATAGCTATTCCAAAACCTGCCACGGCAGCGGTTTTCAAAGGGGACGCATGATCCAGTCGGTATGGCCTTACCTCGCCGTGATGTTGCTGGCCGCCGGGCTCTGGCCCGCGATCGAGCGGCGTTACAACTGGCGTTTCTTCCAGATCCTGCCGCCCATCGTGCTGACCTACCTGATGGTGACCGCACTCTCCGTGGGCGGCTTGTGGTCGGCCAGCGAGGAGATCCATGCCGCGCAGGGAATGCTGGTGGCGCGGCTGGTGCCGGCACTGTTATTCCTGCTGATGATCAATTGCGACCTGCGCGCGATCTTCGCGCTGGGACCCCGGGTACTGGCCGTCTTCGCCTGCACCTCGGTCAGCCTGTTCACCGCCTTCGTCGTCGCCTGGCTGGTGTTCCGGCACTGGTTGCCGGCCGACGGCTGGAAGCCGCTGGCCTCGCTCAGCGGTAGCTGGATGGGCGGTACGGCGAACATGATCGCGGTGAAACAGGCCGTCGGCATGTCCGACACCTCGCTGGCGACGACCCTGCTCACCGACGCGCTCTGCTATTCGATGTGGGTGGTCGTGCTGTTCTCGGTGGCGAGGATGGCGCCGGCGTTCAATCGTTGGACAAGGGCGAAATCCAGTGCGGACATGGCGGTGGCCGAGCCGGTCGCGCGCGGCCCGGCGACGACCGACAGCGTGCTGTTATGGCTCGGCATCGCCTTGCTGGTCGCGGCTGGATCGGCCTGGCTGGGCGATCTGTTGCCCCTTTCCAGCATGGTGTCGGCGACAACCTGGACCATCCTGATCGCCACCATCGCCGGCCTGGTCGCGGCGCACTCGCCACTGGCCCGGCTGCCGGGCGCTGGTGCGGTATCGAGTGCCTTGCTGATCAGCGTGGTCGCCGTGCTCGCCTCGCAAAGCAGCTTCGCCGGTATCGCTGCCGCGCCGATGTACCTGCTCTGCGGGGTCACCGTGATCGCGATCCACGCGATCCTGCTGGCCCTGGCCGCGCGCCTGTTCCATTTCGATCTGTTTCTGTGCGGTATCTCGTCGCTGGCGCATATCGGCGGCGTTGCCGCCACGCCCGTGCTGGCGGCGACCTACTCGCGCTCGCTGGTGCCGGTAGGCGTCCTGCTTGCCTTGCTCGGTTATATCCTCGGCACGGGATTCGGCCTGGTGGTGGCCACCGTACTATCGAAGCTCGCTTTGTGAGGATGGACGGAATGAAACGCATGCGACTTTCCCTGCTGGCAGCGACCCTGGCCCTCGCTTTTGCCGGCGCGGTGCAGGCACGCGAAGCCACGCCGGTGCCCGCATCGGGTGTGATCGGCATCGGCGACGCGCAACTGACGCCGGAGTTCTGGGTCGGCAGGCTGGCCGATGCCAATCGCACGGTGCTGGACACCGCGGCCATCGCGGCGCTGAACGCCAAAGTGCAGAAACTCGATCCATCGATGCACGAGATCCGTAGCCTGCCGGCATCCCTGCCGCAGGACCAGGTAAAGGGCTGGATCGAGAAACTGTCGAAACGGCCTTCCGGCGAACTCTTCGACGTCGCCGGCAAGCCGGTACCGGCGGCGACCATCGACACGGTGATGGATAACCTCGCGCTGGACGCGATTCCCGCGCAGACACCGACCCGTTACGGCCTGGTGGTGCAGCGCGCCGCCTTGCGTGGCTACCCGACCGACTTGCGCGTCTTCAGCCACAGCGGCGATACCGATATCGACCGTTTCCAGGAAAGCGCGCTATTTCCCGGCGACCCGGTGGTGATCGCCCATGCCAGCCGCGACGGGCGCTGGCTGTTCGTGGTCAGTCCGCGCTACGCGGCATGGACGGCGCGCGAAAATATCGCCGAAGGCAACGCGAAAGATGTCTTCGCGTATGGGGACAGCAAGCCGTATCGCGTCATCACCGGCGCCAAGCCGCGCACGGTGTTCACCCCTGAAGCGCCTGCCGTTTCCGAATTGCAGCTGGACATGGGCACGCGCGTGCCACTGGATACCGCTCTGCCGGCCGACCAGCCGGTGAACGGGCAGGGGCCATACACCGCATACACCCTGACCTTGCCGGTACGTCATGAAGACGGGTCGCTGGGCTTCAGCCCGGCCCTGCTACAGCGCAACCAGGATACGGCAGCTGATTACCTGCCGCTGACCCGGGCCAATATCGTCCGCCAGGCCTTCAAGTTCCTGGGCGAGCGCTACGGCTGGGGACATGCTTATAACGGCCGCGATTGCAGTGGTTTCGTCTCCGATGTCTACCGCAGCATGGGTGTGCAGATGCCGCGCAATACGCGTGACCAGAGCATCAGTCCCGGCCTCGAACACCGCGCGTTCACCGATGCCGACAGCCACGATGCGCGGACCAGTGCCGCGATGGCGCTGGATGTCGGCGACCTGGTCTATATTCCCGGCCACGTCATGATGGTGATCGGCAAGATCGACGGCGCGCCATACGTCATCCACGACACCGGGGGCATGAGCTACCGCCAGGCCGACGGCTCGATGCGCCGGATCAAGCTCAACGAGGTTTCGGTGACACCGTTGTTGCCGCTGATGTTCAATGACCACCAGTCCTACGTCGATCGCATGACCAGCATCGTCCGCATTCGTCCCTGACCCCTCCCAGCCACGAAAACGGGAACACTTTCGTCCTCATGAAAATCACCGACATCCAGTTCGGCATGCTGCGGGTACCGCTGAAGACGCCGTTCAAGACGGCGCTGCGCACGGTCAACATGGTCGAAGACATCATCGTCATGGTGCACACCGACACCGGGAACATCGGCTACGGCGAGGCGCCGGCCACGGCGGTCATCACCGGCGATACCCATGGCTCGATCATCGACGCCATCCGCCATTACATTTCGCCGAGGCTGATCGGCCAGGACATCGCCGACCTCAACCGCAATACCCAGCTGATCCAGGGGGCGATGGAGAAGAACTCCAGCGCCAAGGCCGCGGTGGAAATCGCTATCTACGACCTGTTCGGACAGCTCTACAATGCGCCGCTCTACAAGATGCTCGGCGGCGGCGACCCCGTGGTCACTACCGACATCACCATCAGCGTGGACTACATCGAGAAGATGGTCGCCGACTCGGTGGATGCGGTGGAGCGCGGCTTCGAGTCCCTGAAGATCAAGGTCGGCAAGGACATCGGCGTGGACATCGAACGCATCAAGGCGATCTATACGGCGGTGGAGGATCGCGCGCTGCTGCGGCTGGACGCGAACCAGGGCTGGACGGCGAAGCAAGCGGTCTACGCATTGCGGACGCTCGAAGATGCGGGCGTCAAGCTCGAACTGGTCGAACAGCCCGTGAAGGCGCAGGACCTCGAAGGCATGAAGTACGTCACCGAGCGGGTGCACACACCGATCATGGCGGATGAGAGCGTCTTCGGGCCGACCCAGGTCATCGAGCTGATCCGCATGCGCGCCGCGGATATCATCAACATCAAGCTGATGAAGACCGGCGGCATCTCCAATGCGATCCAGATCGCCGACATCGCCGCGATGTACGGCGTGGAGTGCATGATCGGCTGCATGCTTGAAACGAGCATCAGCGTCGCCGCGGCTGTGCACGTCGCGGTGGCGAAGTCGAATGTCATCACCAAGGTGGACCTGGACGGGCCATCGCTGTGCGCCTTCAATCCCGTCGACGGCGGCGTGATCTTCAATGAATCGGAGATCTCCGTCACCGACGCTCCCGGCCTGGGCATCCGCGAGATCCGCGGCCTCGAACCCATCACGGTCCGCTGATCATGCCGCCGCTGCTGAAAATCCGCTCGGAGCGCGACCAGATGTCGGCCATCGAACGGCGCATCGCGGACTTCCTGCTGGAGAACGCCCATCTGCTGCGCGACTACTCCTCGCAGCAGCTCGCGGATGCGCTGAAGATCAGCCAGTCGAGCGTAGTGAAGTTCAGCCAGAAGCTGGGCTTCAAGGGCTATCCGGACCTGAAGTTCTCCGTGGGCGAAGCCGTCGCGCGCAACACCGGTGGAGAAACCGTCAAGACGACGCGTGCCGCGAAGCGCGACGCCCAATCCGCGCTAGCTGACAGCCTGTGGAGCAGCAAAGCGCGCGCAGAAGAGGAGACGCGACTCATCAATGCGCCGGACAAGCTCGCTG
>DASYLE010000048.1:0-22697 GCA_036009745.1 Luteibacter sp. | reverse complement strand
CTGCCGACCGGATGATCGTCGCCGAGGCCGTCAGTGGCCGCAGTCGCGTCTCCGAATATCATCTGGCGAAGAACGCGCTGACCGCCTCGCCGCTGTTCACGGTGCCGGCCAGCATTTCCGACGGCCGCGCCGCGATGAGCCTGGCGCTGTCGAAGGACGCGTCCACGATCGCCTTCGAGCAGAGCTCCTACGAGGCGGCGGCGGAAGTCCATGCCGGCAAGCTCGGCACCACGGCCCCGGCCGCGGTGACCAGCATCAATGCCGCGTTCAAGCCCTCCTGGGGCAAGGCCGAATCGGTCGAGTGGGAAAACGACGGGATGAAGGTGCAGGGCTGGCTGCTGTATCCGGCCAACTATGACCCGGCGAAGAAGTATCCGATGATCGTCGGCGTGCATGGCGGTCCCTCGGCTGCCGTGGAACCGCGCTGGCCGGGCGTGGGCTTCGGCACGGTGCCGTTCTCGACCCTTGGCTATTTCGTCTTCATGCCCAATCCGCGCGGCAGCTTCGGCCAGGGCGAGGCCTTCGTCCAGGCGAACCGCAAGGACTTCGGTTACGGCGACCTGCAGGACATCCTCAAGGGCGTGGACACCATCGAAGCCAAGCTCCCGGTCGACGACAAGCGGCTGGGCCTGACGGGTTGGAGCTATGGTGGCTTCATGACCATGTTCGCCGTTACCCAGACGCATCGTTTCAGCGCTGCCGTCGCGGGCGCGGGTATTTCCAACTGGCAGAGCTATTACGGCGAGAACCTGATCGACCAGTGGATGACCCCGTTCTTCGGCGCCTCGGTGTATGACGACCCGGCGGTGTACGCGAAGAGCTCGGCGATCAACTTCATCAAGCAGGTGAAGACCCCGACCCTGATCGTGGTTGGCGACCGCGATGCCGAATGCCCGGCGCCGCAGTCCTTCGAGTTCTGGCACGCGCTGCGCGCCGAAAACGTACCGACCTCGCTGGTGGTCTACCCGAACGAGGGCCACGGCTTCTCCAATGAAGAACATCGGCGCGACGTCCTGCAGCGGGCGCTGAACTGGTTCCAGACCCACCTGCCGCCGAGCGCATGATGCGCCCAGCCATTCCTGTCCGGCGGTATCGATGAGCGGCAACGGTCTTCACGGCCGCGGCAAGTGGCGCCGCCACTTGCCGCATTTCAGGTTGCGGCCGCGCTGGTCGGCCGGCCTGGCGATCTTCCTTCTCCTGGCCCTGGGCATGCCCTTCATGGGCATGCGCTCGACCCTGGCCGTGCTGATTGGCTTCGATATCGCCACGGTGTTCTACCTCACCGCGACGACCATCATGTTCCGCAATTCGGCGACCAAGGACATGCGTTCGCGGTCGCGCCAGCAGGATCCGGGGCGCTGGACCGTGCTCTGGCTCAGCGTGGCGATCTGCGGCATCGTTCTGGTCGCCCTGGGTGTCGAGTTGCGTTCCGATCAGGCTGGCGGGGCCCTGGGTATCGCGGTGGCGGCGCTCAGCTTGCTGCTCTCCTGGTTGTTCATGAACACCATGTTCGCCCTGCATTACGCGAACGCGTACTACAGCGGCAATTATTGCAGCGCCGATACCGACGCCCTGGAATTCCCCGGTACCAAGGAGCCGGACTACTGGGATTTCATGTATTTCGCCATCGTCCTGGGCATGACCTTCCAGGTGTCCGACGTGCAGATCACCAGCCAGCGGCTCCGCCGGATCGCCCTGGGGCATAGCGTGATCGCCTTCATGTTCAACGTCGTGATCATCGCGATCACCGTGAATGTGGTGGCCGGCAAGGCCTGAATTTCTCCGGAAAACGGGCACTGCTTCGCAGAATCGTAAAAACGTTCTAAAGTCCGCCCGGGGTTGGTCGATACATACTCCGTCTTTATGTCGTCGAACCTGCCGGTCAGCGGAGCTGATCGGTGGGTGCGCCGCTTGGTGGGAAAGGCTGTCGCATGGCCGCACGCGCGAGGATTTGCGCGGTCGGGACGGGCGGCGGTGGGGAGCGCATCGCGTGCTGGCAACCGGGTTGATCGAACGTGCCTCGCTATACGCGGTGTCGCGGTGCCATGACGCACCGGCCGCCACGGCAGCCGTCTGCCGCCAGGACTACCTGGCCCCGGTGACGGGACTGGAGCTGCTGATCGCCCTGGTCGCGGTCCTCTGCGGCGTACTGCTGACCCTGTACCTGATGAGGCGGCGGGTGCCTCTGGCCGGCAACGACCCTGGCGGCCATACGCATCGCACCCTGGCCTTCCACGCCTACCACGACACCCTGACCGGCCTGCCCAACCGGGCCTTCCTGATGCAGGAACTGAAGGCCGCGCTCGTTGGCCAGGAACGGGCCCCGCTCGCGGTGATGTTCATCGACCTTGACGGGTTCAAGGCGATCAACGACACCCATGGCCACCAGGCCGGCGACAGCTTCCTGCGTGCGGTGGCCTCGTCCCTGCGCAGCAGTGTGCGTGCTCGCGACACGGTTTCGCGCTTCGGTGGCGACGAGTTCGTGGTGGTGCTGCACAGCTATGGCGGCATCGAGAACCTGGTCAGGATTTGCCGCAAGGTACTCGACCTGGTTTCCCAACCGGTGATGGTCAACGGTCAGATGATGGCGGTGTCGCCGAGCATCGGCGTGGCGATCTCGCCGCGCGACGGCCTCGACGCCGAGACCCTGTTGCGCAACGCCGACGCGGCGATGTACGCGGTCAAGGAAACCGGCAAGGCTGACTTCCGTTTCTACGAAGACGGCATGCACGAGCTGGCGCGGGAGCGGCTGGCGATGACGATGGACCTGCGCGAAGCCCTGCAGCGCGACGAACTCCGGGTCGAATACCAGCCGAAGTGGAACCTGCGTTCCGGTGCCCTGGCCGGGGTCGAGGCGCTGGCGCGCTGGTACCACCCGACGCGTGGCGAGGTGCCGCCGACCATCTTCGTCGCGGTCGCCGAGCGCTCGGGCCTGATCCACGCGCTGGGCGAGCACATGCTGCGCAGCGTGCTTGCCCAGCTGCGCGAATGGGACGCCCTCGGCATGCAGGTCGACTATGTCGCGATCAACCTGTCCCTGCGTGAGCTCAGCCGGCCGGCCTTCGTCGATACCCTGTACAAGATGGTGACGTCCTGCGGCGTCGACCCGGCGCGGATCCGCTTCGAGCTGACCGAGTCGAGCGCGATGCACCGGCCGGAAGAAACGCTCAAGCAACTGCGTGAACTTCGTTCGCACGGGTTTGCCTTGCTGATCGACGATTTCGGCGCGGGGTTCTGGAACCTCGGGCACCTGCGTGAGTTGCCGGTCGGCACGATCAAGATCGACCAGTCCTTCGTGCGCGGCAGCGGTGAAAGCTATGCCGATCGCCAGATCACCGAGGCGATCATCGGCCTGGCCAAGAAGCTGCACCTGGAAACGGTGGCCGAAGGCGTGGAAACCCAGGCCCAGGCCGACTGGCTGCGTGAACTGGGTTGCGACATCGGCCAGGGCTTTTTCTTCGCCAGGCCGATGTCGGCCGACGCGTTTTTCCGTTACCTCAAACCGTCCGCCTATGCTCATTGACCGGCGGGACGTTTCGCGTCCCCGCCGGTCCACGCTGGCTACCCGGGTGTGGCGGGTGGTCCTGCTCTTGCTATGGTTGTTCATCGCCCCGGTCGCCGGCGCGACCGGGCCACCGGCAACGTCGCCAGGATGGGCGGCCTTCGAAACGGCGTGGTTCGACAGCGTCACCGTCGCCGACGGCCTGCCGCATTCGACCACCACCTCGATAGTCCAGGACAGCCGCGGTCTTATCTGGATCGGCACCTTCGGCGGCCTGGTCCGGTACGACGGTTATCGCATGCAGGTGTTCGGACAGGAGCCGGGGGCGAATGGCGGCGCGGTGCTGCCCGATGCCTATGTGCGGACGCTTGCCGCCTTGCCCGACGGTGGCCTGCTGATCGGCACCAATACCGGCGGACTGGTCCGCTTCGACCCGGCGGCGAATCGCTTCCAGCTGTATCCGGTCGGCGCCGATGGTACGGCCGACGGGAAGATCTTCGACCTCAGCCCCGACGAGCGGGGCAATTACTGGATCGCCACCGAGGGCGGCATCGACCACCTCGACCTGGCCAGCGGCCGGATCGATCACGTCAATGGCGCCGGCGATGCCCACGACATGGTCGCGCGCAGTTTCTCGGTATTCCAGGACCGCCGCGGCGACCTCTGGGCCGGCACCGACGCCGGTCTGTTCGTGCGCCGCAAGGGCGAGGCACATTTCGCCCGACCACTGGTCGAAAACCAGGCTGTCGCCGATATCCTCCATGACCAGGTCTGGGCGATCCACGAGGACAGCCAGGGCCGGTTATGGATCGGCACCGGGCAGTCGGGCGTGGTTTACCTGGACGCCGGTCGCGCCGGGCATATGGTCGAGGGCCTGTCCGGCCAGCATGGCGTGGCACGCCGGCGTACCGTGCGCGCCTTCCTCGAAACGCGCCGTGGCCAGTTATGGATAGCCACCGACGGCGCAGGCATCGTCAGCTACGACCTGGCCACCGGCAAGCTGCGCACGGCGGCCCATGATGCGGCCATGCCCTCGTCCCTGGTCGGCGATATCACCCGGGGCCTGCTGCAGGACCGCACGGGCAATATCTGGGTGGCGACCGAACTCGGTGCCGCGCGCTACGACCCGGTCGCACGTACGGTGTTCTCCCTGTTGCCTTCGCCGTTGCAGACGAACGCCTTGGGCAATGCCAATGTGCATTGCATCTATGTCGATCCGCGTGGACGGATCTGGCTGGGCGAGGGCATGGGGCGGGTCGACGTCATCGACCTGACGACGGGCACGATGCAGCATCTGCGCCTGCGTGGCGAGCAAGCCGAGCGCGATGTCCAGGCCCTCGTCACCGCACCGGACGGCTCGATCTGGGCGGGCGCGCAAGGCATCTCGCGAATCGACCCGGACACCTTCCAGATGCAGAGCTCGCTGCTGCCGAGCCTGGACGGCAAGCTGGTGCTGTCGATGCAGCGCGATGGCACGCGGGTGCTGATCGGCGGTTACGACGGCCTGTTCCGGTACGACACGATCAGCGGCACGCTCGAGCAGTTCCGCCACGATCCGACCGACCCGCAATCCCTGCCCAGCGACCAGGTCCGTTACATCACGCGAATGCCGGGCGCATGGTGGTTCTCGACGATCAGCGGGATCGGCATCCTGGCCGATGGCGCGGAGCGCTTCGTCAGGCTGCATCACGATCCGGCCGACCCGGCCAGCCTGCCGCAGGACTACACCGGCTCGATCGCCTTCGATTCGCAGCATCGCCTCTGGCTGGGCACCTTCGGCGGGATCGCCCGCATCGATCATTTCATGCCCGGCGGCCCGTTCCGTTTCGAGCGGATCGACGCCGACGCCGGCATGGCCAACACCAAGGTCAATGCCTTGCTGGTCGATACGAAGGATCGCGTATGGGCCAGCCTCGCCAATGGGGTGGCGATGATCGACGGCAAGACACTCAAGGTGCGCGAGCTCGGTATCCGCGACGGCCTGCGCATTCCCAGTTATATCCACCGCGTGGCCGCCGTGGCGCCGGGCGGCGAACTGCTGTTCGGCGGCCTGGGCGGTCTCACCGTCATCCGTCCGGACTGGAACATACCGTCGTGGCCCGAGGCTGAAATGGCGGTGACCCAGACGACCATCAATGACGTGCCCACGCCGGTGGGCAGGCTGCCTCGCGACGGCGGCACGATCGAACTGGAACGCCACCAGGTCGTCCTGCGCGTGGATTTCGCGTTACTCGATTACCGCGCGCCGCAGGAGACCCGCTATGCGTATCGCATCGACGGCTTCGACGAGCACTGGAACGAGGTGCCGCGCGGGAACCTGCCGACGGCGATCTATACCAACTTGCCCAGTGGCACGTTCACCTTGCGCATGCGCGCGACAACGCGGGGCCTGAACGCGATCGCGCGCGAGACCACCTTGCGTATCGTCGTGGTGCCACGCTGGTACGCGACCTGGTGGGCCCGGCTGGTCATGCTTTTGCTGGGTGTGGGCGCGGTATTCGGCCTGGTGTCCTTGCGGACCTTGTATCTGCGCCAGCGTGCCGCGCTGCTGCAGCGCGAGGTCGAGTCGCGTACGCGTGACCTGGAGATCGCCAATGAGCGGCTGGACCAGCTGGCCGGCACCGATGAGCTGACCGGTGCCTACAACCGCCGGCGCTTCCTGGAGCTGGCCGAGCGGGTGCGCCAGCGCGCAATGGCGGAAGGCGCGACGTTCGCGATGGTCCTGATCGATATCGACGATTTCAAGGCGGTCAACGACACCTTCGGTCACCTTGCCGGGGATGCGGTGATCCGCGATGCGGTCCAGATGATCGCCTCGTTCTGTAGCGGGGGCGACCTGGCCGGACGCTACGGCGGCGAGGAATTCATCCTTTGCCTGCCGCGCACCGTTGCCGCACGCGCGCTGGAGGTGACCGAGCGGGTACGCAAGGCGCTGGCGCGCAACGCCATCACGCACGAACGCCATCTCATCCACATCACGGTCAGCGCCGGGATTGCCATCTGGCGCGAGGGCGAAGCGATGCAGGCTGTACTGGCCCGTGCCGATGAAGCGCTCTACGAGGCGAAGAACGATGGGCGCAACCGCTCGCGCCTGGCCGATTAGTCGCGGAAATTGTCGAATTGCAGGGGCAGCTCGACGTCGCTCTTGCGCAGCAAGGCCATCGCCGCCTGCAGATCGTCGCGTTTCTTGCCGCTGACCCGGAGCTTCTCGCCGTTGATCTGCGCCTCGACCTTGAGCTTGGCTTCCTTCATCGTGGCGATCAGCTTCTTGGCGATCTTCTGTTCGATGCCGTTCTTGAGCGTGATCTTCTGGCGGGCACCGCCCAGGTTGACCTCGGGCTCGGCCTCGTCCATGCAACGGATGTCGATGCCGCGGGCGACCAGCCGGGCGCCGAGGATGTCGATCATCTGCTTGAGCTGGAAGTCGCTGGGGGCCGACTGGGTGATGACGAAACCGTCCAGCTCGAATTTCGCGTCGATGCCCTTGAAATCGAAGCGCGTGGACAGCTCGCGGTTGGCCTGGTCGATGGCATTGGTCAGTTCGTGCTTGTCGACTTCGGAGACGATATCGAAGGAGGGCATGGCGTTCGGTCCTTGGCGTGCGGATTCGATCCGGAGCCCTCTAGTCTAGAAGCGATCGCAAGGGGATGCGAAATTCCTGCGGCCGGGCGCATGATGGGCCCTCCCGCGCCAGCCCCGAGGACCCGCCGATGAGTCTGTTCGATACCCGTCGCGACCAGGCCCTGCCGCGCCTCAACGCGGGCGAGATGGCCGTCGCGAGACGCTACGCGAGCGGCCCCGAGCGGCACTTTGCCGCTGGCGAAGCGATTTATCACGTCGGCGAGCGCCAGGTGCCTTCCTATCTGGTCCTCGCCGGCAGCATCGATGTGTGGCGGCACGACGGCGCCGGCCACCTCGCCCTGACCTTGAGCCACGAGTCCGGCGGGATCAGCGGTGAACTCAACCAGCTTTCCGGGCGCCCCATGCTGGCCGACGGCATCGCCGGCAAGGAGGGCTGCACCCTGCTGCCGATCGACGCCGACCACCTGCGCTCGCTGGTGGTCGATTCGGCCGCGGTCGGCGAGACCATCATGCGTGCTTTCATCCTGCGCCGGGTCGCCCTGCTCAGCGAGCCCGGTTCCGGCCCCGTCATTGTCGGTGTGGCCGGCTCGGCCGCGGTGACCCGGCTGGAGGGCTTCCTCGCACGCAACGGCATGCCTTACTCGGTGCTGGACATCCAGCGCGATCCGGAAGGCCAGACCATCGTCGACCGCTTCGGCCTGAGCCATGCGGACCTGCCGATCCTGCTTTGTCCGGACGGCAATATGCTGCGCCAGCCCACCGAGACCGAGGCCGGCCGTTGCCTGGGTATCACCCCGGACTATGACGACCGGCTGTTCGATGTCGCCGTCATCGGCGCCGGTCCGGCCGGCCTGGCAACGGCGGTCTACGCCGCTTCCGAGGGGTTGTCGGTGATCGTGCTCGACTGCCGCGCGTTCGGTGGGCAGGCCGGGGCGTCGGCGCGGATCGAAAACTACCTCGGTTTCCCCACGGGGATTTCCGGCCAGGCCCTGGCCGGGAGGGCGTATACGCAGGCACTGAAGTTCGGCGCGGTGATCGTCATTCCCGCCGAGGTGGCCGCGCTCGAGTGCGTCGCGCCTGGCGATATCGACACGCCGCTGACGCTGCGTCTGGTCGAGGGACGAGCCGTGCGCGCGCGCAGCGTCGTGATGTCGGCCGGCGCGCGATACCGTCGGCTGGAGGTGGCCGGTATCGATACCTTCGAGAGTGCCGGTCTGTATTACTGGGCCTCGCCGATCGAGGCCCGGTTGTGCGCCGAGGAGGACGTCGCCCTGGTCGGCGGTGGCAATTCCGCCGGCCAGGCGGTCGCCTTCCTGTCGCCGAAGGTGAAGCACGTGCACCTGATCGTTCGCGGCGCGGACCTGCGTCAATCGATGTCGCGTTACCTCATCGACCGTATCGAGGCGCTCGGCAATGTCTCGCTGCATACGCATACCGAGGTGATCGCGCTGAACGGCGACGAACAGGGCCACCTGGCGGGTATCCGCGTACGCGACCGTCACGGTAACGCAAGCAACGACTATCCGCTGCGACACCTGTTCCTCTTCCTGGGTGCCGACCCGAACACCAGCTGTCTGGGAAGTTGCCTGGCCGAACTGGATGCCAAGGGTTTCCTGGTCACCGGGGCGGAGGTCGGCGCGACATGGCCGTTGACCCAGCGACGGCCAACCACCTTCGAGACAAGTATTCCGGGCCTGTTCGCCATCGGCGACGTGCGTTCCGGCTCGACAAAGCGCGTCGCCGCGGCCGTGGGCGAGGGTGCCAGCGTCGTTGCCGAGCTGCACCGTTTCCTGGCCCCGGTCAGTCTCTAGAGAGGTGTCATTTCCGCTGTCACGTTCGTCGGGTATCGTTCCGATGTCCTCGCGACGGCCTCTCTTGCGGACTTTTAACGCTTAATTTCACGATCTTTATCGACCATGCGATCAAGATACGACGGTGCTGGCGGCCGACGGGAAGCGATGACCGGATGAGCGAGTTGCAACGATTCCGCGCCGTGGTGATTTCACGCGACGCACCCCCACGGTCGACAGTCACCACGGTGGATGTCGATGCGCGCGACGCGGTCGAGGCGCGCCACCTGATCGAGGACATGATCGGCGGCGGCAGTTGCGTCGAGCGCCTGGAGCGCGTGCTCGAGGCGACACCCGCGACGGCGAAGCGCGGGCGACGGCCGGCGAAGCCGGTACGGCGGCCTCACGACGCTTCACATGAATTCGACGATGCGGACTACGACGGCGGTGTCTCGGGCGGTCATTTCCTGCATCTCGTGGTCGGCGTCGTCGCCGCGATCGTGATCTGCCTGCTCGTACTGCACTGGGCCGTGCCGGGCGCCATCTGAAGCAGATGACTCGCGAATACAGGATAATCGGCGTCTTTGCGGATACCGGCGATGGCGATGGACTACGACGTGCTGATCGTCGGTGCGGGCGCGGCGGGCCTGATGTGCGCCATCGTCGCCGGCCAGCGTGGTCGCCGCGTGCTGGTGCTGGACCATGCCAACAAGGTCGGCAAGAAAATCCTGATGTCCGGTGGCGGTCGCTGCAATTTCACCAATACCGGGACCACGCCGCAGAATTACCTCTCGGCCAACCCGCATTTCTGCAAGTCGGCGCTGGCGCGTTACACGCCCTGGGACTTCATCGCGATGGTCGAGCGGCATCGCATCGCGTACCACGAGAAGGAACTGGGCCAGCTGTTCTGCGACGAGTCCTCGAAACTGATCGTGCGCATGCTGCTGGACGAATGCGCGGCGGCCGGCGTGCGCATCGAAACCGGTTGCGCGGTATCGCGCCTGCGCCAGGCGGGCGAGGGGTTCGCCGCGGAGACGCCGCTGGGCCATGTGCATGCGGCCTCGCTGGTGATCGCGACCGGTGGCCTGTCGATTCCCAGCATGGGCGCCAGCGGATTCGGCTACGAGGTCGCGCGGTCTTTCGGGCACCCGATGTTGCCGACGCGCGCGGGCCTGGTCCCGCTGACCCTGAGCGGCAAACACCAGGAGCGCTACCAGGACTTGAGTGGCGTCGCCCTGGCGGTGGAAAGCGCGTGCAACGGCGAGCGCTTCCGCGCCGGCATGCTGGTCACCCATCGTGGCCTCAGCGGGCCGGCGATCCTGCAGATTTCCTCGTACTGGCAGCCCGGCGACGACCTCACCGTCAACCTGCTGCCCGACACGGAGGCCGGCGACTGGTTGCTGGCGCAACAGGCCGAGCGCCCGGCCGCCGAACTGCGCACCGTGCTGTCCTCGGTGCTGCCGCGCCGGCTCGCCGAGCGCCTGTGCGAGATCCGTTTCGCCAGCCGCCCGATGAAGCAATACCGCGAAGCGGAACTGCGCGACATCGGCGACCAGCTGGCCGCATGGCCGATCGTCGCCAGTGGCACGGAGGGCTATCGCACGGCCGAGGTGACCCTGGGCGGTGTCGACACGGACGGCCTGTCGTCGACGACGATGATGTCCCGGCACGTTCCCGGCCTTTATTTCATCGGCGAGGTGGTGGATGTGACCGGCCACCTCGGTGGCTACAACTTCCAGTGGGCCTGGGCATCGGGCCATGCCGCCGGCGCTGCGGCCTGAGCACATCAACGAACCGGAGAACGAGATGAAAATAGGCTTTATCGGATTGGGCGCCATGGGCGCCGGTATGGCGGCGAACCTGATCAAGGCGGGCCACTCGCTGACCGTCTGGAACCGGTCGCCGCAGGCGGCCAGTGGGCTGCAAGGCGCCGCGCTGGTCGCGACAGCGGCTGCGGCAGCCGGCGGTGACGTATTGCACAGCATGCTCGCCAACGATGCGGCCGTGCGCGAGGTATTGATCGACGGCGGCGTGCTTGCGGCGATGCCGAAGGGTTCGGTGCACGTCAACCACGCGACCATTTCGCTTGCCCTGGTCGACGAGCTGGTCGAATTGCACCGTGCCCATGGCATTCGCTATGTCGCCGCGCCGGTGTTCGGTCGTCCGGACGTTGCCGCCGCGGGCAAGCTCAATATCGTCGCCGCCGGCGAACCGGCGGCGGTCGAAAAGGTGCTGCCCCTGCTCGAGGCGATGGCGGCAAAGGTCTGGCCGCTGGGCGACGAAGCCCGTCGCGCCAACGTGGCCAAGATCGCCGGCAATTTCATGCTCGCCGCGGCGATCGAAAGCATGGCCGAGGCGACCGCGTTGACCCGTGCGCATGGCGTCGCCGCGGCTGATTTCCTCGAGATCATGACCAACACGCTGTTTGCCTCGCCGGTTTACAAGGGCTATGGCGCGCAGATCGCCGAGAGCCGCTATGAGCCGGCCGGCTTCAAGATGAGCCTGGGTTTCAAGGACGTCGGGCTGGCCCTGGCTGCGGGCGAAGCGAAGCATGTGCCGCTGCCCTTCGCTGGCGTGCTCCGCGACAGCCTGCTCGAGGCGATGGCCGGTGGCGATGGCGACCTGGACTGGTCGGCATTGGCCAAGGTGGCCGCACGCCGGGCGAACCTGAAAAACTAGACGTACATCTGGTCCAGCTTGTCCAGCAGCACGGTCCACGCGCGAACCATGCGTTCGCGCGCGGCCGGATCGGCGATGCCCTCATGCCGGAGATCGAGCTGGCTGCGTCGAGCGCCCAGTTCGGTAAGGCGGACGGTGACGCATTGCGCGTTCGTCGATGGCGGTGCGCGGGGGCTGCGGTAGTCCCAGCTCATCACGATAAGCCGACCGGGAAGCAACTCGAGGTATTCGCCGCCGATCGCGTATTCGTGGCCCTCGGTTCCGCATACCTGGATGCGATAGATGCCGCCGGTATGCGCCTCGGTCAGCACGCGCTCGACTTTGTACGGTGGCTCGGCCAGCCAGTGCCGGATCAGTAGCGGATCGGTCCAGGCGCGATAAATCGATGCCGCCGGCGCATCGATCACGCGGGTCAGCTCGATGGAGGGCAGGGGCTCGGCGTCGTGGGTCATCCCGGATCAAGTATGCTCGAAAGGCCTCCCCGTGGCGTATGCGCCTCCTCACGCGAGGTAGTGACAGCGTTCACCGGGGAGGACCACAATCGAAGCAACCATGACCGAGAGGAGCGATTCATGTCGTTGAGCTGGAAAGTGGTTTACCAGGGCGAACTCGAGGGACGCGCGGTGACCGTGCAGGAATCGAGCGAGGGCACCTACAAGGTGCTGACCCGCCAGAATGTTCATGACGAAGGCATCGCTTACCAGGATGGCAAGACCTTCGTCCATGTCTCGCCGAGCAGCGCGGGCGAGGCGGTGGAAAGCGAGGTCAACTCGCGTGACAGCCTCATCGAGGCGCTGACCGAACTGCATTTCTCGCGCGCCTCGGTCGACAAGGTCATGACCGGGCTGCACTGACATCTCGTCCACCCGGGTATCCCCTCCACCGCCAAGGGAGTTCCATGGCTTCCCCCATGCCGCCGATGTTCGAGCGCACGGTGCCGCGCCTGCTGATGTGCGCACCGACCCATTTCGAAGTCAGTTACGTGATCAACCCGTGGATGACCGACCATGTGCACGACACCACCCAGGAGCGTGCGCAACGGCAATGGGACGCCCTGCGCGAAGTACTCAGGGCGCACGCCGATATCGCCTTGCAACCACCGGTTGCCGGTTTGCCGGACATGCCGTTCACGGCGAACGCCGGCCTGGTTTTCGGCAATACCTTCGTGCCCAGCCGCTTCCGTCATGCCGAGCGCAGCGGTGAGGAGGTGCACGACAAGGCATGGTTCCAGCGCCATGGATTCGAGATTCACGAATTGCCGGCGGACATCGCCTTCGAGGGCGCGGGCGATGCCTTGTTCGATCGTGGCGTGGCGCGGCAGCTATGGGTTGCACACGGCCACCGTTCGGATGCGCGCGCCGCTGCCTTGCTCGGATCGCTGCTCGATGTGGAAGCGCTTTCGCTGAAGCTGGTCGATCCGCGCTTTTATCACCTCGATACCTGTCTCTGTCCCTTGGGTGGCGGCTACCTGATGTATTTACCGGCGGCCTTCGATGCGGCATCGGTGGCGCTGATCGAACGGCATGTGCCGGAGAGCCTGCGCATCGTGGTCGACGAGGCCGATGCGCTGCAGTTCGCCTGCAACGCGGTGAATGTCGGCAAGGTCGTCGTGCTCAACCGGGCCGGGCCGGCCTTGCGGCACCGGCTGGAGAGTGCCGGCTTCGCGGTGATCGAAGTGGCATTGGACGAATTCATGAAGGCCGGCGGCGCGGCGAAGTGCCTGACCCTGCGCCTGGACGAGGCGACGCTCGCTTAACGCTTGCCACGCACGCTTGCCAGCCAGCGATCCAGCTGGTTGGCGAAGGCCTGGCGATCACGTGCATGGAAGCCGGCGGGGCCGCCGGTATCGACGCCGGCACCGCGCAATTCTTCCATGAAATTGCGCATCGACAGGCGTTGGGAGATGGTTTCGGCGGTGTAGAGTTCGCCACGCGGGTTGAGCGCCAGCGCGCCTTTTTCCAGGACCAGGGCAGCCAGCGGGATGTCCTGGGTGACGACCATGTCGCCGGGTTCGACGCGACGGACGATCTCGCCATCGGCGACGTCGAAACCGGCAGGGACCTGGATCGAGCGGATGAATCGCGAAGGCGGCGTCCGGATCCACTGGTTGGCGACCAGGGTGACCTCGACCTGTTCGCGTTCGGCGGCGCGGAACAGGATGTCCTTGATCACCACCGGACAGGCATCCGCGTCGACCCAGATTTTCATCTCCGGGTGCTCATCTCAATAACCGGTCCATGACACCGTGCCATCGATGATGGTGTTGGTGTGCCCGCCAACCCAGACACGTTCGCCGTCGATACGCACGACGATGCGCGCGTCGTGGTCGACCTCGCGGCCCTGGCTTACGCGATAGCCCCTGGCCAGGGCGCCATGCGGTTCGCGCTGGGCGATATAGGCGGCGATCAGGCCATTGGCGGCGCCGGAGGCGGGGTCCTCGATAATGCCGACGCCAGCGGGGAAGGCGCGTACGGCAAGCTCGGCATCGCCAGCGGACGAGCGGGCGAATACGCACAGGCCGAGGCCGTCGCTGGCGCGGGCCAGTGCGGCGATCGCGGCATGGTCGGGCTGCCATGCGCGCAGGGAGGCTTCGCTGGCGAATTCGGCGACCCACCAGCGGCGCCCCCCCTCGACCAGGGCCGGCGACAGGGAGCCCAGGGCGATATCGTCGAGGACTTCGGCCAGTTCGGGCTCGCCGGCCACGCCTTCGCGAAGGATCTGCGCGCCAGGCGCCTGCACGAACAGTTCGCGCGAGGCGCCCTTGCCTTCGACGCGGATCGGCAGGACGCCGGCACCGCATTCCTGCCAGAGCAGGCCGTCGTCGTCCACCGTGACCAGGCCCTGGTCGAGTGCGGCATGCGCGCTGCCGACGGTCGGGTGCCCGGCGAAGGGAATTTCCTTGCCCGGCGTGAAGATACGCGCGCGATAACTGGCACGTGGCGCGGTAGGCGGCAGCAGGAAGGTGGTTTCGACCAGGCCGGTCCAGTGGGCGAACTGTTGCATGGCGGCATCGCTCCATCCCGAGGCATCGACCACGACACCGAGGGGATTGCCGCCGCCGATGCGGGCGGCGAAGACGTCCAGTTGCATGTAACGAATGCGGGGCATGGGGATGCCTGATGGGGAATGCATGCCCAGGGTGGGCGTCGCAAGATCCACCATGATAGCCGTCTGGACGGCTTCGCGCCTCGCGCTTCAGCTTCGGCGGCGCTCGAAGCCGAACAGCGGACTGGCCGGCGACGGTACACCGAGGACGCGATCGCGCAGGATGCCGGCCGCGATCGTGCTGTAGGTGATGCCATTGCCGCCATAGGCCATGGCGAAATGCACGCGTGGGTCGAAGCCCTCGGGTGCCCCGATATACGGCAGGCCGTCGTCGGTTTCGGCGAAGGTACCGGCCCAGGCGAAGCCGATCTCGAAACGATGCTCGGGCGCGAGCCTGGCCAGTTTCGCCATCAGTTTTGCCGCCTTGCGCGGCAAGGCGGCATCGCGCTTGAGCGGGAGGTCGATCTTGTCGTCCTCGCCGCCGATCAGCACGCGTCCGTCCTCGGTGGCGCGCAAATACGCATAGGGTCGCGCCGATTCCCATAGCAGGTTTTCGGCCAGTTGCAGGGGAAGCCTGGCCATGGGCTCGGTGACCAGGGCGTAACTGCTGCGGTTGCTGGCGTATTTCCGCGCCAGCCACGCCTGGGTTTCGTAGCCGGCGGCGATGACCAGATGCCGGCTGCGAAGCCGTGGCCCGTCGATGGTGCCGATCTCCAGCCGGCCATCGGCACCGGGTGTCCAGCCGGTGATCGTGCTGCGGTCGAAGACGCCGACGCCGCGCTGGCGCAGCCTGGCCAGCATGTGCCGGGTGAAGCGATACGGATCGACGCGCGCGGCGTGCGGCGTCCACAGCGCCAAAGGCGCCTCCAGGCCAAAACGTTCGCGCACTTCGCCCTGTTCGAGCAATTCCACGGGCAGGCCGGCGGCGCGCCTTGCGTCGAACTCCCCGCGCAGTCGCCGCACATGCCCGCGCTTGCTGGCGAAGTACAGGCTGCCGGTGCGGCGGAAACCAACGTCGATAGCGAGGTCGTCCACCCGGCCGGCGAAGACGTCGATCGCCTCGTCGCAGGCCAGGTAGGCGGCATTGGCGGCCGTTTCGCCGTACATCCCGGCCAGTTCCACCAGCTCGGTGTCGATCTCGTACTGGAGCAGGGCGGTGCTGGCCGAGGTGCTGCCCCAGCCGGCATCGCGACGATCGATCACGACGACCTCGAGCCCCGCATCGGCCAGTTCCGCGGCAATCAGGGTGCCGGTGATGCCGGCGCCCAGGACGACGACATCGCAGGAGACGTCGCTTTCCAGCGGCGGGAAAGCGTCGATCAACCCGCTCTGTACGGTCCAGAAGGGGTAGCCGCTCTTGATGTCCATGGGCGCGTCCGGTCGCCGGCTGGCCGGCATGTGACGCATCCTCGGGCCGGGGGCGTCAAGGACGTGTATGGGCTGCGGTCGACAAGCCGCCCTCCGGCAGCGAAGATGCGCGACCTGTCCATGGCATGAAGCCCAGCATGATCATTACCCTGCTCCTGATCGCGGTTACCTGTGTCGTTTCGTTCATGGCCTTCAAAAACGCGAAGCTGGTCAACGACCTGATCCTGTGGCCGCCGGCGATCTCGCGCCAGCGCGAGTATTACCGGCTGGTGACCTACGGGTTCATCCACGCCGACGGCCAGCACCTGTTGTTCAACATGATCACGCTGTTCTTCTTCGGCCGGGCCATGGAGGCGTTCTTCACCGAGCACCTCGGAACGCTGGGTTTCGTTACCTTTTACCTCGGCGCGCTGGTCGTCTCGGTCCTGCCGAGCGTGATCCGGAACCGCGACAACCCGCTGTATCGCAGCCTTGGCGCGTCCGGCGCCGTGTCCGCCGTGCTGTTCTCCTACATCCTGATGGCACCGTGGGCGACCATCATCATCCTGGTGATACCGCTTCCGGCGATCCTTTATGCGGTGCTCTACGTGGTCTATTCGATCACCATGGACCGTCGCGGCGGCGACAATGTGAATCACAGCGCGCACCTGTGGGGAGCCGCTTATGGCGTGATCGCGACCCTGCTGGTGGAGCCATCGGTGTTCGGTCGCTTCGTCGAATTGCTCGGCCAGCCGCACTTCGGCCGATAAAAGATTCGCAAAGACATGTGACTTCGCGCGTCGCGTGAGTGATCATTGCTCACACCGGATACAGCTTGGATCGTCATGATGGTCCGGAAAGGCGTGGGTCTCTTCATGCGAGGCCGCTCGCGCCGACAATCACCGCAGGAGGAATGAGCGCATGGCTACGACCCGTAAGTCCGCCGCGAAGAAGTCCGCGGCAAAGAAAGCCGGCAAACGCGCCGCAGGCAAGAAAACCGCTGTCCGCAAGGCAGTAAAGAAAGCGGCAAGCCGCAAACCGGCTGTAAAAAAGACCGCCGCGAAGAAGGCCTCGACACGGAAGGTCGCGAGCAGGAAGACGGCCACGAAGAAGACGGCGACGAAGAAAGCCGCGCCGCGCAAGACCGCGGTAAAGAAGTCGCCGGCACGGAAAGTCGCGGCGAAGAAGGCCGTATCGAAGAAGTCGGTCGCGAAAAAGGCAGTCGCGAAGAAGTCGGTACGCAAGGTCGCGCCGAAAAAGGCCGCGGTTCGTAAGCCGGCGGTAAAGAAGGTCGTGGCGAAGAAGTCGATCGTCAAGAAGGCGGCGGCGAAGAAGCCGACTGCCACGAAATCTGTCGCAAGGAAGGCTGTTGCGAAGCAGGCGCCGGCCCGCAAGGTCGCGGCGAAGCCGGTGGTTGCGGCAAAGAAGCCGTCGACGGCCAAGGCAACGGTCGCGAAGAAGCCCGCAGTCGTCGCCCGCCCCGCCGGCGATCGCGTGCGTGGCGCGCACGTCGTCGAGCACAAACCGGTCGCAAAGGCACCGGCGAAGTCCGCACCACGCAAGCCCGCGCCGACGCCCGCGCCCGCCGAGCCGGAGCATCCGCCGCATATCAGCCAGGAAGAGGCTGTGGCGCATATCCAGGCCTTGCTTGAAGCCAAGCGCGAGCGTGTACGCCAGGGGCCCAGCTGGCCGTCGGCCGATCAGGCCGCGCATCCAACCTCCGCGCCGGAAGACGACAACCACACGGCCCCACCTGTTGCATCGCCCGAGGCGACCTATAGCCAGAACGCCCACGAGCGTGGCGACCAGGACAAGCGCAAAGGCTGAGCGGCAGCACAACGAAGCGCCAGGGATGGCGCATCGTACGTGAGACACTCATGACGCGTTCAAGCATGGCGGCCTAGTGTCGACTTGCATCCCATAGAGGCGTCAACGTCGCCATGAACCTTCTCCGCATGCTCGTACCGCTGGCCGCGATGGCCCTGGTATCCGGTTGCTATTACGACCCGGGTTACAGCTACGTGCGCGGCGATGCCGGCGGCGATGCATATTACGGCGCGGCAACCGTGGTCCAGCCGGCTTACTACGGCGGGTATTACGGCTACGGTGGCTATCCGGGTTATTACTACGGGCCGGACATCGGGCTGAGCATCGGTAGCGTCTATTACCGAAACGACTACTACCGTCATCGTTACTATGATGGCGGTGGTTATCGCGGTGGCTATCGTGGCGCGCCGGGACGCTGGCAAGGCAGGCCGGGCGACGGTCACCGTCCTCCGGGCAACTGGCAGGGCCGGCCAGGCAATGGGCAAGGCCGACCGGGCAACTGGCAGGGTCGACCCGGCGGCGATCATCGGCCGTCGCAGAACGGTGGCAATCGTCCGCCGTCCCGGGGTAATGGCGACAATCGCGGTTATCGGGGCAACTCGCAGAACTACGGCCGTGATCGCGGCACGCGGGATCGCTGACGGCGTTACACGCATGGCCCGGCTCGGGCAGAATGCGTTGCATGAGCCTGGCCAATCGTAGGAAACTCCCGATGGGCGCCCTGATGGGCGCCCTCGTTGCGTTGGCCGGGTGCAGTTCGGTGCGTTATTACGCCCACGTCGCGCACGGCCAGGGCGCCTTGCTGACAGCGCGGCGGCCGATCGCCAGGGTGATTGCCGATCCAGCGACCGATCCGGCGCTGGCCACGCGATTGCGCCTGGCGCTCGCGGCGCGCGACTTCGCTTCGAGCGCGCTCGATCTTCCGCGCAATCGCAGCTATACCTACTACGTGGCACTCAATCGCCCGTACGTCGTATGGAACGTTTTCGCCACGCCGGCGTACTCGCTGGCGCCGGTCAATCACTGCTTTCCGGTCGCCGGTTGCGTCGCCTATCGCGGCTATTTCGATCGCGCGAAGGCGAAGGCGGAAGCGACGCGGCAATCGAGCGCCGGCAACGACGTCTACATCGGCGGCGTGCCCGCGTACTCGACCCTGGGCTGGTTCGCCGATCCGATCCTGAGCAGCATGCTGCGCTGGGACGATGATGAACTGGCCGCGACGATCTTCCATGAACTGGCGCACCAGAAGCTGTACGTGAAAGGCGATACGGCATTCAACGAGTCGTTCGCGACCTTCGTGCAGGAAGAGGGCCTGCGGCAATGGCGGCTGTCACGCCATCTCCCGCCGCCGGGCGACGAGGACGATCGCAAGGAAGCCACCTTCGAGGCCATGGTGCTCGACCTCCGCGAACGCCTGCGCGTGCTCTATGCGAGCGGGACGGACGCGGCATCGATGCGGGCGGGCAAGGCGCGCGAGATCGCGGGCTTCCGCGAGCGCTTCGCCGCCTTGCGCGACGGCGCATGGCATGGCGACCATCGCTACGACGGCTGGGTCGATGGCCCGATCAACAACGCCGCCTTGCTGCCGTTCGGCCTTTACGGGCAATGGGTGCCGGCCTTCACCGCGCTGTATGCGCAGGCCGGCCATCACTGGCCGGCATTCTTTGCCCGGGTGCGCGAACTGGCGCGGCTGGATAGCGAAGCGCGTGAAGCCTCCTTGCGAAAACTCGCGCCGCCGACCGTGGTCGCGTTGCCGGCGGCGCCCTGATTACAGGCGGCCTGATTCCAGTCCGTATAGCCGCTCTCGCCACAGCCGTAGAGGGTGGTCGGGCCGACCCCGTTCAGGAGCGTGCCTTCGCTTGTTTTTCCTCGTAAACACAATGTCAGCGAGCTTTTCGGCCTGCCATGTGTTTCAAGTAGGCGAGCAGGTCGTCGAGGTCGCTGTCGGGAAGCGTCTTCGCATCGAAACCGCTCATCTTCGCTTCCGGCCAGCGACGCAGCGACTGCGGGTCGCGGATCAGGGTCTTCAGCATGTCCGCGCGCAGGTATTCAGTGGGGTTGTGCGGGATGTTGAGGTCCGGGCCCAGGTGCGCATCGCCCTGGCCATTGAGCGTATGACAGGCGAGGCAGTGCTTCTGGAACAGGCTGAAGCCGTGCATGACCGCGGTGTCGGCGGCCAGTCCCGCGGCGGGCCGCATGGCCGGGAAGCGCATCGCGACCGGTGGCAGCATGCGGATCGACGCGACCTGGTAAGGCCATTGTTCCGGTGACACATGCGCGGCCTGCGGGTGCATCCAGACCAGGTAGAAGGGCCCCGCCGACGGCTTGCCTTCCTTCAGTGCCGGCCACGCTCCCGCGGTCGGCTCGATCGCCAGCCACGGTTCAGAGCCCCCCTTGTCGAGCAGCAGCGATGCCGCCATCTCGGCGGCGAAGCCATCGAGCGCGACGAACTGGACATGATCGTCGGGGGTCAGCCCGGCGAGCAGATGCGCGAGCGGCACGGCGCGGTAACGCATGGCCCGGTGGTAGGACACGTCGACAGGAACGTCGATGTCCCTCACGTCGTCGCGGGCCAGCAGGGCCGCGGTGGTGAACGTCTGCCTGCCATGACCCAGGTCGACCGTGAGGTCGGCGGCGATGGCGGCCAGCGGCAGGAACAGGACGAACAGGGCAAGGACGACATATCGCACGCGCGTTATCTCCGGTATGAACGTGCGCGATCGGCACGGCAGGCATAATGATCCACGCATCGGGCGGAGTACATGCATGAGCGTCAGCAAGGTTCCACGGTTCCTCGAGCAGTTTCCCATGCCGCCCGCCTCGACGGGCGCCGCGGCATGATCGTCCATTCGCTGCTCGATACCGATCTCTACAAGTTCTCGATGATGCAGGTCGTCCTGCACCAGTACCCGGCCGCCGAGGTCGAATATCGCTTCAAGTGCCGTACCCCTGGCATCGACCTGGCGCCGCTGGTCGGGGAGATCCGCACGGAGCTCGACGCGCTCTGCTCGCTGCGGTTCAGTGCCGGTGAGCTTGCCTACATGCGCGGGCTGCGTTTCATCAGCGGCGATTTCGTCGACTTCCTCGGCCTGTTCCAGCTCAACGCGAAGTACGTGGAGATCTCGCCATCGCCAATAAGCCATGGCGAGATCGATATCGTGATCCGCGGACCCTGGCTGCACACGATCATGTTCGAAGTGCCCTTGCTGGCGATCGTCAACGAGGTGTACTTCCGCAGGGTAGGGGCCAGCCTCGACCTTGGTCGCCTGCGCCTGCGCGAGAAGATCGCCCTGTTACGCGATACCGATGGTTATGGGGGCTGCCGCATCGCCGACTACGGTACACGGCGTCGCTATTCGCGCGACTGGCACGAAGAGACGGTGTTGACCCTCAAGGACGAGTTGGGCGCCCAGTTCGCCGGCACCAGCAATGTCTGGCTGGCGATGCGCCACGACCTGCTGCCGATCGGCAGCATGGCCCATGAATACCTGCAGGCTTTCCAGTCGCTTGGTCCGCGCCTGCGCGATTCGCAGGTCGCCGCGCTCGAGGCCTGGGCGATGGAATATCGCGGCGATCTCGGCATCGCCTTGTCCGACGTCTATGGGCTGGCCGCCTTCCTGCGCGACTTCGACCTGTACTTCTGCAAGCTCTTCGACGGCGCGCGCCATGATTCAGGCGACCCGTTCGACTGGGGCGAAAGGGTGATCGCGCACTATGCGGATCATCGCGTCGATCCGAGGACCAAGACCCTCGTCTTCAGTGACGGCCTGGATATCCCCAAGGTCATGCAGCTGTATGCGCACTTCCGCGGCCGTTGCGGCCTGGCCTTCGGCGTCGGCACCAACCTGACCAACGACCTCGGCCCGACCCCTCTGCAGATCGTGATCAAGATGGTCCGCTGCAACGGACAGCCGGTGGCCAAGCTGTCCGACTCGCCGGGCAAGAGCATGTGCGACGACCCGGAGTACATCAGCTATTTGCGCAAGGTGTTCGAGATTCCCGAAGGCTGATTGTGGGAGCGAACAGGGTTCGCTCCAACTGCGCTCCAGCAGCGCGTCAGAACGCCGGCAGCACCGCGCCCTTGTACTGCTTCTCGATAAACGCCTTCGCTTCCGGGCTGGTCAGTGCCTTGGCCAGTTTCTGCACGCGCGGATCGTCCTTGTTGTCCGGGCGGCCGACCAGGAAGTTCACGTACGGCGAATCCTTGTCCTCGATCAGCAAGGCGTCCTTGGTCGGGTTCAGGCCGGCGGCGAGTGCGTAGTTGGTATTGATCAGGGCGAGGTCGACCTCGTCGAGCACGCGCGGCAGCATCGCTGCCTCAAGCTCGCGGAACTTCAGGTTCTTCGGATTGGACGCCAGGTCCTTGAGCGTCGGCAGGGAGCCGGCGGCGCTGTTCAGGGTGATCAGGCCGTTCTTCGCCAGCAGGAGCAGGGCGCGACTGCCATTGCTCGGATCGTTGGGGATGACCACGCTGGCGCCATCAGGCAGTTCGCCGATCGACTTGTACTTGTGCGAGTAGGCGCCGAAGGGCTCGATATGCACGCCGACGATCTTGACCAGGTTGGCCTTCTGCTCGCGGTTGAAGTTGTCGAGGTAAGGGCCGGTCTGGAAGTAATTGACGTCGATCTGCTTCTGCGCGACCTGGGCATTCGGCTGCACGTAGTCGGTGAAGACCTTGATGTCGAGGTCGACGCCTTCACTGGCCAGCATCGGCTTGAGTGCTTTCAGGATCTCCGCGTGCGGCACGGTGGTGGCGGCGACCGAGAGATGGCCCGAGGCTTCCTTGTCGCTGCCACAGCCGGCCAGCAGGAGCAGGGCGGCGGCGAGGGGGGCGAGCAGCTTGTTCATCGGCGGGCGTCCATCCTGTTGCGGTGCAACAGCATAGACGTCCAGATGGCCAGTTGCAAAGCCGCCCCACAGGCCGC
>DASYLE010000047.1:0-33871 GCA_036009745.1 Luteibacter sp. | reverse complement strand
ATCACGCCACCGAAGGACGACGCCGCAGCCGGTGCTACATCGGCTGTCGCCGCGACGACGACCTTGCTGCCGCAGCCAGGGCATCATCTGCTCGACAATATCGAAGTCGCGGCCATGGACGAAGTCCAGCATGAAGCCGCGTTGCGCGCGTCGGCCGTGCGGATGCCGCGATAAAAAGACCTAGGGAGATCAGAGGCTTCCTAGCCGGCGACCCGGCCTTCGGTCGCGACCAGCAGCACCTTGCTATCCAGATTCAGCCCGTACGCTGCACGCAGTTCGGGCTGGACGGCGACATGCAGCAGGCCCGCCAATCCGCACGCGCCAGATGGCGTGGTAGCCGGACCGCCGGCATCGCGCAGGATGCGTACCGCCATGGCCAGATGCTCCTCGCCGACGAGGACCGATTGCGCCTCATGCCGCAGCAGGATCTCGAGCGCGGGAGCCGACGCCAGGCCACACGCCAACATTTCGGCGGATGTATGCAGGTCGCCGACGACCAGTGTGGGCTGCCCTTCCGCCAGGCCCCTCCCCACGCAGCCCGCGGACTCGGGCTCGACCACCAGCAGTTTCCCCGGAGGACTCATGTGCTCGTGCAGTCCATCGGCCATCGCCGCGGCAAGACCGCCCACGCCGGCCTGGATGAACATGTGGCTGGGCCGGGTCTTCGCCTCGTTGCGGAATTGATCGACGAGTTCGCGGGTGATCAGGGCATATCCGGCCATCACGTCGCGGACGACCCGGTCGTTCGGGTCGGGCACGGTATCGGAGATGAGCAAACCATCGCCACGCGCCGCGGCTGCCGCGGCGGCATCCACCGCGGCGTCGTAGGTGCCGTCGATCCAGACGATCTGGCCCCCTAGCGCTTCAATCTTCGCCGCGCGAACCGGATTGACGCCGTTCGCCAGGTAGATCGTCGCGCCGCTTCCCGCCCGCTGGGCCGCGGCGGTTACCGCCAGGCCGTGGTTGCCGTCGCTGGCGCAGATCAGTCGCGGCAGGGCGACATCACGAAGGCGCTCCAGCTCGCCCATCGCGATACCGGCGGCCCGGGCCAGGGCCTGCAATCCCGCGACCATTCCGCCGAGTACCTTGAAATTGCCGAGCGGCCGTTCGCTTTCATCTTTCACGAAGACGCGATCGACGCCGACGAGCAGGGCGATATCCGGTAGCTCGACCAGGCGGCTTGGACGGTAATCCGGCCAGAGATTGGTGATGTCGAAGCTGTCGTGGGTGCGCATGGGTCTGTTCATGCCCTCCAGTGTGGACCGGCGTTGCGCGGCCATAATGCGTTGGACTGGGTTCTTTCGGCGAAAACCGGCGGATTCAGTCCTCTTCCGGCGGCACCGGGATGTGCAGGCCGCGCTTGACCACGCTGAGCGCCACATTGGTGGTGAAGCGACCGACGTTCGGATTCTCCGCGACCATGCGGCCCATCAGCGCATCGTAGGTTTCGGTATCGGGCGCGGTCACCACGAGGACGAAGTCCGCTTCCCCGGTGACGTAGAACGCCTGCTGCACATGGATCTGGGCGGTAAGCCATTTCCTGAACTGGGCAAGCAGTTCCGGCCGCTCGCGCTCGATCTGCACGGAAACCACGAAAAACGTCGGACGATCAACGCTTTTCGGGTCGACAATCGCGATCTCGCGAACGATCACGCCATTCTCGCGCAGACGGCGCAACCGACGCTGGATCGCCGAAGGCGACAAGGCGACATGTTCGGCCAGCTGCTCGGCGGTCTGGCCGGCGTCCTCCTGGACAAGGTTCAGCAACTGGCGGTCGAAACGGTCGAGTTTCATGGGGCTATCTTACGTGGCGGTGGGCGCGGAAAAAACGCGTGGAAGAGGCGAAAATCGCGGTCGAAGCGCGGTAGCGCGCCGCTAGCATGCACGCTTCGCCACCCAGGGGGCCCTCGCCATGAAACTGCTGTACCAGACGCACTCCCCGTATGCCCGTAAAGCCCTGGTCTTCGCCCATGAAGTCGGCATCGCCGAGCGCATCGAGGTCGTTCATCACGAAACCAGTCCCGTCGTACGCAACGAGGACGTCTTCACCCAGAACCCCCTCGGCAAGGTGCCGGTCCTGCTGCGTCCGGGTCGCCCCTCGTTATTCGACTCCGACGTCATCTGCGCCTACCTCGACACCTTGCACGGCGGGCGGCGCCTGATTCCCACCCTGGAAAGCGAAGCACGCTGGCAGTCGCTGCGCATCCAGGCCATGGCGCAAGGGCTGGCCGACACCGGCATCGCCCTGCGCTGGGAAACCGTTCGGCGGCCCGAGGCCATGCGATACCCGCCGCTGCAGGATGGCTACATCGCCAAGCTGGTCGCCAGCTACGACTGGCTGGAGGAGGAACTGGATATCGCCACGCCAGTCCACGTGGGACACGTTGCCCTGGCCACCGCGCTGAGCTGGTTCGAATTCCGTGAACTGCCCGGTTTCAGGGATGGGCGGCCGCGGCTCACGGCATGGTTCGACGCCTTCGCCGACCGGCCTTCGATGCGCGCCACGCCACTGTCGGGCGAGACCGTCGACCTTGAAGCGAAGCGGGCACGATGACTTCCGTCCCGACACCTGCCTTCCGACGTCAGCAGGAACCTTCCAGCGTGTCGTAGCGCTTCTGCATCTCCTCTTCCGTTACTTCTTCGATGCTGTGGCCGATGATCCAGCGGTGGCCGAAGGCATCGAGGATGGTGCCGGAGCGTTCGCCATAGAACTGGTCCCTGGCTGGCATCAACAAGGTGGCGCCGCCAGCGGCCATCGCACGTTCGATCAGTTCATCCGCATTGTCGACATGGATATGCAGGCTGACGCTGGTGCCGTTCGTGGCATCGGGCCCGCGTACGCCGAGTTCCGGGTATTCGTCGCAGAGCATCACCGTGGTGCCACCGAAATCGAGTTCCGCGTGGCCGACGCGGCCGTCGGGCGCGTCCAGCCGGGACAGCAGGCCGGCGCCGAAGATCTCCTGGTAATAGTCGATCGCCCGGGCAGCGTCGCGCACGCAGAGATAGGCAAAGAATTCGTGGATGGCCATGGTCCGGCTCCTGGCGGGTTCGTGGAGTCAGCGTAGGCCTGCTCCGGCGGCTTGTCTTGCACGAAAATAACGGTGCCATGAGGGCGAGCCAGCGTGCCGCTTCGTCGGGCTCGCCCTCATCCGCGCTGCGGGCATCTTCTCCCTCCAGGAGAAGGGACAGGCAGAGCAGCTTCAGTTGAACATCTCGTCGATGAAGGGCGCATCGCCCATCTCGTCGGTGGCGACCAGGCGGGTCTTCTTCTTCAGTGCTTCGACGAGCGACTCGCGCGGTACCTCGGTGCCGAGTTTCTCATCGCCATGCTTGCCGGGACGGGTCGACATCATCGAGGTCATCGACGTGTTTGCCGGCACATGCGGATCGTCGGGGAACCAGCGGTTCCATAGTGTCTTCGGTGTCGCATTGCGACTGCCGTGGTGGCCGACCTTGTAGACGCTGACGTCGCGCAGCAACGGCGCGAAGGTTGGGTGGGCGAGCGCGTATTCCCAATTCTCGATCTGCGCGTCGCCGGGGAACAGCAGCTTGTGCTTGCCGAACTCGAAGAGCAGGACGACGCTGGTGTTGTTCATCGCCTTGTCCAGTGAGCGTACCAGGCCAAGCAACTGATCGCCGCGCGACTGGCGCATCGCCTGTACCGTCCAGCGTGCCCATGGCGGCGCACGGTTGCCGCTGACCTGGGGGTGATCCCCGAATAGCGCGGCCGTATGTCCTGTCGCCGATGCGGTGCCGAGCGCGCGTGCCTGCATCTGCCAGAACTCATCCGGATCCGAGGCCCGCTCCTTTGCGACATCCGCCTGTTGCCGGACCGTCGGCGGCCCGAGTACGTGGACCTTCACCCCGGGAAGGAACGTCTGCAACTTAGTGGCCTTGCCGGCATGGACGTAGTCGTTCCTGCCCATCGTCATCAGGTTCTTCACGGCGCGGGCGTTGGTGATGTTGTCCTGGCCGATGAAGGCCAGCTGGGCCATGGTCGCGGTCGCACCCAGCGCGGGCCGCAGCAACGGCAGGTCGCGCTCGACGATATGCCGGGCGATGTCATGCAGCGATGCCAGCGTCTCCTGCCGTGCCGCCATGCCTTTGGCGCCGGGCGGCGCCTCCGCTTCGACGGCAAGATCGGGCTGCTCCGTCCAGGGTTGGATGACCCACGTGGGCTTCAGTGCGGCGATGATCGTGCCGGGACCATCGCCCTTGATGCCCGGGTCAAAGCCGGCGACGTGGTCGGTATGCCGATGCGTGGCGACCACGGCGAAAGGATCGCTGCCCACGGTATCGCGGATGTTCGCGGCAATGCTGGCGAGCAGGGCCTTGGTACTACCCCCCGGTGTTTCGGTGGTACCGAAGTCGATCAGCACGTGACGCGGGCGCTGCGGCTTCCGGTACGTGAAGGTCAGCAGGAAGCAGTCGCCGAAGCCGACCTGGTACATGCGGATGCGGACACCCGTGGGCGCGGTCCTGGCCGTAGTCACAAGGCGAACCCCTTCTGGGCGCGCTGCATGTGCAGGCGGGCGAAGTAGCGCAGGCTGAAGGCTTCGTCACTGGCGAACTCGAAAAATCCCGAGCGGGCCAGGAAGTCCAGGCGCGGTTGTTGGCGTGCGGTATTGGCGACGTTATTGCCGATGCTGTATTTGAGCTGCCCGAATTCGTCGAAAACCAGCACGCCGCCACCATAAATGTGCAGCAACCGATCAGGGTGCACTTCGGGAGGTCGCACGAGACCCATGGACTCGAGTTCGCGCCCGCGAACGGTGCGAACCTGCACGTAGTCGACGACCGTCTCGCGCACGATCAGGCCATCGGGGGCCACACGGGCGACGAGGCGGACACCCTGCACCTGGGTATAGCCCTGGTGCGACAGTTTCAGCGTATCGAAATTTTCCCAGAGGAAGCGGAATGCCTCTTCCGGTTGCCGTTGCAGTTCGGCGAAACGGATATTGCGATGCGAGACCTTGCCGCGGAACGGTGTCCAGCATCCGTCGCCCTGCGGGTCGCTGGCAGGCAGGATGCCCCAGCGCGCGAAGGCCGCGCGAACTTTTTCGCGATACCCGTATCGCGCATCGTTCGGCACCGTTTCACGATCGGCGGTAAGCAGCGCACTCAGGTAATCGCCGAACTGCAGGTCGGTCGGTGGTGCGTAGTCCAGTGCGCGCAGGCACATGGTCAGCAGGTGTTGTGCCGCGGTGGCGCCTTCCTCGACGACCCGCATACCGTCGACCATGCCGCCGCCGGTCGAACGCAGGCCAGCGTTGCGCGCATGCCAGACGGCGACGAAGGCCTGCATGATCGGTGCGACAAGCAGTTCACCGCATTCGTGCGGCTCCTCGAAGTCCGGATCGTCACGCCATCGTGGATTCGGGACCCGGGTGACGGAACGTCGCAAGGCGGTCGCGACGCCATTCGGCACGGTCTGCCCCATCTGTTCGGCAAGGCCGAGCAGGGCGGATTGTTCCAGCCCGGTCACATCCAGTCGATTCAGGTCGACGAGCTTGCGTCGGCTTTCCAGTACGCCGCCGGCCGCGAGAACCGCTTCGACGACATCGCGCTGCGACAACACGGTCAGCAAGGCCACGAGGTCGGCGAAGCCTTCGTGGAAGCCGGCCTGGTCCGGCGAGGAAGGGTTGATATAGCCGGGACGCAGGCCGTCGAGCAGGGCGTGGGTCATTTCGTGGGCGACGACGTCGTGCGACAGGCAGGTGTAGTGCGGTCGGCCACGTGCGTCGGGAAAGTAGCCGAAGAACAGGCTGCGATCTTCCCGCGAGTAGTACGCGTTGGCCTCGGCGAAGGCATGCGGTGCGATATGCAGTTGATGACCCTGGAAGGCGAAGTTGGCGCGACGGCCCAGCGCGCTCTCGAACTGGCCCAGCACGCGCATCGCTATCGCGTAGACATTCTGCTGGTGGAAGCCAGGGTCGCCCACCTGTTCCGCCGACATGGCCCCGGCATAAGGATCGGACCAGCCGTTGCCGGTCTGGTAACCGGACTTGCGCGGGAGGTAAAGGCGATCGGCGGACACGTCATAGTCGACCACCTTGATGCGGGCACCACACGGCCCTGGGTGCAAGGGTTCGCCGGCAATGCTGGCCAGGGTGGTGACGATACGCCGGCCCAGCCTGATGGACGGGTCCTGCGCGATGATCGTCAGCTCGCGCAATGGCGGGAAATCCGCCCGGGTTACCGCCAGTGGCTCACGCGGAACCACCTTTTTGCGTCCGGACGTCTCGCGGGGCATCGGTCCGGTGTCCTAGGCCATCGGTCGCTGTGGATACGGAAAGGCCGGTGCGGCGGGCGTCGTGCAGAGCCCGCGGCACCAGCGGCGCATCGCTGCATCGCATACCGCGTAGCCCCAGTTGATCAGGCGCTCCTGTTCGTCGTCGCTGAACGCGTCCAGGCGTGTGCGCATATGCGCAAGCGTGTCGATGGTCGCCGGCGATACCCGCAGTGCGTCGGCGAGCTGGTAATCGGCGATATCGGTCTCGATGCCCCAGTACGCGCCGTCTACCTCGGGGGTCGCGTATTTGTCGATCAGCCAGCGCTTGCGTACGCCGCGCGCCTGGTCGGTGCCGATATCGAAGACGGCATGCAGCTGGGTGATCCAGTCCATATGCATGTCTTCGGCGTTTTCATAGGGTGCGCCGGCGTCGCTGACCAGGACGTTCCTGTACCTGTCCCAGATCGGTTCCAGGCCGAGGTTGTCATAGGCGCCGCCATCGGTGAGGTAGAGGCGCTTGGAGAATTTCGGGTTGTTGGTCAGCGTTGAGTAAGTCGTCGCTTTCCATAGGGCCTGCGAACAGTCGATCTCCACCGGTGACAGGAAGGGCGGGAAGGCGCTGGATGCGGCCACCGCGCGGGCAAGCTGCACCGGCACAACGGTCGAGCCTATCTTGTAGTCGACGATGCGCTCGCGGGTCAGGTGAACGAGTCGACCGGTTTGCAGGTTGGTCGCGCAGAAGGTGAAATCCGGTCCGGCTTCCGCAAGGTCGGCCAGCATCAGGCCATGGAAGAGTCCGTCGTCGTATTTACCGGCCAGCAGGTCGCTGATCCTTCGGAACGGTATCAACGCGCCGCCGATGATGGTTCCCGTATCGATGGTATGGCTGCAGAAACTTCGCAGCAGCGTGGTCACCCGCGCGACACGGTCGAGGATGCTGCCTTCCGGGTGCTTCGCCCAGTCCGCGGCCAGTACTCCGGCCGTGATCGAGCCGCCGGAGACGCTGGAGATCTGGTCGATCCGTTCCAGCACGCCAAGTTCGGCCAGTCGGCGCAGGGTCCCGAGATGAAAGAGGGTGGCCCGATAACCCCCGCCCGAAAGCGCGAGACCGATGCCGGGCAGTCGTGTGGATACCGGCACGACCGCGTTCATCGGACGCGCGCCATGTCGGGCCTTTCGACCAGCGGAAAGCGGGAACTCATGACAACCCCCACCATCCAGGCATTCCCCCTGCCTGCCGGTGGATCATAGACGTCGAAGTGGGCGCTGTGAATCTGGCAATGGTCGTAGGAGGTGTTGAACTCAAGCCTGGCTGGGGTTGCAGGCCTGTTTTGTTCTGCCAGGCTGATCAGGCAAGGACATCAAGGCCGTGCTTGCGGACGACTGGCAATAGTTTGAGAGCTGCTCCGCCCGGTCGCTTGGCACCCGTTTCCCATTTCTCGATGGTGCTTTCGCTGGTATTGAGATAGCGCGCGAATATTGGCTGGCTAACGTGATTCGCCAAGCGCAGAGCCTTGATCTGTCTAGCTTCAAGTGGTTCAGGAGGCATGAGGCACGACTCGTCGAAGTCACGCATCGTTGCCTTATCGATTGCGCCGTTCGCCAGAAGAGCAGCGGCTGACGAGTGAATGGATTCGAAGGCGTCGCTCTTAAGCTTTCGCTTTGTTGTCATGGCATATCTGCGTGAGAGCGCCGTCATCTAGTAATGCGTCAATTTGTCGGGCCGACAAATTCTCGTATTCACCGGCAAGCTTCCGAAAGGCGACAAGTTCCGCCCTATCCCGGATTTCCCTCAGAGCCTTGCAAAGGTCGTCGTCAGAAATGCCGGCCTTATAAGCAGCTTTGGTAAACCACGCTGCCTTGAACGTCCGTGTCGTATTTGGCATGAAGAAAAGACGGCACTGGGTGCTATCTTTATCAAGTTGCGGTACTGGCCGGGTCGCGGCACGGGGTTGTCGTCCACGCCTATGCGATCGGCGTCGAGCGCAACCCGCTGGAAGGTATCGAAGCGAAGCTCAAACTGTGCCAGGTGCCGACGCGGATCGTCTGGGGCATGGGCGATACGATCTTCTCTCCGGAAAGTCCTGGTTATCTGGATCGTACGTTCGGCAACTCGCGCGGCGTGCGCCGCCTGGAACGGAGCAAGCTGTTCTGGCCCGAGGAGCGCCCGGAGATCGTCGCTGCGGAGGCGCGTGCGCTATGGCCCATAGGCCGATCGGCTAAGTAGAAATACGCTTGAAGCGCCGGCGTATGCGCGCGAAAGTTCGCCGGCACCGAGGGAGGCCGAGGTGTCCAGCGGAATACGCAGGCTGTGGTTCTGGAGTCGGTACGTGCGGCTCCTAGTTCCGTCGCGCAGGTTATTTTCAGCGGAGTGGGCACTATGAGGACGCCGGCGCCATGCACCGTATCGGCCCTGGCATGCATGGTCCTGTGCATGGCCGGTCTATCCATGCCGGCTCGCGCTTACCAGGATCCGGCATCGTCATCGTCCACCGCGACGCCGACGGTCGCGCCGCAGACCGCCGACCAGCTTGACGCGATGGTGGCGCCGATCGCCTTGTATCCCGATGCACTGGTAGCCCAGGTGCTGGGTGCCGCGACCTTTCCCGACCAGGTGGCGATCGCCAGTTACTGGGTCGGGCAAAACAGCGGCCTGAGCGGTACGGCGCTTGCCCAGGCGGTGGACAAGCAGGCCTGGGATCCGAGCGTCAAGGCGCTGACCCAGTTTCCCTCGGTGCTCGGCGACCTGGCACAGAACCTGGCATGGACGTCGAGCCTTGGGGAGGCCTTCCACAACCAGCCAACCGACGTGATGGCGGCGGTACAGGCCATGCGTGCCAAGGCCCAGCAAGCGGGCAATCTGAAGACCACGACCCAGATCAAGGTCGTCCAGCAGGCGCCGCAAACGATCGTGATCCAGCCGGCGGATCCGCAGGTTGTCTATGTGCCGCAGTACAACCCGACCATCATTTACGGCACGCCATATGTGGTGCCTCTATACCGGCCGACCTACTTCGCACCGACGATCGGCTTCGGCGCCGGCGTCGTCATCGGTGCCGGCTTTGGCGGCGGATTCATTGGTGGGGGATTCGGCTGGGGATTCCACGCCTGGAACCTCAATTGGGGTTACCGCGGCGGTGGCGGCGGGACGATCATCTACAACCACAACACCTACGTGCGTAACACCATCTGGCACGGCAACCATTACAACTACAACGGTTACCACCCTTGGGGACCGGGTCCCCACGGCGCCGGTCCGTACGGGCCCCATCCCTATGGACCGAATGGCTTCCGACCCCATGGCGGTGGCTACGGGCCCTACGGCGACCGCTATGGCAGGGGAGGCTTCGGGCCGGGCTACGGCCCGCATGGCGCCGATCGTTATGCCGATCGCGGCCGCCCGGACGGTTTCGGCGGCAATCGACCTCATTCGAACTGGAGCGGCAACGGTGCATCCAGTCGGGCGGAGAGCAACCGTGGCCGTTCCAGCATGGGTGGCGGCATGCATCGTGGCGCTTCGCACGCACCGGCGCAGCATCGCAACGAAGGCGGCGGGCGCCGCCGTTGACACCCTCGCATCGAAGGTAATCACATGACGCCGTATTCAAGCAGCATCGGCAAGCGCTCACCGGTCCGCTGGTCGGCGCGCCTGCTGTTGGCGACCATCGCCCTGTCATCGGGCCTGGTCGCGGTGACCGAGGCCGCCGGAGGGCAAGCGACCACGTTTGCGACCCCCGACGAAGCCGGGCAGGCCTTGCAGGCCGCTGCCAGCACGGGCGACGAAAACGCGCTCGGGAAGATCCTCGGTCCCGAGTCGAAGGCCGTGCTCAGTTCGGGCGATGCCAATGAAGACAAGGCGGCGCTGGCATCCTTCGTCGACAAGTACGACGAGATGAACCGGTGGGCGTCGTTGACCGACGGCAGCCAGATCCTCTATATCGGCGCGGACAATTACCCCTACCCGATACCGCTGAGGAAGGATGCTGCCGCTCGCTGGTATTTCGATACGGGAGCCGGAGCAGACGAAATCGTGGCGCGCCGTATCGGCAGCAACGAACTGCTGGCGATCGATGCCGTCAACGCCATCGCCAATGCCGAGGAGACCTGGTTTCACGGCGCGCACCAGTACACCGCCCGGATCGTCAGTGCATCCGGAAAGCGCGACGGCTTGTACTGGGAGACGCCGGCCGGTCAGCCTTCGAGCCCGCTTGGCAAGATGGGCGATTTCGCCAGGAGCGATATCGCATCGGCCTCGCCGGATAAACCGCTGACGATCGACGGCTATGTATTTCGCGTGCTCTCAGCGCAGGGCGGGAAGGCAGGTACGGGTGCGAAAAGCTATGTGGTTGACGGACAGATGACCGGCGGCTTCGCCATCGTCGCCAGTCCGGCCAGCTACCGCGAGTCGGGGATCATGAGCTTCATCATGAATCGCGAAGGCGTCGTCTACGAGAAAGACCTTGGCGAGAAGACCGCCGAGGTCGCCGCGGCCATCGACACCTACAACCCCGACGAGAGCTGGGCACCGATCGAATAGATGGGTTGACGGCTTATCGAACGCCGGGCGAGCCGGCGCCATACATTGCCAGGAGACGTGACGTGAAGAAGAAAAACTCGCTTATCGGCATCGGCCTGTGCGCGGCCCTGGTGGCCTGTGTCTCGGCGGCGCAAGGTCCGGTGGTCAATATCGGCGACCGGCACGGCAATCTCAGGCAGGCCCAGGTCCATATCGTCGAGGCCTACCGGCTGATCGGCGAGGCGCAGCGGGACAACGACTCCCGCCTGGGCGGTCACGCGGGGCGTGCGAAGGAACTGCTCAACGATGCGGATGCCGAATTGCGGCAAGCCGCCGACGTTGCCAACGAGCGATAGGGTCTGAGTCATTTTCCTCTCTAGCAGTAATCGGATTCGACGTGCTCGCGGTGGAAAATGACTCTGACCCTATCGCTATCGCTCAGCCGGCCGCTTCCTCGCGGCCGAGCTGGCGGCGGATCGCCTCGTCGCGGGCATCTTCGATCGCCTCGTTGATGGCGTCGATGTCGACGGGGGTGTCGTCGTCGACGAAGACGCCGGTGAGCTTGCTGTCCGGCAGCAACTCGCTCTTCTCGAGCAGCGCCCACATCTCTTCGGCGTAACGGGTGTCTTCCAGTTCGGGAGCGAAGCGCCCGAGCGTGGCCGAGATATTGTTGACGTCACGCAGCAGCATCGCCCGCGCGGCATTATTGCCGGCGGCGTTGACGACCTGCGGGAAGTCGATGATGACCGGGCCTTCCGGTCCGACCAGCACGTTGTATTCGGAAAGATCGCCGTGGACCAGGCCGGCGCAGAGCATCAGTACGATGTAGCGAATCAGGGTCACGTGGAATTCGCGGGCCTGCTCCACGGTCAGCTCCACGTCGCCCAGGCGCGGCGCCGAATGCCCCTCGGCATCGACGATCAGCTCCATGACCAGCACGCCGTTGAAATAGCCGTAAGGCTGGGGCACGCGGACCCCGGCGTCGGTCAGCCGGTACAGCGCATCGACCTCGGCATTCTTCCAGGCGACCTCGGCCTCCTTGCGGCCGAACTTGGTGTTCCGGCCCATGGCGCGCGCCTCGCGGCTGCCACGGACCTTGCGGCCTTCCTGGTACTGCACGCGCGCCTGGAAGCTGCGCTGGGCAAGATCCTTGTAGACCTTGGCGCAGCGGATATCGGTGCCGGAACGCACGACGTAGACGGCGGCTTCCTTGCCGCTCTTCAGCGGCCGGAGGACCTCGTCGATGACGCCTTCGTCGATCAGTGTCTGCAGGTTCTGCGGTGCTTTCATGAATACTCGGAGATACCGGCCGCGTGCCTGGCGAGCCGGAGCAATGGCATTGAGAGGGGGTTGGGCGCCGGGAGCGCGAAGGCAAGTGGGACGGTGCCTTATCCAGCCAGTTTACAGCAACTCGACCCCGGGGCTGTTCAGGTAACTGTCTGGCGTTCTTGAAAAGATGCCATCCCGCCTCGATTTAAGGAGGCTGAGCGACAACGGATGCCATTGCAAGCCACCATCGGCAGGCGTAGCATCCGCCGCCAATCCAAGGATCACCCCAGAATGTCCCGCACGCTGCACATACTGATCGCCGACCGCACGCCTGTTTTGCAGGCGCGCCACGGGTGCGCGCGTCTGCGGCGAGGCTTTGGCATCGGCTGATAGCCCTGCCATTGCGTCGAACGAACAAGCACCCGTCAGGGTGCTTTTTTTTGCCCGATTTTTTTAGCCTGAGTTTTGCTTCCGGAGTGTCGTGCCATGAAGAACCGCCGCGAATCCTGATCGCCCGCGTGTCCCGCCAGGGGTCATGCCACAGGCCGATCGGAGTGCCTCGCTTCCGTCCCCGCCTTGTTTGCCCTGGCGATCCTTTTCAGGAAAACGCACTGTATGAACACCCGACATGTCATCCCTACGAGCCGCTGGCGCAACCTGGGCATCATCGCCCACGTCGACGCCGGCAAGACCACGTTGACCGAGCGGTTGCTGTGGAAAACCGGGGCGATCCACCGCACCGGCGAAGTCCATGACGGCGCCACCACCACCGACCATATGGACCTGGAACGCGAGCGCGGCATCACTATCGGTGCCGCGGCGGTGCAGTGTGCCTGGACGCCTGCCGGTGGCCAGGCCCATCGGCTGACCCTGATCGACACGCCTGGCCATATCGACTTCGCCATCGAGGTGGAGCGTTCCCTGCGCGTGCTCGATGGCGCGGTAACCGTGTTCTCGGCGGTCGCCGGCGTGCAGCCGCAATCGGAAACCGTGTGGCGCCAGGCGCGCCGGCACGGCGTGCCGTTGATCGCCTTCATCAACAAGATGGACCGTCCCGGCGCGGATTTCGATGCCGTCGTCGTGCAAATGCGCGAACGGCTCGGCGCGAATCCGTGGATCGTCGCGCGTCCGCTGCTGGAAGAGGAGCAGATGACCGGACTGGTCGACCTGGTCGGCGAGTCGGTATGGTCGTGGTCCGGCAATGAGGCCGCGGTGCGGGCGTTCACGCCCGACGAATCGCGCCTGCATACCGCCGAACGCAACGCGCTGGTGGCTGCGGTCGCGGAACACGACGATGCCTTGATGGAAGCGTATGTCGCCGACTTGCCTGTCGACGCCATGCTTCTGAAGGCCGCGCTGCGTCGCGCGACGCTTGCCGGTCGTGGCGCGCCGGTGTTGCCAGGGTCCGCCTATCACAACCAGGGTATCGAGCCCTTGCTCGACGCCATCGTCGACTACCTGCCGTCGCCACTGGATCGGCCCGCCGTGCTCGCGCATGGCGAGGACGGCGATGTGCTGGTGGCACCGGATGCCGATGCGCCACTGGCGGCACTGGTCTTCAAAGTCAGCCATCAGGCGCATGGCGCGCTCGCCTTCGTTCGCGTGTACGCCGGTCGGCTGCACGTGGGCGACCAGGTCTGGCGCAGCAGCACCGGCAAGGTGCAGCGCATCGGCCGGCTGGCGGTGTTGCGCGCGGGCGATACCGAGGCGGTCGATATGGCCGAAGCCGGCGAGATCGTCGCGGTCACGGGCTGGAAGGACGCGAACACCGGCGAAACGCTGGCCGCGCCCGATCGGCGCCTGCGCCTGGAGGCGATCCGCACGCAGCCCGCGGTACTGGCGTGGCGGCTATCCGCCGAACGACAGGCGGACCTGCTGCGCCTCGGCACCGGGCTCGCGCGGCTGGCGCAGGAGGATCCGTCCTTCCGCGTCGGCAGCGATCCGGACACCGGCGAAACCGTGGTCTGGGGCATGGGCGAACTGCACCTGGAAGTGATGGTCGAGCGTCTGCGCCGCGAATGGGATGTCGCGGTACGTACCGGCTCGCCGCGCGTGGCCTATCAGGAAACGCCGGCGGCCGATTCGGGAGCGATCGAAGGCAAGCTGGCCAAGCAGACCGGCGGCAGCGGGCAATTCGCGCGCGTGGTGTTGTCGGTGGCGCCGGAAGCGGATGGCAGCATCGTGATCGAGGACCGCACGACCGGCGGCGCGATCCCGAAAGCCTTCGCCGCGGCCGTGGAGAAGGGTATCCGTACGGCCCTTCAGGAAGGTCCGCGCGGCTTCCCGGTGGTCGGTGCGCGCGTGCGGGTGCTCGATGGCCAGGCGCATGCGGTGGACTCCAGTGAAACCGCGTTCCATCGTGCCGCGCAGATGGCGGTGCAGAACGCGCTGGCGGCAACCGGCACGGTCCTGCTCGAGCCGGTGATGCGCGTGTCGGTGAGTTCGCCGGCCACGGCCATCGGCGATGTGATGGGCGACCTGCAACGACGCGGCGGCCAGATCGTCGACCTGCGTGACGAGGCCGATCGCACCGAGGTGGAAGCCGACGTGCCACTGGCGAAGCTGGATGGCTATACCACGGCGCTGCGTTCGCTCAGCCAGGGACGCGCGACGGCGATGGTGGCCTTCCTGGCCTACCGGCCGGCGCTGTCGGTATCGGTGCCGATGAGGAAGTCGGCGTAAGACGGAGAGGGGCTTCGCGAGAAGCCCCTTTTTTTTGACTGATGGCTGTTCAAAGCCGCCGATCAGGAAGGCGCGGCCCCAACGGACTCGCGCACAGGGTGCTCCCATAAGGCTTGCCGCGGACTTGTGGGAGCGCACCCTGTGCGCGAGTCCGTTGGAGCCGGGCACTCACGATTCATGGCCCTTCGCAATACCCCACCGGCCTTACCTCGATGCCCCAACCGATATGTTCTCCCAGATGCGCCGCCGGATGCTTCGATGCGATAACCACCGCTGCCTCCATGTCCTCGGCCTCGATCATGAAAAACCCGCCGACCAGCTCCTTGGCTTCCGCATAGGGGCCGTCGGTGACCTCGACCTTGCCCTGTCGCGGCCGGATGCTGACGCTTTCGGCAGGTTTGCCCAGCGAGGCATGGACGAGCAGCGCGCCGGTTGCGCGTAGCGCATCGTCATGCGCCGGGCACTGGCTGACGATAGCCTCCACCTCGTTCTTCGGCAGGGCCTTGAAGGCTTTTTCGTCGTAGTAGGCGAGGCAGATGAATTTCATGGGCGGTTCCTTCGGATGAGTCTGTTCTACCGCGTCGTTTGGCCGGCCCGGATTTCGACAAAGGATCTCAGGCGGTGAACAGTTTCGGCAGGTGTGCCTCGCCTTTCGCGGTCAGGATGACCGCACGGCTTCCCGCTACCCGACGCACCAGGTCCAGGGCCTGCAGGCGATCGAGCAGTGCCGCGCCGGCGTGACCGGCCAGGTGCGGGCGGCGCTCGCTCCAGTCGATGCATGCGCGGCATAACGGGCGATGGCCCGCATACGTGGCAAGCCCGACACCGATGTCGTCGAAGGCAGCGATACCCCGCGCCGTCAGGGATTCACCGGTGCCGAGGTCGGCGATCGCACCGTTACCGCGCAGGCGCGTATACAGATCGACGGCGATTTCCCCGGCAAGGTGGTCGTAGCACACGCGTGCCCGCTTCAGTGCGATATCGCGGGGGCCGGTGCGTGGTGGCGAAGCTATCCGGCCGGCGAGGCCAAGCAGGTTTTCCAGCAGGGCCGCTACCTCACTGCCCGCCAGTTCGTAGTAGCGATGACGCCCCTGGCACACCACGCGCAGCATGGCGGCGGCTTGCAGACGGGCCAGGTGACCGGTCGCCGTTTGTGGCGTCACCCCGGCAACGCGGGCGAGTTCGCCGGCGGAAAGCGCCTTGCCGCCCATCAGGGCGCTGAGCATCGCCGCCCGCGACGCATCGCCGACCAGCGCGGCGACACCGGCGATATCCGGTCCTTCCTTCACGTTGTGGTGTTGAGCGGGCAAGCGTGCACGATATTTCGGCGACGACCGAAACACCTGTGCCGTGCGTCATGGAACAGTGCGGAAAAGGAGAATCCCCTCATGCACGGCCTTCTGAAAACCACCCTGCTCTCGATCATGTTGCTGGCGTCCCCGGGCATCATGGCAGCCGAAGTCTCGCACACACTCCCCGGCTCGCCCGCCGGGCACTGGACGCCCCGGTTGCTGTTGCGCGAACAGGCACCGGCAAGCGGCGACCGCTCCCATCCCGTGCTGTACGTCCACGGCGCCAGCTTTCCCTCGGAGCTTTCGATCATGTTCCGCTTCGAAGGCACGTCATGGGCGGACGACCTCAATGAGCGTGGCTACGATGTGTTTGGCCTGGATTTCGCCGGCTACGGCGGCTCCGAGCGTTATCCAGGCATGCTTGGCGATGCGCCGATGGTCGGTGCGCCGCTCGGTCGCGCGCCCGAGGCCGCCGTGCAGGTCGAGCGAGCCGTGCGCTATATCATGGCCTCGACCGGCGCACCGCGGGTAACGATCATTGCCCATTCCTGGGGCACGATCGTCGCCGCGCTGTTTGCGACGAGGCATCCGGAACTGGTTGATCGACTGGTGCTCTTCGGCGCCATCGTCAAGCGTGAAGGACCCGCGCGGAGCGAGCCGGATGCCTGGTCGCTGGTGACCATCGAGGAACAGCACACCCGCTTCGTCGGTGGGGTCCCCAAGGGACATGCCGGCGTCCTGGTCGAACAGGACTTCCCGCGTTGGGCGCGCACCTATCTGGCCACCGACCCGACCAGCGGCGAACGCAGCCCGGCCTCGGTCAAGGTGCCCTCCGGTCCGTCCGCCGACGTGCTCGATGCGTGGTCGGGCAAGCTCGCCTACGACCCGGCGCGGATCATGACGCCGACCCTGATCGTCAGCGGGGCCTGGGACGGTTCTTCCACGCCCGCGGATGCCGCGTGGCTGGCTGGCGCCATGTCTCCGATGGTCGACAAAACGGTCGTTACCGTGCCGGACGCTACCCATTTGATGCATCTGGAAAGCGGCCGCCGGGAGCTTTACCGGGCGGTCGACCATTTCCTGGAGAAAAGATGAAACCAGAGACCGATCGTCGTTCATTGTTCGCTGTCGTCTTCGAAGTGCGTCCCGACCCGGCGCACAAGGAGGATTACCTGCATATCGCCGGCGCCTTGCGCCCGGAACTGGAAAAAGTCACGGGTTTCCTCGAGAACGAGCGTTTCGCAAGCCAGTCGCGGAAGGGTGTCCTGCTGTCGCTCTCGCTATGGGATGACGAGAAGGCACTGGTGCGCTGGCGCACCGTGGCGATGCATGCGCGGGCGCAGGAGCAGGGGCGTGCCGTCGTTCTTGCCGACTATCATTTACGGGTGGGCGAAGTTACCCGGGTCACCGGGCCCTTTGCCGATCGGCCCGTGGGCTGGATGCGTCACGACGAGACCGATGTGGGCGAAGCGAGGGCGCTCAGCCTTGTCGATGCCGCGCCTGGCGCAGGGTCGCTGGCATCGGCGACGGACGCAGGATGGTTGCATGCCGAGACTTTCGAGCACCTGCACGACATCGGTCGCACGGTCACGCTGATGAGCTGGCGCGGCATCGGCGAAGCGGAGGCATTCGCGGCAAGAGCGGCCGGCGACGGGGTCCGTACCTATGCGATCCGGGTCATCCGCGATTACGGCATGAACGATCGGCGCGAGGCGCCGCAATATCGTTGAGCGGGCGTCAGCCGTTTGCTTCGATCAGGTAGGGTGAGAGGGGATGGTCGTCGACCCGGCTCGAGACGACCCGGTTGCGTCCGTCGCGCTTGGCCTGGTACAGCGCATTGTCCGCTTCGCCAAGGAGGTGGTGCAGTTCGTAGCCGCACTGGTCGGTCGAGGATACCCCGAGGCTGGCGGTGATCGTGACATCGCGCACGCCGTCGCTGGTCGATGCGGATGCGATCGCCAGGCGAATCTGTTCGGCGCGATCGAAGGTCTGCAGAGCGCCGCATTCGGGCAACAGGATGCCGAACTCCTCGCCACCGAGGCGGCCAAACACATCGCATGAGTTCAGGTGTCCGGCACAGATGGTCACGGCGCGCTTGAGCACCTGGTCGCCCACGGCATGGCCGTGGGTATCGTTGACCAGTTTGAAATGGTCCAGGTCGATGATGATGAACCCGGCCGTTCGAGCCGACCTGGCCGCATAGCGCAATGCCTGCTCGGCCTCCTCGACGAAATGCTGGCGATTGCAGATGCCGGTCAGGCCATCGCGTCGCGCCAGCTTCATGAAGCGCAACTGGGAACGCTTGAGCCGATACAGCAGCAGGCCGATGGACGCGAGCACGGTCAGCAACAGGATGATGTAGAGCCGCCCGGTTTCCACCGCCTTGTGATCGAGTGCCTGTTGCAGTTGCAGGATCTGGTTCTGCTTGTTCAGCGCGTCGACCTGCCCTTTTTTCGCCTGCACCTGCTGGTTGACGATCTGGTAAGCCAGTGTCTTGGCGCTGACGTCGGTCAGGTAGCCCTTGTCCGCTTCCATGTATTTCTCGTGGTAAGCGAGCGCGGCGTGGAAGTTGCCTTGCTGCTCTTCGATCCGGTAAAGCAGTTCGTAAGCCATGCTCAGCGGCTCGGTGAACTCACTCTTGATGGCATCGTCGATGGCCGCGACGGCGAACTTCCGCGCGCGGGTCGCGTCGTTGGCCTTCCAGTACGCCTGGGCCAGCAGGGCACTGAACTGCGAGGTGAGGATCGGATACTCCGCGCGCCGGACGTCGGCGTAATTCGCCTCGAGCAGCGCCACCGCGTCGGCCGCGCGGCCGTGGTGGATGGAGAAACTGGCGATGTCGCCACGTAGTTCATTGGCGAAGAGGGTCTCCCCGGATTTCACGCAGATCTCGACGCCTTTATGGAACTCCGGATCCAGGGTCTGCATCCGGCCGCTGCGGAAATGCGCGTGAAGCTTGTAGGTCATGCCCTTGCAGGCGCTCTCGCCCGGGGGGATCTCCATGAGCATCTGCTCGGCATAGCCGGCCGCGAGGTCGTACTGGCCTGCGGCGATGAGCATCTGCGCCGCCTCGCCAAGTCCCTGGAATCGCGCATGCTGGTCGACGATCTGCGGTAGCTGTTCGAGCAACTGGCTAAGTCGCGTGAAGGCTTCCTCGGAGCGATGCCCGATGCCCAGGATATTGACCAGGGTCGCGGTGGCGCGAAAGCGCAGGGTCGCATCGGGGGAGCGGTCGATGAAGTCGCTCAGCAGAGTGCTGGCGCGGTCATAGTCGCCGGCATAGGCGACCTGCCATGCATCGAGGTAACGCAGGTACCAGCGTTGGTCTTGGGAAAGTCCCGCCGCATCGCCGTCGAGCTGTTCGAGGAGCTTGACGAACTCGACATGGTTCGATGTCTTGATCGAGTCTGCCTGCTGCAGCAGCTGGGTCCGACCATCCGTTTCGGGTGGCTCGGCGGCAGCCGCGCCCGCAAGCAATCCCAGGAGCAACGTGGCCCCTGTGAAAAGCTTCCGGTACGGGCTGCCGGCCCGGGACATGGGTCAGCCGACGGAGGCGGCGATACGACGATCGGACCGCGCGGACGGCTTCTCGTCGTCCTCCGGCAGCTCTTCCTCTTCCTCGTCCAGCGGCTCGCTTTCGTCGTCTTCCCGACTTGGCATCTGCGTGGCGAAGAACACGCCCTGTTTCAGCAGTGCCTGCAAGGCCGACGCATCCCTGGCGATGATGGCCGAGCAGAGCGGCGTCTCGACGTCGGCGTCCGCCAGGGCAAGCGCCACCTCATCGGGCGTGGCGCGGCGCAATGCCGCCTCTTTCCCCATGCGTTCAAGAAAATCGATCACATTTGACATCTAACTACCCCCCAATAGTGGTTGTTCAGGTCACCCTCGATGACACGCGCTCCCCCTTCCCCAGGGGAGTGCGAATGACGATCATATCCCGCTTCGGGGGCGGACATATGGGTTATTCCGGGGCGCCCGGTAGCGGGCCGCCAGGACGGTCCGGCCGGCATTCGCCCTGTCCGCTTGTCCGCCCGGCGTTCACGGGCTTTCAGCCACCGCGAGGTCCAGCTCGGCCAGGCGGGCACGAATCTCGGTATCCGCCTGCATGGGGACGGCCGGCGGCACCGCCACCATTTCCGACATGCCGATATCGGCCTGGGGCAGGTCGGCAAGCGTCATCCGCTCGATGCGGGGCGACTGGATGGGCAGGGTCGCCGCCCGGTAAACGATGACCTCGTGGTTCAGCGGATAGTCCCTCGCCAGGACATCCACCAGCACCTGTCGATAGGCCGCGCCGGTGGCGAAGCGCCCTTGCGACTGGTCGCCGGCCAGTCCCACCTGCCAGAGCATCAGCCACGCACTGGGGTCGACACGCCGCCGGTAGAGCATGAACTGGCTGGCTTCGAAGTGCTGGCAGCCATAGGTGCCCGGGTCGATGCCAAGGTCGGCATACATGCAGTCCTCGGACGAAATACCCGGTTCCATGTGGGCTTCATAGCCCTCCTGGCGTGCCATTTCGATCGATTTGTGCGGGGCCCAGGCAAACACCCCGGGATGGCCGTAAAACACGCCGCATACGCGTTTCCCGGCGCGGACCTCGGTCAGGATGACTTCCACCATCTGCTTATAGGTCTGCAGCCGCGACTTGCCCTCCTTGTAATAGGGCTGGAGGCTGCGTACGTCGTTGTTCATGCGGGCCAGCCAGAGCTCGACAATGCCGTCGGACACGCCGGCGAAGACGACGTCCGCGCCTTCGATATGGCTGCGGGCGAGCGGGCTGATATGCGAGCCCAGGGTCATGCCGATGCCGACGCAGACCAGGCTGCCGTTAGGTAGGGATGTGCTCAAGTCGTTCGCTCCGCGGTAATGGACGGTCGCTACGATACACGCAGCTTGCGATGCGGCGACGTTCCCCATACCTGTGCGCGACGACGGCGATCACGGGCGGCATGCCGTGATCCACCGCGTCGGTTGCCCGTCGCCTACGTCGACGGACAACGCCGATGTTGTACCGCGTGTGCGATTTAGCCGTTGCTTACCATCTGGATCGCGAACATCGGGCGCTGGCCAAGCAGCGACTGCAACTGCGACGCGTCGTGGGCAAGGATCGCCGAGCGCATCGATGCATCGATCTGGGTGCCAGCCAGTGCGTGTGCGACCTGGTCGCGTGATGCATGACGCAGCTGTGCACTCTTGCCCATCATTTCCAGGAAATCGATCACATTCGACATGGCGGTACCCTCGATAGTTTGGTCGTACAGGATGTGTCTGATGACGCGCGCCTACACCTTCCCCGGATGTTTTGCCGCGACACAGTGATCATATCTCGCATCTCGTCGACGCAAAGAACGCAAATGGGTCGAAAGTGTGAACTGCGTCATATAAAACGCAATGCAAGGGTCACGATTTGGACTTCCGTCGAAGACACGGACTAAAAGCAGAGCCTTCTGGACGTCCAATCGCATCATTTCGGAACATTGCACCGACGACGGGTCACCGTTCCATGAACAGGTAAGCGCCGCCGGCCTTCCGATTGCCGCCCGGACCATGAAAAGCTATAACGGGCTGGCCGCATCGCCCTGCAAGCGCAGGCCGGGCCGCGTTATGCAAGCCCTTCATGCCACCGAATGGATCCCCCATGGGTCGTCGATTACAGCTTCCCGTTCCGATGGCGATGGCTGCGAGCCGTTGATCCGCAGCAGCCAGCGCCGCTTTACGCTCTGGCTGGTCATCGCCACGTTCCTCGGCATCGCTGTCGGCTGGCTGGGCAACCGCAGTCTGGACTTGCCGCATGCCGCCAGCGTCGCGGCGAATCTTTCCGTCGTCACCGATGCCTTCCTGCGGCTGATCAAGATGATCATCGCGCCGATCGTTTTCTGCTCGCTGGTGACCGCGATCGCGCGAATGGGTGGCACCACCGACATCGGGCGCATCGGCCTCAAGGCGCTTCTGTGGTTCATCGGGGCGTCCTGCCTCTCCCTGGCGATCGGCCTGTTGATGGCGCACTGGCTGCAGCCCGGCGCGGGTATTCACGCGCCGATGCCGCGCGCGGCCGCGGGCGAGATCGCCCATGCCGGATTCACCTTCGCCGACTTCGTGGCGCACCTGATCCCGAGCTCCATCTTCGAAGCCATGGCCGGTAACGAGATCCTGCAGATCGTCGTCTTCGCTATCTTCGCAGGTACCGCCGCGGCGGCGATGAAGGACAGGGTGCGACTGCTGGTCGACGCGCTCGAACAACTGACCGCGGTCATGTTCCGGGTGACGGACTACGTCATGCGCGCCGCGCCGCTGGCCATCTTCGCGGCGCTCGCAAGCACGGTTATCGCGCACGGCATCGGCATCATCGGGACGTATGCGCGTTTCGTTGCCGGCTTCTATCTTTCGCTGGGCATCCTCTGGGCCCTGCTGATCGCGGCCCTTCTGCTCGTCGTCGGTTCACGTGGCCTGCGCCTGCTCGCCGGTATCCGGCAGACCACCTTGCTCGCGTTCGCCACGTCGTCTTCCGAAGTCGCTTTTCCACGTCTGCTGGAGGAGCTGGTGGCCTTCGGCATTCCGCGACGTATCGCGAGTTTTGTCTTGCCGCTCGGCTATTCGTTCAACCTCGACGGCGCGATGATGTACTGCGCGTTCGCGTTCCTGTTTATCGCGCAGGCCTATGGCATCGACCTCACCCTGGTCCAGCAGCTGACCCTGTTCGGGCTGCTCATGGTGACCACCAAGGGCGTGGCCGGCGTGCCGCGCGCTGCCCTGGCGGTGGTCGCGGTGACCTTGCACTACTTCAACATTCCCGATGCCGGGATAGCCCTGATCCTGGCGGTCGACCATATCCTCGACATGGGGCGCTCGGCCACCAACGTCCTGGGCAATTCCGTGGCGGCCGCCGTGGTCGCCACCTGGGAGCGTCGCAACGGACCGCCTGCCGATACCGAAACGTGACTATCGCCCTCACCCCGTGGAGTTCCCGTGCCTGCCATCGCCTATCTTGAATGCTCACGCTGCCACGCCCGGCTCTCGGCGGAAACGCCGCAAACGCTTTGTACGGCATGTCCCGACCAACCCGCCGGTGCGCTCTATGTCAGGTACGACCTGACATCGCTTGTCGGCAGTTCGCCGGCCGAGGTTGTCGGTGAAGCAATGAATTCGACCTGGAGCGGTATGTGGCGCTACCGCGCCGTGCTTCCGGATGTCGAGCCGGTAACGCTTGGCGAAGGTTGGACGCCAATGCTGCGCAGCAAGCGGCATCGAGGTGTTTTCCTCAAGGAGGAGGGCACCAATCCCACCGGCTCGTTCAAGGCGCGCGGCCTGGCCCTGGCGGTGACGATGGCGCGACACTACGGCCTGCGCAAACTGGCGATTCCATCCGCGGGCAACGCCGCGGGCGCGCTGGCGGCATACGCCGCGGCATCGGATATCGACGCGTATATTTTCATGCCGCGCGATGTTCCCCTGGCCAACTATGTCGAGGCCATGGCCTACGGCGCCAACGTGACCCTCGTCGATGGTGTCATCTCCGATTGCGCGCGCATGGTCGGTGAGCGCAAGCAGGCCGAAGGCTGGTTCGATGTCTCCACGCTCAAGGAGCCTTTTCGCGTGGAGGGAAAGAAGACCATGGGTTATGAACTCGTCGAGCAGCTGGACTGGGAATATCCCGATGCGGTGTTCTATCCGACCGGCGGAGGCGTGGGCATGATCGGCATGTGGAAGGCCTTCGAGGAGATGGAGCAACTCGGTTGGGTGAAGCCAGGCAAGCGACCGCGCATGTTCGCCATCCAGTCCACGGGCTGCGCGCCGATCGTGCAGGCGTTCGACGAGGGCGCCGCCGCGAGCCGGATGTGGACGAACCCCGAGACCGCGGCCTCCGGACTGCGCGTCCCCAAGGCCTATGGCGACTACATCGTGCTGGATATCGTCCGCGCCTCCGGCGGCATGGCGGTTGCCGTTTCCGACGAGGAAATCTTTACCTCGCTCAGGGACTGGGCGAAGAACGAAGGCATCTTCCTGTCCCCCGAAGGCGCGGCGGCGACGGCTGCGTACGCTCAGCTGCTGGCCGCCGGCGTACTCGATGCATCGGACCGGGTCGTCCTGTTCAATACAGGCGCCGGCCTCAAATACGCGGACGTGATTTCAGCGGCCCTGGATCTCGCGCCACCTGGAGCGCCCTGATCGACTCCCTCGCCCGGCCAACGTCATAAATGGGTTGTCTATTCGAGCAGGCGATTGACGTCCTCGACATCGGCCAGGGCGATCGTGCCGGCGGCCTGCTTGAGCAGCAGTTTGTTGAGGATGAACTGGTGGCGGACCAGGGTGTATTCGCTCTGTGCCTCGGCGAGCACCTGGATGGCGACGACGACGTTGGTCAGGCTCTGCGTGCCGATGTCGTTGCCGGCGCGCATCGACGCCAATGAGCGCTTGGCCGCTTCGACCGATTCGCGCGCGCTTTGCACCTGTTCCACGCCGTCGACGATCTGGGTGAAGAAATTATTGGCATCGCGCGCGGCCTGCCGGCGCTGGCTTTCCAGCACGCCTTCGTCGGCATCGCGCTGGGCGATGGCCTGGCGCACCTGTGACTGGGTCAGGCCGCCGGTGGAGATCGGCACGGTAAGCGTCAGGCCGAAGGTGGTCGTGCCGGTGCCGTAGGCCGAGCTGCCGGGCATCGCGTTCGACCAGGTGCCGAACTTGCTGTAACCCACGCCGAGATTCAGTGTCGGCAGGTGGCCTGCGCGAGCCGCATGGATGCGATGCTCGTCGGCCCTGACCGCGTAGCGTGCCGAAAGGATCGTCGGGTTGGTCTGCATCGCCGCATCGACCCATGCATTGGCATCGTTGGGCGTCGGCGCCTGCATCGGCAGGTCCTCGCGCAGCGTCTTCAGTACCGGTGTCGGCTCGCCGGTGATCTGCTCCAGCGCGCGGCGTGCGTCCTTGAGCTGATCCATCGCGGTGATCCGCTGGGATTTGATGAACTGGTAATACGCCTTGGACTGGTTGACGTCGGACTCGGCGGCGAGGCCATCCTTGAAGCGCTCGGTCGACTGCTCGAACTCCTGCTTGTAGGCATCTTCATAGGACTTGTCGACCTCGAGTTCGTCCTGCGCCACCAGCACATTGAAGTAAGCGGTGGTCACGCGGACGTAGAGGTTCTGCAAGGCCGCGCGATCGGTTTCATCCTGCGCATCGCGCGTGGATTGCGCTGCCCGTAGCGAGGCAATGCTCGACATGTTGACGATGGGCTGGCTGAGTTCGGCGCTGAAATCGCGCGAGCGGGTATACCCGCCCGCCGAAGCCGGCACGATATTGCCGTTCGAATCGGTCGTGCTGCCGCCATCGCCACCGTGGAACTGGTCGAGGTCGAGTCCGACCGACAGTTGCGGGAGCAGGGCGGAGCGTGCCTGCGGCACGCCTTCGGCCACGGCAAGCCGGGTCGCGTTAGCCGTGGCGAGCACCGGGTCGTTGGCGATCGCCTTGCGGAAGGCATCCACCAGGTCCTCGGCGTGCGCACCGGTGGACAGCATTCCCGCTGCAAGGAAGAACGGCAAAAGTTTGCTCCGCATCGGACACCCTCGGTCAAAGTCATGGCAAGGTTGCCTTGCCCCGACAGGAACAGAGCAAACGCCGTGCCACCAGTGGACAGGTCAATCGTGCATTTGCGATCAGTGACTTAGGTGACGCGTGCCTGCGCGCCAACTTGTCCGCGGACAGCGGGTCGGACAGGACCGGACGAAGGATGCGGCGGAGAGCGGCTTCGTCGACGGCATGGCTGAGACTTTTTCGTGCAAGGTGTACTTTTGCGTTTCTGGTATCCGCGACACGACCCCGTTTGATCGTCGATGCCCCCAGAGGAGCAGCATGAACAGCATTTCGCAAGAACTTGCCGGGCGCCCGCGCGGCCGGAAACTGGCCCATGTGTTTCTGGCTGGCGCCGTGATGGTCGGCCTGGGCCTGCCCTTGCATGCCGTGGGTCAGGCGGCCCCGGCGGGTTTTCACGACGCACCGCCATCGGCCGACGCGACGAAGAATCCTTATGCGTCGCAGCCGGCGGCTATCGACGCCGGACGCACGCTGTACGCGACGAACTGTGCCAGTTGCCATGGCGCCGCCGCACAGGGCAACGGCAATATCCCGGCACTGGCCAGCGCGCGGGTGAAGCAGGCATCGCCGGGGGCCTTGTTCTGGTTCATTACCCAGGGCGATATCGGCAATGGCATGCCGGCCTGGAACAGCCTGCCCGAGCAGCAGCGCTGGGACCTGGTGAGCTTCGTGCAGTCGCTCGACGCCGGTTCGGCGAAAGCGCCGCCGCCGCGTCCGCCCGCCGCCGCGACAGCAGGCACGCCCGGCGACTGGCCGGCGCCGAAAGCACCGTTCACTGATTTCCGCCACGAGTCACCCGGCACGACGCGGAAGATTGCCGTCGCGGATCTGCCCCAGCCGTTCGCGACACCGTCCGCCGGCAACGCGCCGCAAGTCGTGGCGCGTCCTGCCGATGCATGGCCGAAGGCACTGCCCGGCTTCAAGGTCGATCTCTTCGCCACCGGACTGGACAATCCCCGGCTGATGCGGACCGCGCCCAACGGCGATGTCTTCGTTGCCGAAACACGCGCCGGCCGGCTGACCGTCTTTCGCGGTGTGACCGCGGATGGCCATCCGAAGGAAACGCACGCCTTCATCACCGGGCTCAACAAGCCCTTCGGCATCGCCTTCTATCCTGCTGGCCCAAACCCGCAGTGGGTCTATGTCGGCAATACGGACGAAGTGGTCCGCATCCCGTATCACAGCGGCGACGTACAGGCCCGCGGCAAGCCGGAACATATCGCCAGCCTGCCGGCTGGCGAAGGTCATTCGACCCGCGATATCCGCTTCTCGCCGGATGGCAGCCGCATGTACGTGTCGGTGGGATCTGCCTCGAACGTCGATGACCCGGATACCTCGCCGGCGGAAAAGAACCGCGCCGATATCCTGGTCTTCCACCCGGACGGCTCGGACATGCTTGTCTATGCTTCGGGCATCCGCAACGCCGTCGGCCTGGCCATCGATCCGAAGACTGGCGAGCTGTGGTGCTCGGTGAATGAGCGCGATGGCCTCGGCGACAACCTGGTGCCTGACTACATCACCCATGTGCAGGAAGGTGGTTTCTACGGCTGGCCGTGGTGGTACATGGGCGCGCACCAGGATCCCCGTCATGCCGGCAAGCATCCGGAACTGGCGAACAAGGCGATCGTGCCGGACGTGCTGATCAATCCGCACAGTGCCTCCTTGCAGCTCACCTTCTATGAGGGCAAGCAGTTTCCGGCGGAATACCGCGGCGATATCTTCGCCGCCGAACATGGCTCGTGGAACCGCTCCGCGCGCGGCGGTTATGAAGTCATCCGCGTGCCCCGCCACGGCGGTAACCGGGCGACCGGCGAGTACGAGGATTTCCTGACCGGCTTCGTCCTGCCCAATGGCCAGGCCTGGGGGCGCCCGGTCGGCGTCACCGAAGCGGCCGACGGCTCGTTGCTGGTCAGCGACGATGGCTCGAATGCGGTCTGGCGTGTGAGCTACCAGGGAAAATGATTGCCGACATGAGGAGGAGCCAGGTTGCCGCTTCGTCTGGTTTCCCCTCATCCGCCCTGCGGGCAGCTTCTCCCTCCAGGCGAAGGGAAGAGCCTGGGTTCGCGTTTGGTGTTATTTACGTGGCCTATGAACCTGTCGACGACCGAGTTATCACGTTTCCGCAAGCTGGCCGCGGATCTTCCGGGACTGGACACGCCGGCGTACGCCGCTGCTGGCCGCGATCCGCTTTCACCCGTCCTTGGCCTCGGCCCGGCGAATGCGACGGTATGCATGTTCGGCAGGGATCCGGGACGCAACGAGGTCGAGGCCGGCATACCCTTCGTCGGTGCGGCCGGGCGTGGGTTGCGCGAGACTATCGCGCGGTTTGCCCCGCGGCATGAGGATCTCCCGGTCTTCTGGCTCAGCACCGTGCCGTACAAACGCGCAGGCAACAAGGCGTGGCCGGCTTCAGTCATTCGCGCATTCCAGCCCTTGATTCGCGACACGATGCTGGGACACTGGCAGGGCGAGCATGTGCTGACCCTCGGCACCCAGGCCTTCGAGTGGTTCGTGCTTGGGCAAGCGCCGGCGGAACAGCGGCGCATGGCAGACTTCTGGTCCGGCACGCATCGCTACGAAGAAACGCTTCGGGTACATCTGGCCACCGAACACGCGCAACGTTGGCTGACACTTTATCCCTTGCCGCATCCGTCGCCGGCCAATGCGGTATGGCGGGAGCGATTTCCCGCGCTACTCAAGCGCAGGCTCGAGGCGATTTTCAGGAGGCCCGGATGACTCGAAAGCAAGATAGCGCTTTGACCTCCGTGATCGCGGATCCGGTCGTGCAACTGGTCATCGACGATCGAGTGATCTACGAAGAGGATTTCAGCGAGGAGCTGAAGGAGCTTGATCCTGGACTCAGGGAAAGCTGGCTACAGCAGCGCGCCGGGCTGCTGGTCGACGAATATGTCGACGGCGCGTTCGACACCAATGGCGAGCTCGATCCTTGGGAGCCGGGACACGAAGAAAGCTGAACCTCCCGCGCTCAGCCTTTCTTCGCCGACATGTTGCGCAGCACCGATTGCAGTACCACGGCATGGTTGATCTCCGGGTCCCGCGCACCGTAGAGCAATGTGACGATCTTGCCCTTGCCGAGCCTGGCAAGCTCGGCCAACGCCGGGTTGCCTGACAGTTCGCCGACGTACTGCTCACGAAACTTCTCGAACCGCTCGGGTTTATGGTCGAACCAGACCCGCAGCTCAGGCGAGGGCGCCACATCCTTGAGCCAGTGATCCAGCCGCGCGTCCACCTTCTTTATGCCGCGCGGCCAGAGCCGGTCGACCAGTACCCGGATACCGTCATCGGGTGCGGCGTCGTCGTAAATACGCTTGATCCGAAACATCGTTCATCCTCCACTGGGGCTGACCGGTTCAGGCGCAGCATAGCCATTCGGCGCCCGGGACGCTTGCCCATCGCGCCCGTGCGGCGCAGGATCGGCGTACTTCAGTCCAGCATGAGGAGCCGTCCGGATGGTCAAGGTCAGCGTGATGTACCCGAACAAGCCTGGCGCGCGTTTCGATCACGATTATTACGCGCACAAGCACATGCCCCTGTTGAAACAGAAAATGGGCGACGCCTGCCTGTTCTATACCGTCGACCGCGGCCTTGCCGGCGGCGAGCCCGATTCGCCACCGGCCTACGTGGGCATGTGCCATATCTACTGCGACTCGGTCGAAAGCTTCAAGGCCGGCTTCGGGCCCCACGCGGCGGACATTCTTGGCGATATACCCAACTACACCGATCTGCAGCCCGTATTGCAGATCAGCGAAGTGGTGATCGGACAGGATTAGGGAAGTTTCATGATCGTTCGATGCGGTCACCGGTTAAGCTGCGAGGTGGCCGATCAAGAGGACGATTCATGCTGTCTGGGTACCGCCGTGCGACCGGAGTGGTCGAGGATCTCGCCGCACAATCCATGCTTCGCCATCCGATCCTGACACGGATCGCTGCCTTTCTTTCCATTTTCATGCCCTTTGTCCAGGCCGGGATGGGAAGACCTCTTCCCACCAATATCGGCGTCTACTCCAGGGCGCAGGCCTGGTGGGTGCAGGTTTCGCTGGAGGGCAGGCAGTACCGTGGCTGGTTGGGCGGATCGGTGGGAAAGCCAGGCGATACGCTGGAGCTGGTCGTGCACGGCCACAATCTGCTGGCGGTCTACCGCGCCGAAGACGGTGCCCTGGCCTTGCCTCCCAACGGTGGCACCGGACTGGGACAATTCATCCGTGACTTGAAGTATGTCGCCTGGTTTTTTGCCTTTTGCCTGGCCCTGGGCATGGTGGGCATGTTCGTGATGAAGCTTTTCGGCGGCATCGACATGCCTTGGGTGGCATTCGGCTGGTTCGAGCTGGCGTTTCCCTGTGGCGGCGCCGTGGTCTACCTGTTACTGATCCTCCTGATCTTCCGGCTGGACCTGATCGACGGATTGCTGACCAGCATCGCTGCATCCCGCCTTGGTGTGGGCGACTACTGGACGCACAGTTTCACGGCCATCGCCAAGTCGGCTGTCGCGCCGCGCGAGGACCGCCGTGGCGATGTGTTTCACTGGTCGGGCTAGGGCAGGGCGACGTCACCAACGTGCCGAAAGTCTTGCGACCACGGCTCCCATCATGGTAAGCCAGTGTTCGTTGTCGATCGTCGTACACGGTCGGCGCGCATGAAGGGCGCTTGTGCCCGTCCAAGATGGGGTTAGCTGACGTGATTGGTTCGAAACTCGTTCGCGGAGCCGTGCTCCTGCTTGCGCTATGCATGGGCCCTGTCTTCGACGCGTCGGCGGCGGAACCAGGCGAATGGCAACTGACCTCGACCGCGTTCGCGCCGGATGAAACGGGCATGCCATACGTCGGCAACGGCTACTTCAGCCAGCGCATACCGCCGGCCGGTGCCGGCTACCAGGCCAACGTCGGCAAGACCTACTGGCCGATCGACCGCGATCGCGGCGTGCAGGCGATGGTCGCCGGACTCTATGCGCTGGGCAAGTTCTCGACGATCTATCCCGATCACGCCAAGCGCGCGCCAGCCCTCATGCCGACCTGGAGTTCGCTGGACTTCGCCGTGCCTTCCGGCGAATACACGCCGGTCACCGCGAAGCTCGCCGATATCGCCGGTTACCGGCAGGTCGCCGACCTGCGCACGGGTGAGGTGACGACCTCGGGAACCTGGACCGCGCCTGGCGGCGAGAAAACCGTTTTCGAATACCGCGTGTTCAACAATCGTGCGCGCAAGCACGTTGGCGTGGTCACCCTCACGCTGACGCCGCAGTGGAGCGGCGCGCTGAAGATAACCAGCCTGCTTGATGGCGCCGGTGCGCTCAGGCTGGTTCCGGGCGATGCGAAGGTCGACATCCGCAACCATCGCAGCCTGGTGACCGCGCAGACCGAAGGTACGTCGGTCGCTGTCGCGGTAGCGTCCGTACTGGCTATTCCCGCACAGGCACCGTCGAACGATGAAGCGGTCGCGCTCGACAAGCCCCTGAGCGCCGGCGAGCGGGTCACGCTCAAGGTCGAAAGCGGCAAGACCTATACCTTCACCAAGTACGTCGCCGTAGCGACCGCCAAGGACTCTCCCGATCCACAAGCGCTGGTCGAGCGCGAAGCCGGTGCCGCCGCCACGGCGGGTGCGACGGCCTTGCTGGAAGAGAGTCGCAAGGCTTGGGACCTGATCTGGAAGGGCGATATCGAGATCGCCGGCGATGTGCCATTGCAGACGGTCGTGCGTGCCGGTATCTACGATCTTTACGCCAGCATCCGCGACGACGCGCCCGGCGTGCTCGCCCCTTCCGGCCTGAGCAGCGACAGCTATGGCGGCATGGCGTTCTGGGACTCGGATACCTGGATGATGCCGGCGCTGCTGGCCAACCATCCGGAAGTCGCGCGCACGATGGTGGACTACCGTTTCAACACGCTGGCGGCAGCAAGGCGCAACGCATCGGCCAACGGGCACGCGGGTGCTTTCTACCCGTGGACCGCGGCGGACGATGGCTCGATCCACCAGGACTGTTACGGCACCGTCGCCGACGAGAACGACAAGATACTGAGCGATCCAAACTATAGCTGTAGCCAGGAGTTCCACCTGCAGGCCGATATCGCACTCGCCGCGTGGCAGTACTTCGCGGCCACCGGCGATCGTGAATGGCTCGCCAAGCGTGGCTTTCCCTTGCTCTCGGGCATCGCCGATTTCTGGGTCAGCGTGGCGACGCCCGCACCCGGCGGCGGTTTCGCGGTGAAAAAAGTACAGCCGCCGGACGAGGACCATTTCGGCGTGGACAACTCCGCTTACACGAATGCCGCCGCTTCGCAGGCGATCCGCCACGCCATGGCGGCGGCGAAGCTGCTTGGACAACCGGCCTCGCCGCGCTGGGCTGAAGTCGCCGACGGGCTGGTCAAAACCATCCCCTTCGACACGGTCAACCAGCGCCACCTCGAATACGACGGCTACGCCGGTGAAACGGTCAAGCAGGCGGATGTCGTGTTGATGACCTACCCATTGCACTACCCGATGCCGAAGCAGGTCGCGCTGAACGACCTCAACTATTACGTGCCGCGCACGCGTGCGAACGGCCCGGCGATGACGGACGCGATCCATTCGATTGCGACCTCGGCGCTGGATCTGCCCGGCTGTGCCGCCTATACCTACATGATTCGCAGTTACCTGCCGCAGTTGCGCGCCCCGTACTACCAGACGAGCGAGACGAACGAAGGTGGCGCGGTGAACTTCCTCACCGGTACCGGTGGCGTCCTCCAGCAATTCCTCTACGGCTTCAGCGGCCTGCGCTTCGGCGTCGATGCGATCGAGCTGGATCCGAGCCTGCCGCCGCAAATGGCCGGCCTGACCTTGCATGGCTTGCGCTGGCAGGGACGGGTGTTCTCCATGCACATCACCCGCGAGGCGACGACGGTCACGCTGGAATCGGGCGCCGCCATGCCCATCACCACACGCAATGGCAGCCGCACGCTGTCGCCTGGGACGCCGTTGACGCTGGAGACGCGCAAGCCCGACCTGCAGCCGACCGATAACCTCGTCCGTTGCCAGGTGGCCACGGCGAGTTCGTCGGTAGCGGCCAATCCGGCGGTGGCTGCCGCGGATGGTTCGATCGCCACCAGCTGGTCGCCGCTGGGCGGCAAGGGTTCGCTGACCTTGAGCTTGCAGGCGCCGACCCGCATCGGCACGGTGAATGTCGAGCGCGGCGCCGCGAACGACTTCACCTATACGGTCGAAGCGTCCGGCGATGGGAAGGCCTGGTGGCCGGTGGGTACCGGCAAGTCCCGTCCCGCCGGCAGCACGGACCGCTTCGCCGGCCCATCGGAGTCGCCGCCCGCGCGTTACGTGCGACTCAATGTCGAGGGGCGGTCGGGTACACCGACGCCGCAGATCGTCGACGTTTCGGTCACGGCGAAATAGGACAGCGGCTCCCGCCCGCCGCGGTGGCACTGTCCGGAAGGCTATAAAGGCCTATGCTGGTGGCCGGACCTACTCAAGGGGAGCCGGCCATGCCAAGCGTTTCCGGCAAGACCGCCAATGGCTTCACGTACGAAGGCGACTACGAGCAGGCGAGTTCGGGTCGCATCACCTGGACCGCGACCTACCGCCGTGGCGGTGATTTCTTCGGGATGCGCCATGGACGCATCATCGAATCGCCCGATGTTCCGAGCGCGGAAATCGGTGCGGTGGTGAAGAACGACATCGAATCCACATGGGTTCAGTCCAGCTGAGCGACGGTCAAGGCAACTGGACCGTTGCCTGGAGACCGCCGCCGACGCGGTTCTCCAACGTCAGCACACCGCCGATCGAAGTAACGAGTTGCGCGGCGATCGCCAGCCCCAGGCCGGCACCTCCGGTATCGCGATTGCGTGAGTTCTCGAGCCGGTAGAACGGCTGGAGTACCGATTCGAGCTCCGGCTCGGGGATGCCTGGACCGCGATCGGCGACGACAATGCGGAGAGAGCCGCTGTCATCGCGTGAAGCGCTGACTTCCGCCGAGCCACCGTACTTGATCGCGTTATCGATGAGGTTTCCCAGGACGCGCCGAAGTGCGTGGGGCCTCACCATGGCCGGGCCGTTCATGCGTCCTTCCAGGCTCACGGGCTTGCCGGTGTCCTGGTAGTCGAAAACCAGGCTCTCGAGGAAGGCATCCGGGTCGATGCGCTGGGCAGGCTCGGAGGCGCCATGCACGCTCCGCGCATAGGCGACGCCGTCGCGGACGAGGTGCTCCATCTCGGCGAGGTCGTCGATGAGCTTGGTCCGTTCGATCGATTCGTCCAGTGCCTCGGCGCGCAGGCGCATCCGGGTGATCGG